>JBEVNE010000176.1:0-19082 GCA_040508275.1 Duganella sp.
AGCCGGCACGCCAGACCTATGTGGCGCTGTTGCTGGAAAATCGCCGGCCAGAGGACGCCATCCGCCAGCTGCGCTTGGCGCTGGGCATCGATCCGCGCCAGCCCGGGCTGGCCATGGTGCTGGCGCGCCTGCAACTCGAGCGCGGCGGCCCGGCGCTGCAAACGCTGATGACCACCTTGCCGTACGCAGCCGGCAATGCCGACTACCAGGCATTCCTGGCCGGCGTGCTGCAGCGCGAACAGCGCCACACCGAAGCGGCCCAGCACTACCAGGCGGCCTTGAAACTGTCGCCGCTCAACGGCGTGTGGTGGATGGGACTGGGGATTTCGCTGCAGGCCGACGGCCAACTGGCGCCAGCGCGCGAAGCATATCAGCGCGCACGTACTGGCAATGGCGTCACGCCCGAGTTGCTGGCGTTTATAGACCGCCGGATCGAGCAACTGGCACGCTAAAGCATGAGTAAGGCCGTGCATTGTATATTGATATTGTTGTAGATAGGATAAAATTTCACGCCGCGAGATAAAAAAAATTCCCTTGCGAAATTTATATCTGTTGGTGAACTTGTAATTGGAGTAGTATCAGTAAGCTTGTTTTTTAGCCATTGCACGACGCTGGTCCTGCAGCGGCTTCCTTTCTACTCCAACGAGGTTGATCATGCAGATGTCGCACGCCGCCACCAGCGGCTCGCCCCCTACACTCCACCACCGCCTGCGCCGTGTTCCAGCGCTGGTCCCCTTGGTCCTCTCGCTGGCCGTAAGCCATGCCTGCGCTGCGCAATTGACCGTCCACGGCGTGCATGGCGCGCAGGGACAGGCAGGCACCGCCAGCGCGCCGCAGGGCGGCGACGGTGGTGCCGGCCAAGTCGTGACGCTGGTGCTGGGCCCCAACGGCGACCTCGCCAACAGCCTGACCATCAGCGGCGGCAATGGCGGGCATGGCGGCGCCGGCCTGGAGCCGCTGTGGAATGACGACGGCGAGCAGATCGCGCCCGGTGGCCATGGCGGCAGCGGCGGCATCGGAGGCGCGGCGAACGGCGCGGTGTTCACGCTGTCGGGTGCGCAGGCGGGCTCCGCAATGTCTTACGCGCTCGGCGGCAATGGCGGCAATGCCGGCCTTGAGCCGGTTGCGCTGTGGTTTCCACCGGTGGACGGCTCGGCGGGGCAGGCCAGCAGCGGTGGCGCAGCTACCAGCAGCGCGTCGGCAATCGCCACCGGCGCAGCGGCGGTCACGGTACGGGCTGGCGCGACCGGGGGGAATGGCGGCAATTCCAACGGCGGCTGGGAAAACCAGGCGGGCAACGGCGGTAGCGCGCAGGTACAGGCCTTCGGCAAGTCTGACAGCGGCAACGTCGATGTGGCCGCCAGCGCAGCGGGTGGCCATGGCGGCAATGCCGCCGGCTTCTATAAAGTGGGCGGCGCTGGCGCTGCCGTAAGTCTGAACAATGCTGTATCAGGCAATACCCGTGGCGCGCTGACATTGTCGCAAACCGCTACCGCGGGCGATGGCGGTCGTTTCGGTTCAACCAATCCGGTGTTCGATCCCACCGACGATCTGTCAGGCGCCGAGGCGCGCTCCGTGCTGACGCTGTCCGATGCCGAGGCCAGTGCGCTGAGCGCTGCCGTTGCCGCGACGGGCGGCCGTGGTGTCGACGCCAATGCGCCCGGCGCCGGCGGCCTCGGTTACAGTGAATTGACGCTGTCGTCCACCCGCGCAGCTACGGTGGTGGTGGGTAAGGTCAGCGCCACTGGTGGCGCTCCAGGCAGCGCAAGCTTCTCTGGCAGAAACATTGGCGGTACTGCACAGGCAGTTGCCACTCTGTCCGGACTGGCGGCAGTGACAGGCGTGGTGACGGCGACTGGCGGCGATGGCGCAAGTGTCAACAGCATGGGTGGCGACGCGTCGGCGCAGCTGGCCATTGTGGCAGGAGGACTGGCGACGGGCGATGTCAGCGCCATTGGCGGTGCGGGTGCGCAATGGTTGCCAGGCAGTTCGGACAACGCTGGCGCGGCAAACGCCGTGCTGGAGTTGCGTGGCAACGGTGTGCAGGGCCGCACCGTTGCCCGTGGCAGCAGTGCAAGCAGTAGTATTCGCGCCACGGGTACCGGCACACAGAGCGTCAATCTCGATGCGCAGGCAGTCGCCATTCCGGCAAGGTTCGGCGGCGGCCTGATTAGCGCCAATATCGAGGCGCGTGGCGCCAGCGGCGCTATCAATGCTGATGCACAGGCCGACGGTGCCAGCAGCTCCAGCTTTGCCGATGCCAGAATTGATGTTTCGTCTGCCGGTGCGATCACCGGCGTCAGCCGTGCCGTGGGCGGCTATGCCATGTATGCGATGGAACCCATTTATAACAGCGGCGCCGCCAGTACTGCGCGCGGTGAAAGCAGTGCAGCGCAGGCGGTGACGATCAGTGCGATTGCACTGGCCAACCGCTCGAATAGTTCTGTTGACGCTGCCATTTTCGGTAACGCCAGCGCCACCGCCCATGGCCAGTCGCACGGTGGCCCGGTTCAGGTCAACGCTGAAGCCCGTGGCGGCATTGCGACCGGAGCCGAAGGGCGCAACATCGTCGATGCCAAGGCGACAGCCGTATCGTTGGCGCCGGGAGGCAGCGCCAAGGCTGCAGCACTGGCCGTCGGCGGTTACAACAGCGCCAGCGCTCGAGCTGTGGGGACAGGCGTCAGCGCAGGACAGTCGGGTTTCGGTGCGTCGGCGGTGGGCGGTTATGGCGGCTACGCCAGCAGCGTTGCATCGAGCCAGTACAGCGAAGCTGCCTTCGCGCTGCCGCTGGCTGGCGGTACTTACATCACGGCACAAACCTCGGCCGCTCCGGCTACCGCTGCCGAACTCCCGCTTGGTAACAATGTGGCAGGCAGCGTCGGCACGCTGCTGGGCGTGGGCGCGCAGGGCGCCGGCAATGAGACGGGATCGGAAGTGTTCGAGTACGGCCCCACCGTGCTGCAGACCAGCACCGGCCTGTTTGAATTCACGGCGCTGGCCAGCCAGCGCCTGTTGATCGGCTTTGCCTCGTCGGCCTCGCTGGGCGGCGGTTTTGAGCTGCTCGACCTGGTGATTCTCAACAACGGTGTGCAACTGTTTGCGCAGTCGTTCACCTCGCTCAATGCCGCTACCCAGTTCTTTGACGGCCAGGTGCTCGACCTGGGCCTGCTGGGCGCTGGCGCCCAGCAACTGTCGATCGCTTCCACGTTCACGTTTGCGCCGCAGAGCGCGTTTGCCTTCAATTACGCGGTGGGCACGCGCGTGATCGCCAGCCATGCGCCGGAAGCATCGACCTGGGTGATGATGATCGCCGGCCTGGGCGGCGTGCTGCTAATGGCGCGCCGCCGCCGTGCTGCAGTTGCCGCTACAAGCTGGCCTGGGAGCCCCAGATCTGCTTCATGCTGAAGCGCAGCGCGGCCTCGTCTTCGCCAAGGGCGGCGGCGATGGCGTGCTCGCCTTGTGCAATGCGCAGCAGCGGCGGTGCCAGCGCTGCGCCGTCAGCGTTGCGCAGGCTGTGCACCTGCAGGGCGCCGTCGCCATGCCGGGCGCGCTGGCTGACCACGCCGGTCTCGCCATTCGCCAGCCGCACCAGGCAGCCCGGTGGATAGTCGCCCAGTTCCTTGCTGAAAACTTCCAGCAGGTCGGCGTCCACCGGGCTGTCGCGGTCGTCGCGCAGCTTGCGCAGCGCCTGGTCGGGCAGGATCGAGCGGCGGTAGTTGCGCGCCGAAACCTGGGCGCAATAGCGGTCCGCAAGGCTGAGTAGCTTGGCATTCAGCGTCACCTCCGGACTGGCCACCCCGGCCGGGTAGCCGCTGCCTTCGTCGTTTTCGTGGTGCAGCAGCACGCACGACATCCATTCCTCGTCCTGCACGCCGGCGCATTGCAGCAGGTTCACCGAATCTTCGGGGTGGCGCCGCACGATGGCTTTTTCTTCGCTGCTGAGCGGCGTGTGCTTGTTCTGGAAGGTATCCTGGTGGCGCAGCATGCCGACGTTCATGGTCAGCGCGGCGGCGGTCAGGGTCTGGGTGTCGGCGGCCGATTTGTCGAGGCGGCGCGCCATGACCACCACTATCACCGCTGTTTCGATACAGTGACGCACGGCGTAGGAACCGGCGATCTGGTTGAGCAGGATGCAGGCCAGCGCAATGTCGGGCTGCAGATCAACTGCCTGCACCACGTCGCCGGCAATCTCGCGCAGCGCGCCTTCGGCGTCGCGCTCGGCGTGCAGGCTTTCCAGCAGGCGCTCGAGGCGCCGGTTGCAGGCATTGAGCAGGTGCAGCACCGACGCCGGTGCCTGCGGTGGTGACTGCGGTGGCAACTCTGCATGCTCGCCGCCTGCGTGATCGATATCGGCCATGGTCGTCGCCTTTCAGGTTCTACACGGTGGCCAGGCGCTCCAGGGCCAGCGCCAGCGTGTCATCTTTTTTGGCAAAGCAAAAACGGACGATGCCCGATTCCTTGCCCTGCTGGTAAAACGCCGATACCGGGATGGCCGCCACCTTGATCTCGGTGGTCAGCCACTCGGCAAACTCGGCTTCGGACTGCGACGAAATTTTATCGTAGCGCACGCACTGGAAATAGGTGCCGTCGGCTGGCAGCAATTCAAAGCGGGTGCCGGCCAGGCCCTGGCGGAACAGGTCGCGCTTGCGCTGGTAAAACGCCGGCAGTTCCAGGTAGGGGCGGGCGTTGGCCATGTAGCTGGCAATGCCGTGCTGCATGGGCGTGTTGACGCTGAAGACATTGTACTGGTGCACCTTGCGCAGTTCGGCCGTGAGTGCCGGCGGCGCCGCCACGTAGCCGATCTTCCAGCCGGTCACGTGGTAGGTTTTGCCAAAGCTGGAGACGACAAACGCGCGCGCCGCCAGTTCAGGATGGCGGCACACCGATTCGTGGCGCTGGCCGTCGTACACCATGTGTTCGTAGACTTCGTCCGACAAAATCAGGATGTTGGTGCCGCGGACGATGTCGGCCAGTGCATGCATGTCCGATCCGCGCAGCACGCTGCCGGTAGGGTTGTGCGGCGTGTTGATGACGATCAGGCGCGTGCGGCTGGTGACGGCGGCGGCCACGCGGGCCCACGGCACGCTGTAGCCTGGTCCGCGCATTTCCATCTGCACGCTGACGGCCACGCCGCCGGCCAGCGTAACGGCCGGCACATAGCTGTCGTAGACCGGCTCGATGATGATGACTTCGTCGCCCGGGTGCACGCAGCACAGGATGGCGGTGGTCAGGCCCTGGGTGGCGCCGGCGGTGATGGTGATGTCGTTGGCGTCGTACTGGTGGCCGTACAGCGTGGCGATCTTGGCGGCAATGGCCTCGCGCAGCACTGGCGCGCCGCTCATCGGCGGATACTGGTTGAAGTCGGCCTGCATGGCGCTGGTGACAGCATCGAGCAACGGGCGCTCGCACGGAAAATCAGGGAAGCCCTGGCCCAGGTTGACGGCGTTCGCTTGCGCCGCCAGCGTGGACATGCGGGTAAAGATGGTGGTGCCCACCGCCGGCAGGCGGCTGCTCAGGGTCGGCGTCGACGAATATTGGCTGCTGTTCATGGCGGCTTTGTAGTGGACAGATGACCTATTCTAGCGCAGCGAGTCCACTTTGCGTGCGGCCTCAGCCTTCGAGCGTCCATTTCTCGGGCACCACCACCTTGAACATGCCGGCCTTGGTCAGCCGTTTGGCCAGCTTGAGCAGCGCCTTGTCTTTGGTGATCAGCACGGCAGCCTGGGCGTCGCGCGCCACTTCCAGAAATTTCTGGTCGTCGCGGTCGGTGCAGACGGGCAGGCGCACGCCGGATTCGGCGGGAGCCACCACCTTGATCAACGCATCGAAACGGGCCGCAGCCAGCGGGCGGCTATCGTCGTCGAGCGGCAGGTGCTTGTAATGCAGCACGATGTTGTATTCATCGCGGCAATCGCTGCGGGTAACGGCCTCTACCGCACCGCTTTCCAGCGCCGCCAGCAGCGTGGCCCAGCGCGGATCCTGGAACACGAACAGGTCGAGGCAGACGTTGGTATCGATGACGATGCGTGGAACAGGTATCATGTGGGTAGTCTATTAAAATGGTAATTCAGAAATATGTTGATCGTGCTGTCGCCTGCAAAAAGCCTTGACCTTGAAACGCCCCCCACCACCAGCCTCAGTTCCCAGCCCGACTTTCTCGACCAGTCGGCGCTGCTGATCGAGCGCCTGCGCGAGTTTTCGCCGGCGCAGATCGGTGAGCTGATGGACCTGTCCGACAAACTCTCGGCCCTCAACGTGGCCCGCTACGCTTCATGGACGCGCGACACCCGCGAAGGCCGCCAGGCAGTGATGGCCTTCAATGGCGACGTCTACGCGGGCCTGGACGCCTACACGCTGACGGCGCGCCAGATCGATTATGCGCAGGCGCATATCCGCATCCTGTCCGGCCTGTACGGGCTGTTGCGTCCGCTGGACCTGATCCACCCGCACCGGCTCGAAATGGGCACGCGCCTGAACACGGTGCGCGGCAAGAACCTGTATGATTTCTGGGGCGATACCCAGACCGCAGCGCTCAACGCGCTGGCACAGGAGCAGGGCGCGCAGGCGCTGGTCAACCTGGCGTCGGAAGAATACTTCAAATCGGTCAAGCCACGCCAGCTGACGGTGCCGGTTATCACGCCGCAGTTCGAGGACTGGAAAGGCGGCAAATACAAAATCATCTCGTTCTACGCCAAACGCGCGCGCGGCCTGATGGCGCGCTATGCCACCGAGAAGGGTTTGAAAGATCCCGAAAAACTGAAGAAATTCGACGTTGACGGCTACGCCTTCAACGCCCAGGATTCCAGCGCCACCAGCTGGATTTTCCGGCGCCGGGTGGCGGAGTAAAACCAGGTAAATCCATCATCTCATCACCTGGAGACGCACCCTCAGTACCGTCATCCTCGCGAAAGCCGCTCCGTCATCCTCGCGAAAGCGGGGATCCATAGCACCTGTGCGCAGCGTTTGCTCTTGAAGCTGTTATCACTGGGTTGATGTTCTATGGATTCCCGCTTTCGCGGGAATGACGGGGTACGATGAGGGGGCCAGGAGGTTGCTAAATATGGCAAGGATTGCGGTTCCAGACTGACCTTTCACGGTCGTGCGCCGATCCGGAATGACGGAATCTTATTTACCCCAGAACTTCCACCAGTGCCGCTCTGCCTTCTTGCCCTCGTCGAGGAAGGCGCTGTTCGGGTAGTTGAGCTTGAATACGCGCTCGGTATCGTCGCGCAATTCGGTCATGCCCAGCTTGTCGTAGCTGCGGATCATGATGAACAGCGCTTCTTCGATCGATGGCGAATCGCGGTAGTCGTCCATGATGCCCATGGCGCGGTTGGCGGCCGCCAGGTAGGCGCCACGGCGGTAGTAGTAGCGCGCCACGTGCACTTCGTACGAAGCCATGGCGTTGACCAGGTAGCGCATGCGCTGCAGCGAATCGGGTGCGTATTTGCTGTTCGGGAATTTATCGACCAGTTGCTTGAACGCCGCATAGGCTTCGCGCGTGGCTTTGGGGTCGCGCTCGGTCACGTCCTGCTCGTAGATGAAGTTGAGCAGGCCGACCTGGTCGTTGAAGTTGACCAGGCCGCGCAGGTAGTACATATAGTCGACGTGGCTGTGATTCGGGTGCAGCTTGATGAAGCGCTCGACCGCTGCCAGCGCCTGGGCCTGGTCCTGCGATTTGTAGTAGGCGTAAGCAACCTGCATCTGCGCTTGCTGGGCGTAAGTACCGAACGGATAGCTCGATTCCAGGCGCTCGTAGAGCTGAATTGCACGCTCATAGCGCGCTCCCTCGAGTTCTTCCGTCGCCTCCGAGTATAATTTCGCTGCGGTCCAGCCCTTGGTTTCGTCGGTTTTATCCGAGAAGATACCGCATGCCGACAAACTAAGCATCATGAACGTTGCTGCGACTACCGATAATTTTTTTTGCATGTTGTTTTGCAAGAAGCTGTTTAACCAAAGTTTTACAATAGGCTGATTATAGCCGATGGGAATGCTGTGATATTAACTCCAATGCCGAATTCGGCCGAATCCTCTACCGACCTCGACGGCGATTACGATGACGACGATGGTCTGGCGCCGATCGAACTGGAACTGACGCCCGACGCCTGCGGTCAGCGTCTCGACAAAGTCATCTCCGGGCTGGTACCGCAGTTTTCGCGCGGCCGCCTGCAGATGTGGATTGCCGATGGCTTCGTGACCGTTGATGGCAAAGTGCCAAAAAGCACCAAGGACACCGTCTACGGCGACGAGAAGATCGTCATTCTGCCCCAAGCAGCGCCGGAAGACGAGGCTTTTAAACCGGAACCGGTCGAACTTAACATCGTTTTTGAAGACGAGCACCTGATCGTCATTAACAAGCCGGCAGGCCTGGTGGTCCACCCGGGCGCCGGCAACTGGTCCGGCACGCTGCTCAACGGCCTGCTGCACCGCTGCCCGCAACTGGCCGGCGTGCCGCGCGCCGGCATTGTGCACCGGCTGGACAAGGACACCAGCGGCCTGATGGTAGTCGGCAAAACCCTGGCCGCGCAGACCGACCTGGTGCGCCAGCTGGCCGCACGCACCGTCAAGCGCGAGTATTTTGCGCTGGTATGGGGCACGCCGCGCGCCAGCGGCACCATTGATGCGTCCATGGGCCGTCACCCGAAAGACCGCATCAAGATGGCGGTCTCGACCAGCATGGGCGCCAAGCCGGCGATCACCCACTACGCCTTGCTGGCCAGCGGCGACCTCGATCGCCGCCCGGTCAGCCTGATGCAATGCCGCCTGGAAACCGGCCGTACGCACCAGATCCGCGTCCACATGATGTCGATCGGTTTTCCGCTGGTGGGCGACGTGACCTACGGCAAGCAGCATCTGTCCGGCGTGTTCCCGCGCCAGGCGCTGCAGGCGCGCCGCCTGGGGCTGGTACACCCGGCCACCGGCCAGGATTGCGAATGGATCGTGCCGCTGGCCGACGATTTCGCCGCCCTGATCGCCCAGGCCGGTATTCCAGAACCCGAACAACGCTGACGCACGCCCATGTCGATGCTCCAGCAATGGCTGATGCCCACCTGGCCCGGGCTGCCGCCCAATGTGGGACTGTTGTCCACCACGCGGCGCGGCGGCGTGAGCCCGGCGCCGTATGACGACGGCATGGGACATGGCGGCCTCAATCTGGGCACCCACGTCGGCGACCAGCCGCATTACGTGGCGCGCAACCGCCAGATATTGCGCGAGCTGCTGCCCGACGATCCCGCCTGGCTGGCCCAGGTGCATGGCGCGCACGTCGTCAACCTGGCCCAACTGGCGCCGCAACAAGTGCCCGAAGCCGACGCCAGCCTGACCACCATCCGGGGCAAGGTGTGCACGGTGCTGACGGCCGACTGCCTGCCGGTGCTGTTTTGCGATGCGGCAGGTACGACCGTGGCGGCAGCCCATGCCGGCTGGCGCGGCCTGGCATCGGGCGTGCTGGAAAACACCGTGACAGCCATGCGCCAGGCCGGCGCCGGCGACTTGATGGCCTGGATGGGTCCGGCGATTGGCGCTTACCAGTTCGAGGTGGGGGCGGAGGTGCGCCAGGTGTTTCTGGACGGTGCGACGGACGACTCGGCGCAGCGCCATGTCACGGCGGCGTTCACCGCGATTGACGGCAAGCCCGGCAAGTACCTGGCCGACATTTACGCACTGGCGCGCCACCGCATGCTGCGCGCCGGTGTGGCGCAGGTGCATGGCGGCGAATACTGTACGGTGGCCAATTCCGGCCGCTTTTACTCCTACCGGCGCGATGGTGTGACGGGAAGGCAGGCTTCGTTGATCTGGTTGAAGTGAGTATTACTGCTGATTTTTAACCCGCACCCCGCCCATCGCCGGGGTCGGACGGGGAGGCCAACCTCCCCAGCGGGGGCCGCCCCCTTTCTGCCGTGGGTTGTGCAATTGCATTCTCACGCGCCTCCCGCTCCGCCTGCTCCTGCGCGCGCCGCCGCGCGCGCCGCTTGCCGGTACCGGCGATATAGTTCAACGTCCCCAGGGGCACCACGCAATAGAACAAAAACGTTACAATCCCCGCAATGACGGAGGTTTCGGTAAGCGCCATCAAGCCAACAACATAAATCCAAGCAATTGCAACAATCCACATGTAGTCACCCAGTCAGAGATAGTTCACTATTTTTAGTCATTATTTTAGGGAATCAAACATGAATGTGCCCGACCCGCAAGCCATTGCCAACGCCTGGATGACACAGATGAGCGATCCCGGCCAATGGCAATCCTGGTTCAGCAATGCGCCCACCACGCAGGCCAATCCGCTGACCACCGCGCTGCAGGATATCGGTGTGTCGCTCAAGCCGGACGCGATGGAGCAGCTGAAAAACCAGTACATCGCTGATGTCGGCGCCTTGTGGCAGGATTTTCTGGCCGGTAAAACCCCGGCTCCCGCGGACCGCCGCTTCAGCTCGGATGCATGGCAGGGCAACCCGTTGTCGGCGTTTAACGCCGCATCATACCTGCTGAATGCCAAATTCCTCAACGCCATGGTGGAGGCGGTGGAAGCGACGCCCCAGCAAAAGCAGAAAATCCGCTTTGGCGTGCAGCAGGTGATCGACGCCATGTCACCGGCCAATTTCTTTGCCACCAACCCGGAGGCGCAGCAAAAGCTGATCGAAACCAAGGGCGAAAGCCTGACCCGTGGCCTGGCCAATATGCTGGGCGATATCAATAAAGGCCATATTTCGCTGTCCGACGAATCGGCCTTCGAGGTGGGCCGCAACCTCGCCGTTACCGAAGGCACGGTGGTGTATGAAAACCCGCTGTTCCAGCTGATTCAATACAAGCCGGTCACGCCAACCGTGCACCAGCGTCCGCTGCTGATGGTGCCGCCTTGCATCAACAAGTTTTACATCCTCGATTTGCAGCCCGAAAATTCGCTGGTGCGTTACGCGGTGGAGCAGGGCAATACCGTGTTCATGGTCTCGTGGAGCAATCCGGGCAAGGCGCTGGCTAGCACCTCGTGGGACGATTACGTGGAAAAGGGCGTCATCGAAGCGATCAACGTGGTCAAGGACATTAGCGGCCAGGAGCAGATGAACCTGTTCGGTTTCTGCGTCGGCGGCACGCTGGTGTCCACGGCACTGGCGGCGCTGGCGGCGCGCCGCGAGCAGCCGGCCGCCAGCCTGACCCTGCTGACCACTTTCCTCGACTTCAGCGATACCGGTGTGCTCGATGTCTTCATCGATGAAACCCAGGTGTCGCTGCGCGAACAGCAGTTGCGCGACGGCGGCCTGATGCCGGGGCGCGATCTGGCCACCACGTTCTCTGCGCTGCGGCCGAACGACCTGGTGTGGAACTATGTGCAGTCGAACTACCTCAAGGGTAATGAACCGCCGGCGTTCGACCTGCTGTTCTGGAACTCCGACAGCACCAACCTGCCGGGCCCGATGTTCTGCTGGTACCTGCGCAATACCTACCTGGAAAACAAGCTGAAGATCCCGGGCCAACTGACCGTGGCCGGCGAAGCGATCGACCTCGGCCTGATCGACGCGCCAGTGTTCATTTACGGCTCGCGCGACGACCATATTGTGCCGTGGACTTCGGCGTTTGCATCGCTGGGCATCCTCAACCCAGGCAAGCCCGAGGCCAACCGCTTCGTGCTCGGCGCTTCCGGCCATATCGCCGGGGTGATCAACTCGGCCAGCAAGAACAAGCGCAACTACTGGATCAACAATGGCGGCGAGCGCCAGGATGGCCAGGCCTGGTTCGATGGCGCCACCGAAGTGAAGGGCAGTTGGTGGCCGGAGTGGGCGGCATTCCTGGCCGAACACGGCGGCAAAAGCGTCAAGCCCAAGACCAAGCCTGGCAATGCCCGGTACACCGCCATCGAGCCCGCGCCTGGGCGCTACGTCAAAGTTAAATCTTAAATCTTATTCCGGGGGAAAGTGTTTTCTTGCCAGATTAGTACATTGGTTGCGTTGCAATAAAAACCAGTTCTATCACGAGTTTATGCAGGATTTGTATTTTCCCCTCTATAATAGCAAGCAGTAGGCACGTCGAAAGCGGACCGGAGTTCGCTTTTTTTTCGAATAGTTAGCGTATGCGTTGCGGCGCAATAAACGTATCTGAGAGCGGACTTGAAATGAGTAGTGCGAAAAAAAATGCTGAGCGGCTGATTAAAAAATACCCGAACCGTCGTTTGTACGACACCCAGACCAGTTCTTACATTACGTTGACCGACGTAAAACAGCTGGTGCTCGACAACGAAGTATTTACCGTTGTCGATGCCAAGACCAACGAAGATCTCAGCCGCAGCATCCTGCTGCAGATCATTCTGGAAGAGGAAGCCAGCGGCGCCCCCATGTTCTCGAGCGACGTGCTGGCCCAGATCATCCGTTTCTACGGCCACGCCATGCAGGGCATGATGGGCTCTTACCTGGAAAAAAACGTCCAGGCATTTACCGATATCCAGCGTAAATTTACCGGTGTCGGCGGCGCCGACGGTAAAGCCTTCAGCCCGGAAATGTGGACCCAGTTCATGAACGTCCAGGGTCCGATGATGCAGGGCATGATGAATAACTACATCGACCAGAGCAAGAGCCTGTTCGTGCAAATGCAGGAGCAAATGCAAAACCAGAGCAAATCGCTGTTCGGCACTTTCCCGTTCGGCCCGATCACGCCGCCGAGCGACAAAAAATAAACCTCGCCCGGCAATGGCATAACGGCACAGCAGCTTCGGCTCCTGTGCCGTTTTTGTAATTGAGTTACAAAAATAGTGGTGTGCTTGCGTTGACAGTGGAATTTCATCGGTAGTACTATCGGCGCAAGCCATGGAATCGTTTCCAGACAGCGGCGATGATCTACTAAAACTACAAGGGGCAACTTGAAAACTGCACAGCAGTTTTGCCAGGGCGCCCACGACGGAGACTGAATGGAACAGGTATTAGCGCGGCCAGGCAGGTCGGCTGTCTCGTGGTCCGCTTATATTGCCCTGATCCCGATGGCGCTAACCGCGCTGGGCGCCTACTTGGGCACCATGCTGTGGACCGCCCGCGTGTCGGTCAGCAGTTCGCGCACGTTTCCGGCCGATGATTTTGTCGGCGCGGCCCAGTATGAGCGCCTGTTCAACAACGAGCGCTGGCTACTGTCGCTGCACAACCTGGCGTTATACGGCGTGCTGTTCATCGCCGCCTGCCTGCTGATCGGTTTTTTGCTGGCCGTGATGATCGACCAGAAAGTGATGGCCGAAGGCGCGCTGCGCACCATCTTTTTATACCCGTACGCGATGTCCTTCGTGGCTACCGGCCTGGTATGGCAATGGATGCTCAACCCCGAACTGGGCATCGAGCAGGTGTTGCGCGCCATGGGCTGGAGCAGCGTGCGCTTCGACTGGATCGTCGACGATGGCATGGTGATCTACACCATCGTCATCGCCACCGTGTGGCAGGCGTCGGGCCTGGTGATGGCCTTGCTCCTGGCCGGCTTGCGCGGCATCGACGAGGATATCTGGAAGGCAGCGCGCATCGACGGCATTCCACGCTGGCGCGTGTACCTGAGCATTGTGCTGCCGATGCTGTGGCCATCGCTGTCCACCGCCTTCGTGCTGCTGTTCGTCATGGTGGTGAAAGTCTACGACGCGGTGGTGGCCATGACCCAGGGCGGTCCCGGCACGGCCAGCGAGGTGCCGGCCAAGTTCATCATGGATTACCTGTTTGGCCGCGCCAATATCGGCCTGGCTTCGGCGGCGTCGATCGTGCTGCTCGCCAGCGTGCTGGCAATCGTGGTGCCGCTGTACTTCGTGCGCCAGCGCCGCAGCGGCAGGGCGGCCTGATGACGCACCGGCCACTTGCATCGCCCGCGCCACGTCCGCGCCGCCGTGCCGCCTGGACCCCGGCCCGCCTCGGCATCTACGGTTTTCTGATCATGGCGGCGCTGTTTTTTCTGCTGCCGCTGTACGTGATGCTGGTGACGTCGTTCAAACCGATGGACGAGATTCGCGAAGGCGCCTTGTTCGCGCTGCCGCAGCAATGGACGCTGGCGCCGTGGCAGCAGGCCTGGCAGTCGGCCTGCACCGGCCTCGATTGCGGCGGCATCCGTGGCGGCTTCTGGAATTCGGTGGCCATCGTGCTGCCCGCCACCGTGCTGTCGATTGCGCTGGGCGCCATCAACGGCTATGCGCTGTCGTTCTGGCGCCCGCGCGGCGCCGGCGTGCTGTTTGCGCTGCTGATGGTGGGCGCCTTCATTCCCGTGCAGGTGATGATCTATCCGCTGGTGCGCACGCTGGCCACGGTCAACCTGTTTTCCACCTTGCCCGGCATCGTGCTGGTGCACACCATATTCGGCATGCCGATCATGACGCTGCTGTTCCGTAATTACTATGCGGCGCTGCCGCTGGAACTGTTCCACGCGGCGCGCATCGATGGCGGCGGCTTCTGGCGCATCTTCCTGCACCTGATGCTGCCCATGTCCACGCCGGTGATCGTGGTGGCGGCCATCATGCAGGTGACCGGCATCTGGAACGATTATCTGCTGGGACTGGTGTTTGCCGGCGCCGAGCATCTGCCGATGACGGTGCAGCTCAATAACATCATCAACACCACCACCGGCGAACGGCTCTACAACGTCAACATGGCGGCCACCATCTTGACTTCGCTGGTGCCGCTGGCGCTGTACTTTATTTCAGGACGCTGGTTCGTGCGCGGCATCGCCGCCGGCGCAGTCAAGGGTTAAATATGG
The DNA here is from genome assembly GCA_040508275.1 of Duganella sp. Taxonomy (GTDB): domain Bacteria; phylum Pseudomonadota; class Gammaproteobacteria; order Burkholderiales; family Burkholderiaceae_D; genus Rugamonas. The sequence continues at coordinate 14,701 of JBEVNE010000176.1, forward strand.
TCAATACGATCAAGGGCGCGCAGGTCAGCCTGCACAATCTGCACATTGAACTCGGTGGCAACCAGATCATCAAGTCGCTCGACCTGGAGATTGAGGCCGGCGAATTCGTGGTGCTGCTGGGCCCCTCGGGCTGCGGCAAATCGACGCTGCTGCACAGCATTGCCGGCCTGACCGAGGTCAGCGCCGGCCAGATCGCCATCGGCGGCCAGGACATGACCTGGGCCGACCCGAAAGATCGCGGCATCGCCATGGTGTTCCAGTCGTACGCGCTGTATCCGACCATGACGGTGGAAGCGAATATGTCGTTCGGCTTGCGCATCAGCGGCGTACCCAAGGCTGATATTGCCCGCCGCGTGGCGCGCGCCGCCGACATGCTGCAACTGGGGCCGCTGCTCCAGCGCAAACCGGCCAGCCTGTCGGGCGGCCAGCGCCAGCGCGTGGCGATCGGCCGCGCCATCGTGCGCGAAGCAGGCGTGATGCTGTTCGACGAACCGCTGTCCAACCTCGACGCCAAGCTGCGCACCGAACTGCGCCGCGAACTGAAACACCTGCACCAGCAACTGGGCGCCACCATGATCTACGTCACCCACGACCAGGTGGAAGCGATGACGCTGGCGCAACGCATGGCCGTGATGCAGGGCGGCGTGGTGCAGCAGTTCGACACCCCGGCCAATATCTACCATGCCCCGGCCAATCTGTTCGTTGCCGGCTTCCTCGGCTCGCCGGGCATGAATCTGTTCCGCGGCCAGCTGGCGTTGCAAGGTGGCCGCGTGTTGTTCGGCAACGGCCAGATGACGGTCGATGTCAGTCGCTACCCGTTCCGCCAGCCGCCGGTGGCCGGGCAGGCGTGCGTGCTCGGTCTGCGGCCCGAGGATGTCAACGTGCATGTGGATGGCGCCGGCGCCGTGAACGCACGCGTGACCCTGGTGGAGGCGATGGGCGCACACCGGGTGGTATGGATGGACTGCCAAGGCGCGCAGGTGGCCGGCATCGTGCAGGATCAGCGTCCGATCGAGGCAGGGCAGCAGATAGGCTTCAGCATCGGCAGTGAGCGCTTGTCGCTGTTTGATGGCGCCAGCGAGTTGCGTTTATGAATTGGAATTCAGGAACGTGATTTTCTTTGTTTTGATGAGTGCTGGTTTTTCGATACTCCTGACATCACGCCCCGTTGTTCGCTTTCTGCGTTTTCTGTTTTGAAGCGATGAGTGTACGCATCTCGTCCATTACCTCATTAGGATGTGTCGCTGGAAGCGGATCGTCGATGACTGTCTGTACTTGCTCACGGAACCAATGATCATATATAGCCACGTCGTCGGCAATCGCAAACTCGGAGTCGATGGGAGGGTATAAGGTGTTCATGTCGAATGGTTACACCTTATGGGGTGTGCAGTCTCGCACGAAGTTTTATGTTTGAACGCACATGCTACTACCAAATTGACGACTGTATTTTTATACAGTATTCTGTCTAATTATCCAGCCTTGGGCCTTGCTGAAGTCACAACTAGCTCTTCAGTCATCTACGACGATGGTAGCTGTAGGTTATGATGCGCACTTTCATCATGCCTTAAGCGCACGATGCAACGTGTTGCCAGCCTAAGCAAGCAATGTATTTGCCGCGCAATTTATTCTGACGAACCACCATGACCACCGACCCATACGCCCCCAGCGCTGCCAACATCAATGCGCTTCTTGACTTGCCGACACTTGTATCGGTAGCGGCGCGGCTGGTCAACGGTGCTGCCTGGTCCGCTGCCGAGCAGGAAGTTGCTGACCAATACGCTACCAGCGTGAGTGACGAGCTCGTGGAGCTGGTGCGCGCGGGCATTGTCGATTCCACCGACCCGCTGGGCGCTGCCTATTGCGCTATCCGCACGCCGCAACAGCGACGCGGGGCAGGGCAGACATTTACGCCGGTTGAAGCCGTGCTCGGCATGTTTGGCTGGGCCAGTGCCCATGGCGAATTTGCCCGCATCGTTGATCCCGGCGCTGGCACGGGCCGCTATGTGTTGCACGGCCTGCGCCAGAATGTGCAGGCTACCGGGGTGGCCTCTGAAAATGACCCTTTGGTGGCGTTGCTGCTGCGCGCCAATGCCACGGCGCTTGGCCTGGCGCAGCGCCTCGATATCCGCATTGGCGACTACCGTACCCTTGAACTTGAAGCGATCGAGGGGCGCACGCTTTTTATCGGCAATCCGCCTTACGTGCGACACCACGAAATCGCACCCGCCTGGAAAGAATGGTACAGCGACAGCCTGAAGCGTCTGGGCCATGCCTCGAGCAAGCTTGCTGGCTTGCATCTGCACTTTTTTGTCAAAACCCTGGCGCTGGCGCGGCCGGGCGACCTGGGCTGCTTCATTACGGCGGCTGAGTGGCTGGACGTTAATTATGGCCAGTCGATGCGCGACATGCTGACCAACGGGCTGGGCGGCAAGGCGGTGTTTGTGGTGGCGCCCGAGATTCCCGTGTTTAGCGATGCCATGGTGTCGGCCTGCATCACTTGCTTTGCGCCGGGATCGGAAGACGCGGATATCGCGTTCAAGGCCATCGACCAGGCCGACGACCTGCTCGAGCTCAGCGGTGGCCACCTGGCCGACAAAACTGCCGCGCGAGCCCAGCGCAACTGGTCTGTCCTGGTCCGCAACCAGGACATCATCCGCAATGAAGGCCATGTTGATCTTGGCGAACTGTTCAAGGTCAGCCGTGGCCAGGTTACTGGCAAAAACAGTGTTTGGGTGGCCAGGGACAACCGCTTTGGTTTGCCCGACGAGTACCTGGTGCCAACCATTACCGATGCGGCAGACATCATCCATGCTGGTGGAAAAATTAATGATGTGGCGGCGCTGCGCCGTGTGATTGCGCTGCCCGCTGCCTTTGACGAACTCGACCGCGACAAATTTCTCGCCATCCAGGAGTTTCTTGCATGGGCCAGGTCCGAGCAAGCGCACAAGGGCTGGATAGCCGAACACCGTTCACCATGGTGGCGCGTGAACATGAGCAAGCCTGCGCCGCAAATTGTGGTCACCTACATGGGCCGTCGGCCTCCAGTGTTTGCCGTCAACACGGCCGGCGCCCGCATCATCAATGTGGCGCACGGCTTGTATCCCAAGGTGCAGTTGCCGGAGAAGTCAGTTGAACAACTGGTGGCCTGGCTTAACGTCAACGTCCGGCGCGATGCTGGTCGTGTGTATGCGGGCGGGCTGACAAAGTTTGAACCTGGCGAGGTGGCCCGGCTGCGCGTTCCGAGTGCCGCACTGCTTGCTGAGGGTGCTTTCTGATGGCGCTGCGCGGTGGAGTGAATCGAGGCAAGGTTTTTACGAATGAAGAAATAAAAGCCGATTGCGCGGAATCTACGCGGCTGTTCCGGCTCCGTCGCATGAGCGAGCCGCTGGGTGATTATCTTGCCGAATTTACCAGCGCCCAGGTGGCCGCTGACTATGTGATCGATAAACTGCCGGTGCTTCTGGCAACGCCGACGGACCGGCAGGAACTCGCAAAGATTGTCCTTAACCCAGCCTTGAACACGGCATTGCGCTACCTGGCGGCACCGCCAATTTCCAAGGATGACCTGGACACGGTGATGTGTCGCAGCGTGACCGGTACCGCTATCCGCAACGACCAGGCGTTTGCTGACGAGCTTGTCGAGCTGATTCGCCAGACCATCGACCCCAAGCGCTTCCCATGGCTGGCAAGCGGTGAAACGCCAACCGCAGAGGCGCTCCATGTCGCCAAGTTGGCCTCTGCGGTAGTGGCCACCTGCCAACGGGTGCAAACCAAGCGGCGCAGTGACGAGAAAGCCGAGCTCGAAGGAGCAGTGGAACGCTTGCTCGATGCCATGGGCTTTACTCGCATACCGACACCGCGCGGCGCCATCCTGCATGCCGAGGATTTGCCAGCAGCGGGAGAGTACATGGTGGGCGCCACGCTCGGTAACGATAACGGCGATTGCGTCATCGGCCTGTACGACCGGCGCCGCCTGGCGCTCGAATGCAAGAGCTCCAACTCGGAAATCAATAGCCGTAAACGTCTCAACAAGGAAGTGATCAAGGATGCCGAAAACTGGGGCGCCCAGTTTGGCGCACAGGTGCTGACGGCCGCTGCGCTGCGCGGCGTATTCAAGCCTGAATACGTTCGTGATGCGCAAAACACGCCGATCATGATCATCTGGGAGCATCGCCTGGAGGATCTCGCTGCCTTTATCGAGTCCACCAGGCCCGGCCTGTAGCAAAGCGCTACAGGCCTGATCAACCGCGCCTTACGGCTGCGGATCCCAACCCACCCCATTCCCAAACCCGGCAAACACCATCGCCCGGCTCGCATAACCAACCGCAACATCGCTCGCGCTAAGCTGGAAACCGCCAACGCGCGTGGCCAGATTCAGTGGA
>JBEVNE010000192.1:0-15441 GCA_040508275.1 Duganella sp.
CGGTGTTAATGGTAATGCCGCGTGCTTTTTCTTCTGGTGCAGCGTCGATCTGGTCGTACGCTTTGGCTTCGCCGCCGAATTTTTTCGACAGAACGGTTGCGATCGCAGCGGTCAGGGTGGTCTTGCCGTGGTCAACGTGACCAATGGTGCCGACGTTGACGTGCGGCTTGGTCCGCTCGAATTTCTCTTTTGCCATTTTAGACTCCTAACGATTTGGGTGATTACCCGGGCGTGCGCCCGAACTGTCTTTTGAAATTTTGCTGATGGGGCTGCGCGGACTGCGCAGCCGGTACTGCGTACTGCGAATTCTGGTGCCCTTTACGTGGATTGAACACGTGGCCTCTCCCTTACCAAGGGAGTGCTCTACCACTGAGCTAAAAGGGCTGATTGGGTACTGCTTTATTGTGTACTACGGTGATGCCCTACTTGCGCATCGGCATTGCAACAACACTGGAGCGGGTGAAGGGAATCGAACCCTCGTCGTAAGCTTGGAAGGCTTCTGCTCTACCATTGAGCTACACCCGCGAGGTATCGTTCATTTCACTTTATTGCCACTCAGTCTTCCTGCAACAACTTGGTGGAGGGGGCTGGATTCGAACCAGCGTACTCATAGAGAACGGATTTACAGTCCGTCGCCTTTAACCACTCGGCCACCCCTCCGCGAGGAACCGCAGAGTATGAAGCAACTTCCTTGACCTGTCAACCCTGTCTGACATTATTTCGTGTCGTCGTGATTAACTGTCTGCTTCGGGGCGAGATTGTAACTGCACGAACTGCAAAAGTGCAAGTGTTGTTTTTACGTTCCACATTTATCGAATGATTTCCCTGTGACAACCCTATACAATCGTTCGACTACCGCGCCAGGAGCCCTTTCGTTTTGGATCATCCGCTGCACCATCATCGCCTCAGCCCCCCGCCTGGCCGGCGCGCCCTGGTGGCCGCCAATCTGGCTTTGCTGGCCGCCTACCTGGTCGCCGGCCGCCTAGGCCTGCTGCTGGCCTTGCCGCCATCCTATGCCTCGCCGATCTTCCTGCCGGCCGGCATCGCCCTGGCGGCCTGCGCCGTGGGCGGCGTGCGCCTGCTGCCGGCAGTGGCGCTCGGCGCGCTCGGCGTCAACCTGATGGCCTTGCAGCTCAACGGCACTGCCCTGACTCCTGCGCTGGTGCTGGGCGCAATGTGCGCGGCGCTCGGCGCCACCTTGCAAGCCTGGGCCGGCTGCGTCCTGTTCCGTCGCCATATCGATCCCGCCATCGGCTCCGGCCGCGACGTGGTGCGCTTTATCGCCCTCGCCGCCGGTGTTACCGTCATCTGCTGCACGGTGTCGCTGTCCGGTCTGGTCATGACCGGCGCCCTGCAGCGCGAAACCGTCATCGGCGACTGGCTGGCCTGGTGGATGGGCGACACCATCGGCATTCTGCTGGCGGCGCCGCTGACCTGGATCGTGATCGGGGTCCCGCGTACGCTATGGTCGCGCCGCAGCCTGCTGGTCGGTGTGCCGCTGCTGCTGTCGGCGGCCGCCTTCATCGGCATCTATCTGCAGGCCGACCGCTGGGAGAGCAGCCAGCAGTTGCAGGCATTCCGCCTGAAGGCGCAGCAGACCGGCGACCTGCTGCAAGCGCAGTTCAGCGAGCACGAACGCTTTATCTACGCCATGGCCAAAGCCCTGGACGACCCGCGCCGCACGCTGCGCGCCGAAGACTTCAACAACCTCGCGCACGGTTATCTCGACCAGCGCCCCGAGCTGTCGTCGATGGCGTGGCTGGTGCCCGTGACAGGCAGCGAGCGGCCGACGTTTGAAACCTGGGCGCGCCGGCAGATCGACCCTGGCTTCGAAATTCTTGAGCCAACCCTGGCTGGCCTGACGCGCACCGCCGCCTGGCGCGAACAATATTTTGTGGCGACCTTCATCGAGCCGGCGCAGGAGCGCGCCTACCTGGGGCTGGACTTTCTGTCCGAAGACCAGCGCCGCGCCGCGCTCGAACGCGCCCTGCAATCGGGTCAGCCCACGGCCGGCGCCCCCATACAATTTGTGCGCAGCCAGCCGGGCGCCGGCCTGGTGCTGATGCAGACCGTGTATCCGAACAGCGACCAGCGCCGCGCCGTTGGCGCACTGCTGCTGACCATGCAGTTCGACACACTGCTGGAGCAGGCGCTGCGGCGCTCCGAGTTTGAACACTTCCTGATCCGCTTCATCGACACCAACGACACGACCTCGAACCGGGTATTGCGCGATACGCTGCAACGGCCGCTGAACAGCGACGACTTCCACCACCAGTTGCACTTTGGCGGACGCATTTACGAGCTGACGCTGGCGCCCACGCCGGCCTACCTGATGCAGCAGCGCGGCTGGCAAAGCTGGACGGTGCTGACCGGCGGCCTGCTGCTGACCGGGGTGCTGGGTGCATTGATGCTGCTGATCAGCGGCGAGCGCGCGCGCATCCAGGCCCAGGTGACCGACAGCACGGCGCGTCTGCGCGAGCGCGAAGCGCGCTTGCAGGCGATCCTGAACAAGGCCGCCGACGCCATCCTCACCATCGACGGCGACGGCTGGCTCAAGTCAGCCAATGCAGCAGCCGGACGGCTGTTCGGCTACACGCCCGAGCAAATGATGCAGCTGCGCCTGGAGCGCCTGATACCGGTCGGCGTGGGCGAGGCCGACGGCCTCGATGCGGCCGGCCTGCTGCGCATGATCGCCTGCGGCGTGACGCACGGATACGAGCTGACCGGCTGGCGCAGCGACGGTGGCGAATTTCCGCTGGCGATCTCGGTGAGCGAGGTGGAGCTGCCCGAAGAGCACCTGTTCGTGGCCATCCTGCACGACCTGACGGCGCAGCACCAGGCACAGGAACGCATCCACCGGCTGGCCCACCACGACACCCTGACCGGCCTCGATAACCGCCTGTCACTGAACCTGCGGCTGGACCAGCTGCTGACGCAAACGCGGCGTGCGCATGGCAGTGCCGCCGTGCTGTTCCTCGATCTCGATCACTTCAAGAAAATCAACGATACCCACGGCCACGAGGTCGGCGACCAGCTGCTGGTGGCGGTGGCCAACCGCCTGCGCGAATTGCTGCGCGAGGTCGATATCATCGCCCGCCTGGGCGGCGATGAGTTCATCGTGGTCACCTCGGGTACGGTAACGCCGGACGATGCTTCCAACATCTCGGTGCGCATCGTCGAGTCGCTGTCGGCGCCGTACGCGCTGCAGGGCAAAACCATCCATAGCGGCACCAGCGTGGGCGTGGCAATGTTCCCGTCCGACGGCGACGACGCCAGCATTCTGCTGCACCACGCCGACACCGCCATGTACGCGGCCAAGAGCCAGGGGCGCGGCAATTTCCAGTTTTTCTCGGCCGAGATGAACGCCGCCACCCACGAACGCCTGCTGCTGGAGGGCCGGCTGTGGCAGGCGCTCGAGCAGAACGAGTTCGAGCTGTATCTGCAGGCGCAGGTGGAGCTGGCCACCCAGCGCGTCATCGGCGCCGAAGTGCTGCTGCGCTGGCACCATCCCGAGCTGGGCATGGTGGCGCCGGACCGCTTCATTCCGATAGCCGAGGAATCCGGTCTGATCCTCCCGCTCGGCGAATGGGTGCTGCAACAGGCTACGGCCATGCTGGCGGCATGGCGCGGCAGCGACCTGGCGCACCTGCGGCTGGCGGTCAACCTGTCGGCGCGCCAGTGCCACGGCCCAGGCCTGCTGCCGCTGCTCGACAGCCTGCTGGCCAAGCATGGCATCGACCCGGCCTTGCTGGAGCTGGAGATCACGGAATCGGCGGCCATGCAGGACCCGGAAAGCAGCCGGATCCTGCTCGAGCAATTGCGCTCGCGCGGCATCAAGGTGGCCATCGACGATTTCGGCACCGGCTATTCCTCGCTCAGCTACCTGAAGCTGTTCGAGATCGACCGCATCAAGATCGACCGCGGCTTTGTGAAGGATATCGAGGCCGACCCCGACGACGCGGTGATCGTTGCCGCCACCATTGCGCTGGCCCATTCGCTGGGCCTGTCCGTGGTGGCGGAAGGCGTGGAAACGGCGGCCCAGCGCGACTTTTTGAACGCCAAGGGCTGCGAGGAGGCGCAGGGCTATCTGTTTGCCAGACCGATGCCGCTGGCGGCCTTCGAGGCGCTGCTGCGGCGCTGACAGCACCAAGGGGGCCTCGCTACGGTTTTTCGAGGCTCCCCTAATCGGGCGTCTGGCCGATCGATGGATCACGCTCGATCAGCTCGAACAGCGCGGCCACCACCTCGGGATCGAACTGGGTGCCGGCGCGTTCACGCAGGTAGGCCACCACCTCGCTGTACGGCCAGGCCTCCTTGTACGGCCGCTCGTGCAGCAGCGAATCAAAGACATCGACCACGGCGACGATGCGCGCTGCCAGCGGTATGGCGCGCCCCTTCAGACCCTGCGGATAACCATTGCCATCGAAGTGTTCGTGGTGGCCGCCGGCGATCTGGGCGCCATAGGTCAGGTAGCTGGCGCCGTCGACCATGTTGGCGGCACGCTCGAGGATCGCCTTGCCCACCGCCGCGTGTTCCTGCATGCGCGCGCGCTCTTCGGGCGTGTGCGGTCCCGGCTTGAGCAGAATATGGTCGGGCGTGGCAACCTTGCCGACATCGTGCAGAATGCTGGCCAGTCCTATCATTTCCAGCAACTGCGGAGTGATCTCGTCGGGATACGCGCCGCGCTCGGCCAGCCGCTGCGCCAGCGCCGACGACAGCTGCTGCACGCGCCGCACATGGCCGCCGGTGTTGTTATCGCGGAACTCGGCCAGGTCGGCCAGCGCCACCACGGTGGCCTCCTGGGCCTTGCGCAACTGGCCGAACATGTACAGATTGTCGAACGCCGCAGCGATACGCTGGCAAAACACTTCGAGCAGATCACGCTGGATCTGCGCCAGCGGCCATGGCGGCGTGACGGAAATGGCGACTTCGCGGTTTTCCTGGGTATGGATGAACAGCACGTTGGCCGGATGATCGAACTGGCTTTTCTTTTCCGCAAAGGCCTTGGCAATGGTCGGCCACAGCGGATGATCGGCCGGCATGCGCTCGGCCTCGCCCAGCGCCGCATAGCTGCCGGTGGCCGCCACCACGCTGGTCACGCCGGTATCGCCCTGCATCAGGCACAGCACGCCGTCGGCGCCCACATCGAGAATGGCGCTGACCTGGTTCAGCACGCCGGAGGCGAACTCGCGCAGCGAATGAATCTGATACAGATTGGTGGCGCCCGAAAGGATTTTGCCAAGGCCGGCGCGGCTGCGTTCGAGCATGTTCAGGCTCTCGTAGGCGCGCAGCGAGGAAATGACCGTGGTGAACAGCTTTTGCGTGGTCAGCTCGGTCTTGGCCTTGTAGTCGTTGATATCGTATTCGATGATCACACGCTGCTCGGGCGCCTGGCCCGGCTGGCCGGTGCGCAGCACCACGCGCACCATGGCGTTGTGCAGCTCTTCGCGGATACGGCGTGCCAGGATCAGGCCGGCGTCGTCGGTTTCCATCACCACGTCGAGCAGCACCAGCGCGATATCGGGCGTGTCGCGCAGCAGCTGGTAGGCTTCGCGTCCGCTGTAGGCCGAAAACAACTCAAGCTCACGCCCCTTGAAACTGACGTTGCGCAGCGCCAGCCGGGTCACCGCGTGGACATCCACATCGTCATCGACGATCAGCACCCGCCACAAACGCTGCTCGGGGCCGCCCTGTGTCGGCGCCGGCGGCTCGTCATCCTCTTCGAGCAGCCAGTCGTCATCTAGGGCGTTGGAATCGGTCATGCGGGAAATCTCCTCTGGGGACGCTGGCGCGCCCGGATGCAAGCCTGCAGCCTTGCGACTGATATTGCTTTAGCATAATCAGATTCCCCCACGGTGACAAGTCCAATGGAAGTTGGTGACAACAAACAAACGGGAACCCGGCTCTTACTGTTGGAACGTGGTCGGGGAAAGCGCCCGTTCGGTCGCTGCCGTGCGGCGCGGAGCGCTGCCGCCGGACGGCGTATTGCAGGCGGCGCCGTTATCGAGGTTCTGGTAGCGGATTTCGTACTTGCCGTTGGCAAGCTGGTCCACCATGAGCTTGTCATGTGCCTGGACATAGGCATAGCGCACGTTGGCGCGGCGATCAACATCATAGACCTTGATGAACACGGCTGAGGCATTGCTGGCGTTGTCGAGCATGAGCTGCATGTCGTCGCCGCGATTGCCGACCGAAAAGCCGTCGAGATAGCCCGATGCGCGTGGCCACGGTTCGCCGTTGGGCGCCACCAGCGGCTGGCTGCCGCTGCCGCTGCCGATATCGCATTCGCCGGCGGCGCTTGGCAGCACCACCTGCGACATGGCCACCACCTTGATCAGCGGCCTTGTCGTTTCGTCACCATGACGGCTGACCGCCCATGGGTCGCGCACTTCGCTGCTGACGGCTGGCGCCGCCGGTTCGTCGCTGGACGAGGTCTGCGCCACCCGCGCCTGCGCGGGCCCGATCCCGAGGCCCCAGGCTTTTTCCAGCCAGCTGTGCTCGGCCATCATGGCGCCCCCCAGCCAGCCCACCAGCAGGCCGCACACCAGCGCGCCGCCCCACTTCCAGCGCGTGGCACGCACGCGCTGGCGTTCGCGCGGACTGTCGGCGACAGGCTCGGGATACCAGCGTTCGTTATCCTGGCGGCTTTTATCGGTGCTGCGGCCGTCTTCGTGACGGGTGCTTTCCAGCCAGGCGATTTCCCATTCCTCGGCGGCAATCCATTCATCGTGCTCCTTGCGGCGCAGCGGATCGGACAGGGAATCGTAGGCGCTGTTGACGATGGCCATGATGCGCGCAGCTTTTTCATCCCCGGGGTTCTTGTCGGGGTGATACTTCTGGCTGAGCGCCTTGTAGGCGGCACGTATGACCTCCTGCGGCGCCATCCGCGACACTTTCAGGTTGTCATAGTGAGTGTGTATCTTGCCCATCTTTCCAATTGGTTGGCAGTGCAGCAGTGAACGACAGGCGCCGGAAGGGAAACTTGGCAGGCGCTAATCGTTCATGATAGCCGATCTTGTCCCCAATATCGCAATAAAGCACAGCAATCCAATTGCTTTTCTAGCCATGGTGTGATTTTGACTACAGGCGATGGCTGCGGTCCTGGGCCAGGATCGCCTGCGACAATTCAACGTTCTTGCCAATCACCAGCACCTTGAACAACTCGCCCATTTCCGCCGGCGATACCAGTTTGTGCAAGGCCTTGGACTGCGGCAGGTAGGCAGCGGCATCGGCCGGGTCGGTACGCAGCAGCAAGTCGCCAATGCCGGCGCCGAGCAGGAAGCCGGCCTGGTTCATATACCCGAGTATGTCGATGCCGGCATCCTGGGCCGCCAGCGCCATGGCGGTAAAGTCCACGTGAGCGGTAATGTCCTGCAGGCCCGGATAGTAAAACGGCTCGGCGTGCGCATGGTGGCGGTAATGGCACATCAGGGTGCCGCTGGCGCGCAGGTCGAGGTAATACTCGTGCGCCGGGAAACCATAATCGAACAAAAAGGCGGCGTTGGCGCGGCCAGCCAGCAGCATGCGCGCCAGCGACGTCATGAAACCGCAGGCCACGCCGTGCACCTCGGTCACATACCCCACCGGCAGCGCTTGGTGGTCGCTGATCTGGCGCGCAATCTGCGCCTGCAGGTCGGGACCGGCGGGCGCTTCCAAGTAATCGAGGCGGCCATCCTTCACCGTCACCTGCAACTCGCACCAGCCCTCGGGGTGCTTGCTGACCAGGTGCACCGGCATGGCGTCGAGCACTTCGTTGCCGAACACCACACCGTCAAAACTGTCCGGCATGGCGTCGAGCCACTCGACCTGGGGGAAGTCGCGCAGCGTGTGCTGCTGGCGCGCGCGCAGTTCGCCCGACAGTTCGACGATGGCGTAGCGCTCAACCTCTACCCCGCTGGCGGCCAGCTCGGTCAGGATGTCGAAGGCCAGCTTGCCGGTGCCGGCGCCAAATTCGAGGATGTGCGGCGCACTTTGGGCGATAATACCGGCTGCAACGTGCGCCAGCGCGGCGCCGAACAGCGGCGTCATCTCCGGTGCGGTTGTAAAATCGCCATCTTTTCCCAGCTTGGCGGAGCCGCCGCTGTAGTAGCCCAGACCGGGCGCATACAGGGCCAGCTCCATATAGCGGGCAAAGGAAATGGCGCCCGCATGGCGTTCAATGTCGGCAGCAATCAGTTGCTGCAAGGCGTGGGACGCGGCCAGCGCGTCGCTAGAAGGTTCGGGTAATGACATAAGCGGCATTGTAGCGAATCGACGCCCGGCATCCTATTTTTACACTGCACACCTGCCATGACGACAACTGACCAGACTTCCACTCCGGTAGCCAAAGTAGCATTGGTAACCGGCGCTGCCCGCCGCATCGGCCGCGCCATCGCGCTCGGCCTGGCGCGCGCCGGCTGGGACGTGGCAGTCCACTATCGCGGTTCGGCCGACGAAGCGCAGCAGGTGGCCGATGAGATCCGCGCGCTGGGCCGGCGCGCCCTTACCCTGCAGTGCGAGCTGGCCGACGAAGCGGCCGTGCGCGCCCTGCTGCCACGGGCCATCGCCGCGCTGGGGCCGGTGCAGTGCGTGGTCAACAACGCCTCGCTGTTCGACTACGACAGCGCCGCCGATTTTGGCGTGGCCCGGCTCGACGCCCACATGCACGCCAACCTGGCCGCGCCGATTCTGCTGGCGCAGGCGCTGCATGGCGCCACCCCGGCCGGTGAGCAAGCCGTGGTGATCAACCTGCTGGACCAGAAACTGTACAATCTGAACCCCGATTTTTTATCCTACACCCTGTCCAAGGCGGCGCTGCACACGGCCACCACCATGCTGGCGCAGCAACTGGCGCCAACGGTGCGGGTGGTGGGCGTGGCGCCCGGCATCACCATGGTCTCCGGCGACCAGAGCGAAGCCGGCTTTGCCAACGCCCACCAGCAAACGCCGCTGGGCCGTTCCAGCACCCCGGACGACATTGCCGACAGCGTGGTCTATGCCGCTTCGGCGCGCGCACTGACCGGCACCACGCTGCTGGTGGACGGCGGCCAGCATCTGCTGCCGCTGCCGCGCGACGTCATGTTTCTAGCTAAATAATTTATATTCATTCAAAGGTATCCCCCATGCTGTCCGCCCTGATGCACCCCAGTCTGACCGACTGCCGCCGCCTGTTCCTGCGTAATTACGAAGTGATGATCAACATCGGCGTGTACGAGTTCGAGAAGAAGGGCGAACAGCGCTTGCTGATCAACGTCGACCTGTACATTCCGCTGGCGGTATCAACGCCGGTCAACGACCAGCTCGACGAAGTGGTCGATTACGATTTCATCCGCGACACCATCGCCAAGCTGATGGCGCGCGGCCACGTGCAGTTGCAGGAAAGCCTGTGCGACGACATCGTGCGCGCCATGCTGGCCCACCCGCGCGTACGCGCCGCCAATGTCTCGACCATGAAGCCCGATGTATATCCCGACTGCGAAGGCGTCGGTGTGGAAGTATTTAAAATCAAGGACAACGTATGAACGCCGTACTGACCCCGGCCACCGGCGCCGGCAATAAATCAGCCGAAAAGATCGCACTGGAAAACAACAAGCTGCACAAGCGCCTGTGCCGCCTGGTAGGCCAGGCCATTGGCGACTTCAACATGATCGAGGACGGCGACAAGGTGATGGTCTGCCTGTCCGGCGGCAAGGACAGCTACGCCCTGCTCGACATTTTGATGACGCTGCGCGAGCGCGCACCGATCAACTTCGACATCGTCGCCGTCAACCTCGACCAGAAGCAGCCGAACTTCCCCGACCATGTGCTGCCGGCCTATCTGGAAAAGCTGGGCATCCCCTACCACATCGAAAACCAGGATACCTACAGCATCGTCAAGCGCCTGATCCCGGAAGGCAAAACCACCTGCTCGCTGTGTTCGCGCCTGCGCCGCGGCATCCTGTACCGCGTGGCCGACGAACTGGGCGCCACCAAGATCGCCCTGGGCCACCACCGCGACGACATCCTGGAAACCTTCTTCCTGAATATGTTCTTCGGCGGCAAACTCAAAGGCATGCCGGCCAAGCTGATGTCCGACGACGGCAAGCACATGGTGATCCGCCCGCTGGCCTACGTGAAAGAGGAAGACACCGAGCGCTACGCCGAGGTCAAGGGCTTCCCCATCATCCCGTGCGACCTGTGCGGCTCGCAGGAAAACCTGCAGCGCAAGCAGATCAAGAACCTGATGCGCGACTGGGAGAAAAAACACCCGGGCCGCGTGGAAAACATCTTCTCGGCGCTGTCGACGGTGGTGCCATCGCACCTGATGGACCGCGACCTGTTCGGCTTTGCCGACCTTAAAGCCGACGGCCAGGCCAATCCGCTCGGCGATATCGCCTTCGACGAAGAACCATGTTCGACGCCGACCGCGCTGCCGGGGGTAATCTCGCTGCAGCGCGAGAACTAAAAGACGCTCAGTATTTGTCGGCCGTGCGCAGCACCGGGTACAGGTTAAAGCGCTCATCCCATGACGAATGGCGGCGGGCGAAAAATTCCAGGCGCGCCTGCGGGCTCTTGTTGAACTGGTCGTCGCTGTCGAGCTTTTTGCGGAATTCCTCGCGCAGCGCCGGATTGGCTTCCAGCTGTTCGCGCGCCACGTCTTCGGCCACGTAGTCTTCCATGTACTCCTTGCGCTCGAACCAGTTATTAAAGGCGCCCCAGGCCAGCAGCGAATCGGGGCTGCGCGGCTCGAGGATGGTCATCACCAGGCGCGCCTTGGGCTGGGCGATCGGCACGAACAGTGCGCCCTTGACCAGCGCACGGCGTTCGCGGCCCCATGCACCTTCCACCTTGAGCGACTGGCGGCCTTCGAACGATTGCGCGCCGAACGTGGCTTTGGTGGCGCGGAAGGTTTCCACTTCGGCCGACATCTGCCCGGCGCCCAGCACCTTGTAGCTGATGCCATGCTGCTTGAGCGTGGCGGCCACCTGCGCTGCCTGCGCCTGCGGCACCAGATAGCCGCCGCGCGGCGCCGCCACCTGCAGTTCCGGCACGATTTCATCGCGCAGCGGCACGCTCCAGACCTGCGGCTTGCTTTCGTCGTAGTGCGTCATCAGCGCGCCGGAAATCTCCGAGTGGCCGCGCGTGTACTGGTAGCCGGGGAAGTCGATGGTTTTGCTGTTGAAGGTGGTACGGTAGGTCAGCGGAAAATCGGCGCCGGCCATGCTGCTGGCGCGGGCATCGGCTTCCTGCGCCGCTTTGGCCCAGGCCTGGCCATGCTGCGCTACCTGCGACAGCAGCGAGACGATGGTGTTGCGGGTGATGCGCACGCGGGTCGGGTAGTCTTTCCACGAATGGGTTTCCACCAGCACGCCAAAGCGGTTGCGCAGGACAAAGTAGCCGTTCGAGAAGCGCGGCGCCGGCATGGCATCGACAAAGCCCGAGGCCGGGTCGTCTTCCACCGCAAACGACATGTAGAACGGCTTGGGATCGGAACCCTGTGCCTTCAGATCGGCCAGCACGCCTTGCTGGAGCGCGCTGCCGGCCTGGCGCAGCTGAACGTCGCCGCCATGCACGGGCTCGACCTGGATCGAAATATCGGGCTGGAACTTGGCGCCGTCGGTGACATGCAGATCGACATAGGCCAGCGGGTCCCAGGCGTTGACCAGCGCCAGCATGGCCTGCATTTCCGGCGTATCGGCCTTGACGTAATCGCGATTGAGATTGTAGTTCTGCGCCGTGGTGCGCCAGCCCATTTCCACGGGGCCGCGCTGGTTGGGGCGGTTGTAGCGGCCAAAGCGCTCGTGGCCATCGACATTGAAGACCGGGACGAACAACAGCACCTGCTTGTCCAGCGCACCGGGCGCCGCGCGATTTTCCAGCACCTCGCGCAGCGCCAGGAAGCCGGCGTCCTTGCCGTCGATTTCACCGGCATGGATACCGCCCTGGACCAGCAGCACCGGCACGCCTTTTTTGCGCGCCCGCTCGGCGCTCAGCGCCCCGGTGCGGGTGACGGCCAGCGCCAGCATCGGCCGGCCTTCCGGCGTGCGGCCAAATTCAAAACAGCGCACCTGCTTCGGATAGGCCTTCTGGAAGCGTGTACAGAGATCGGCCACTTCGTCGTAACGGCCGGTACTCTGGAAGCCGGAGCGCTCGGCAACAGTAGACAGGGCAGCGGCGCCGGTAGCCGCATGGGCAGCCGGGATAGCAGGGACAGCGGCCAGCAGCGTGGAACTGGCGGCGGCAAAAGCAAGCAGTACGGCGGAACGGATCATGAACAGGCTTCCAGCAAAAGTGGTAGGGGGCGGGCGAAGGACGGGCGAAAAGCAGGCGTCGCCCGCCAGCCTGAAAATTATAATCCGCTTTGCCTCAACGGTCGCGGACGGCGATCTGCTTGATCGGCGGGCGCACCACCTGCATGGGAGCAATGGGGGCGCCCGCGCGCGCCAGCCGTTGCTGCTGTGGCGGCGAACAGTTGCCAACTGCGCGATAATTGAGCGCAGCGGCCAGCATGCCCTCGGCCTTATCACCCAACGGCCGTGTCAGGTCGTCGCTGACGCGGCAGGTCGGCTGGAAGCCGTCATCGAACTCGCCAAAGCCCTTGTTGTTGCGGCCCTGGTACTGAATGGCAAAGTAGGTGGTGCCGCAGTTGGGTGCAGGATCAAACGCGTATGGCTTGCCGCAGGTCTCGCCGCCTATCAGATTGACCTCGATATCAATGCCGCGCAAGCTGTTGATCACCGATTCGCTGGCCGAGCAGGTACCGGGCGTGGTCAGCACCGTCACCCGCTTGAGGCCCAGGTAAGGCAGCGGTGTGCCTGCCCCGATCGGCGA
This sequence comes from Duganella sp., assembly GCA_040508275.1. Taxonomy (GTDB): domain Bacteria; phylum Pseudomonadota; class Gammaproteobacteria; order Burkholderiales; family Burkholderiaceae_D; genus Rugamonas. The sequence goes on from JBEVNE010000192.1 coordinate 12,790, forward strand.
CAGCGCCGGATAGCCGACCGCCGTGGAGCGGAACATCAGCGGCGCGCGCGGCGTGGCCTTGTCATTCTGCTGCAGTACCTCAAAGATTTTCCCCTCGGTCGCCTCGGGTCCGGCAATCATGTAAGCGAGCATGCTGGCAATGCTCAACAAGCCACCGCCGTTGTAGCGCATGTCGAGCACGACATCGCTGACCTCTGCTGCCTTGAAGATACTGATTGCCTGCACCAGCTGGGTCTCGGCGACGGCATTATGGTCGCTGAACAGCAGATAGCCGACTTTGCCGGTGGGCGTATCGAGCAGGCGTATATTCGGTACCGACGGCTGGGCCACTCGTACTGCGGTCATCGACGCACTGAAACTGGCGCCAGCGCGGCTGAGCACCATGCGGTGCTGCTCGCCGGTACGCTCCGGGAACAGCCCGGCGTTAAGCGTGGCGACGCCGGCGCTGGTGTTATCGGTAATGGACACGCCATCGACCGATTCGAGCCTGTCGCCACGCTGTATGCCAGCGCGCGCAGCTGGCGAACCCACTTCCACCATCGCGGCAATCCACACCCGTACCGGTGCGGTGTTTTCCGAGCGCGACCAGGTCACACCATAACCGAGCTCAATGCCGTTTGTCGCGTCGTCCCAGACATCACTGGGATAGGTGAAATGGTAGCGGTCCTTGGGACGGCCCGAGGGGGTCAGCGCGGAGGTTTTCATGACGCCGAAATAATCGACCGGGCTGCGGTAATCCTGTAGCTGCAAACCAGTCGGCAATTCGCGGTACCACAGGTAGACATCGTTAACGTAGGCGTCCACCCATTTCAGCTCATCAAGCAAAGTGCCCTGCCGATCCTGGTAAGCGGCCCCGGTCGGCGATACGCCGGTACGCGGGGCCTGGCAGGAACCACTCAGGGTAAAGCGGTCGGATGGCTGTGATGGCGTGCTGACTGGCGGGGTCACTGGCGGAGTCACCGGCGCGGGCGTGACAGCCGCCGGCGGCTGCGGTGCAGCGGAACCACTGCCGCTGCTGCCGCCACCGCAGGCGGCCAGCGATGTCAGGACCACCAGCGCGGCAGCGGTGGCGAGAGGGCGAACATTTTTTTTCATCCGTAAATTATAATTCTGATCCAACCCTATTGTTGCATTTAATAAAAGACATCAGTAGATTGGTTCGGGAGCCGCCACCGTTGCCTGAAGATCGGGATCGTGCTTGAACAGGCTAACCAGCCAGGCAGCAAATACCGCCAGGCGCGGTGAAGCCATGCGCCCTGGCGGATACAGCAGCGAAACCGGCATCGGCGCTGGCGGTGTGGCGGCCAGTACTTCCACCAGCGCCCCGCTGGCCAAATGTGCACGTACCTGATAGCGCGCGGCCTGGATCAGCCCCATGCCCTGCAAGGCGCAACTGATATACGCATCGGGCTCGGTGACGGCGATGGCGCCGCGCATCGGCAGTGTGAGCGCACTGCCATCGACCATGAAATCCCAGTCGAACACGCGGCCGGTGCGGCCGGAAAAATGCAGCACGGCGCGATGCGCAGGCAGATCGGCAGGCGCAAGCGGCACACCGTGCTGCGCCAGGTAGACTGGCGCAGCGCAGGTGAGAAACTGCATGCTGCCCAGCCGGCGCGCCACCAGCGATCCGTCTTGCAGTTCGCCCACGCGCACAACGCAGTCAAGCCCCTCCTCGGTCAGATCCACCACGCGCTCGGTCATGCTGACGATCAGCTCTATGTCAGGATAGGCACTGGCGAAAGCACCGATATGCGGCATTACCACGTGCCGGCCTACCGCACCGGGCAGATCCACCCGCAGTTTGCCGCGCGGGCTGGCGTCGCCCTGGCCGCGAAACGTACTCTCGGCATCTTCCACCGCCTGAAGAATGCTCAGGCATTTCTGGAAATAGTCGGCGCCGTCGGGCGTCAGGGACAGCCGGCGCGTGGTCCGGTGCAGCAGCCGGGTGCCGAGGAAGGCTTCGAGCTTGTTAATGGTGGCCGTCAGCGCAGCGCGCGGCAGGTCGAGCGTTTCGGCCGCCTTGGTGTAGCTGTTGGCTTCAACAATGCGCACAAAGGTCTGCATGGCTTTCAGTCGGTCCATACGCGCTCCATGATTGTTCATAAAATATGAATGGTGTATGAGCATTATGCGCTAATTATCTTTGGCCGCAACCTGCCTACACTGTGTTCACTCCCTCCCTTCAGGAAACTGACATGAACACTCATGAAGAAAAAGACATCAGCCCCGCCATGGTGCTGCTGCTGGCAGCGGCTTCCGGCCTGATTGTCGCCAACCTGTACTATGCCCAAACGCTGGTCGGCCCGATCAGCGCCGCCACCGGCCTGTCGCCAGCCACGGCCGGCCTGGTGGTCACGCTCACGCAAATCGGCTACACGCTTGGCCTGCTGTTCATCGTGCCGCTGGGCGACCTGCTGGAAAACCGCCGCCTGATTTTCAGCGGCCTGCTGTTCACGTCCGCGATGCTGGTGATTGCCGCGTTCAGCACCAGCGCCTGGCTGTTCCTGGCCGCCGCGCTGGGCATCGGCCTCGGTTCGGTGGCGGCGCAGATCATCGTGCCGTTTGCCGCCCACCTGTCGCAGGAAGCCACGCGCGGCCACACGGTCGGCAAGGTCGTCAGCGGCCTGCTGCTGGGGATCATGCTGGCCC
>JBEVNE010000220.1:0-38344 GCA_040508275.1 Duganella sp.
CAGCGGATGGCGCGCTTGAAATTGACCACGGCAATACCATCGGCCTGGCGCCGGCCATGCTGGTCCATGCGCGCAAACCACAAGCCCAGCGCCAGTTGCGCCGCGCTGTCGTCGTCATCGCCGGCCGGTACACAGCGCTCGCTTGTGCCCGTACTGATTTGCAACGGCGCCTGCTCCGGCCTGGGTTCCTGCTGTGCTAGCTGCAGCTGCAACTGCCGCCACTGCGCCAGCACCGCGCCGGCCTGTTCAACGCCAGCATCGCTGGCGCGCTGGTACCACGGCAGCAGTGCCGGCAAGTTGGATAGTGCGTATTCAAAGGCGATATGGCGGCCGATCAGCATCCATGCTTCAGCCTGCTGCTGCAAGGCTGCGCGGTGCAGCCAGTGCAGCGCGGTCGGCACATTGCACGGCAGGCTGGGGCCGCCAAACAGGTACAGCTTGCCGAGCGCCAGTTGGCAGACCGCCTCGCCAGCGCGGGCGCGGCGAATGATCGCTAGTTCTTCTCGGTTGGCCATTGTCTTGCTGTACACATCCTTGAAAAAACGACAGGAAAATTGAAGGCGGCCTGATGGGTAAAGGCTTCCCGCGTCAGGGCAATGCTTTCCAGTGTAGCGTGCGATCCGCGCCACAACATAGAAAAACCATGGTGCGGCTTGATCTCTCACAAGCCGATGACCCCACCCGCGCTTGTAGGCTAGAACTGTTTTCGTGCCCGATTGAAAGGAATTAAGCGGCAGAAGGCGGTAACAGCAGGGCAAGCCACAAGGGCATGGTCGCGTTTCAAAAAAACCACAAGAAATCTGCCTTGCGCAGATTTCGGCCAACACATGCAGCTGCAATCGACCATTCCCACACCTTCGGCGCGGCCAGCCTTTAAGGTTCGCTCCATGGACCTATCGGCACCAGTGACAGCGGCGGACGCTTGTTGATCAATCTTAAAAAAGGATACCTCATGAAGAAATCGTTAGTGGCTCTGGCACTTCTCGGGACGGCCTGCGGCGTGCATGCGCAGTCATCCGTCAACATCTACGGCACGCTCGACGCGGGCCTGGCCAAACGCACCGGCCCCGGCACCACCACCGTGGTCGGCAAGCGCGACAACAACAAGCTGGGCTTTCGCGGCGTGGAAGATCTGGGCAACGGCCTGAAAGCCCTGTTCCATCTCGAGATCCGGTACGAGTCAGATACCGGCGCCATCGAAAACACTACCCGGCCGCTGTTCCAGGGCCAGTCGCGGGTTGGCCTGCAAGGCGATTTCGGTACGGTGCGCATCGGCCGCGGCCTCACCGCCTTCCAGGAAACCAGCACTGGCTTCGAACCATGGAGCGGCATGCCGGCAGTCTCGGGCTACCAGACCGACCTGCAGGTGGCTGGCTACACCAGCGATCCGCTGAGCCCGGCCGGTAACTCGCTGAACCGCTTCTCCAACGCGGTGTTCTACAACACGCCCGTCATCGCCGGCATTTTCCAGCTCAACCTGACGGTGGCCTCCAAGGAAGCCAACGGCAACCCGGTCATCATCGGTCGCGGCACGGCCGCCAATCCGCAGTTCCCGGCCAACAGCATGGCGACCGTGGTGCCCTACTCGCTCAGCGCAACCGCCACCAGGGGGCCGTTTGCCGCCTACGGCGCCTACGAGCGCAATGCTGTCGATACCACGCTGTGGTCGGTCGGCGCCTCGTTCAAGCCACTCGAAGCACTGAAGCTGATGGCCACGTACCAGAAGCAGGACCAGGCTGAAAGCGTGCTGATCAACCCAGAAACCAAGGCCTGGGTGCTGGGCGCCAACTACACGGTAGGACCGGGCATGGTGCGCGCCGGCTACGGCCAGAAAAAGCCGGATAACCAGCTCAACAACCCGGCCATCGACAAGACCCGCCAGTTCTCGCTGGGCTACGACTACAGCCTGTCGCCACGCACCTATCTGTATGCCGATGCCACGCGCAAGAAGGCCGCCACCGCGTTCAACTTCTACAGCGTGGGCGTGCACCACAACTTCTGAGCGCCAGCCAGCGTGTTGGACCAGACGGACAAGGTTACCCTTGTCCGTTTTTTTTCGCGCGCTTTTCATACAGTACCGGCCTCGGCGTCAGGTAGAATGACAGACTAGTCCCACCATTGTTTTCTTCAATAGAGCAGCCATGACCGTCCCACTGGATTCCACACTTGTCGCGCAATACATTACCGAGCATCCGAACTTCTTCGAAGAGCATGCTGACTTGCTTGGTGAAATCAAACTTGCCAGCCCGATCACGGGCCGCGCCGTCTCGCTGCAAGAGCGGCAAATGGAAGTGATGCGCGAAAAGTACAAAACGCTGGAACTGCGCATGAGCAACCTGATGCGCCTGGCGTCGGAAAACGAAGCCATCGCCAATAAATTCCACCGCTGGACCAAGGTGCTGCTGGAATCGGAAGATGTGGGTTCCATGCCACACGCCGTGGTCAGCGGCCTGAAGTCGGCCTTTGAAGTGCCGCAGGTTTCGGTGCGCATCTGGGGCGCCGCACCTGACTACGCCGACGAATGGTTTACCCGTGGCGTGACCGACGATGTGCGCCTGTTCGCCAACAGCCTGCTGGCGCCCTACTGCGGCAGCAACAAGGATTTTGAAGCCGTGCGCTGGCTCGACGATCCGGCCAGCGTGGTCTCCACCGTGATCATCCCGCTGCGTAAAACCGGCGACAAACAGGCTTTCGGCCTGCTGGTCATGGGTTCGGCCGACGCCGCCCGCTTTACCTCGCTGATGGCCACCGACTTCCTGGTCCACATGGGCGAGACCAGCAGCACTGCACTGGCCTGGCTGCTGGCCTGAGCATGACGGTATCGGGCTGAGCAGACCTGCCATGGACGCCGCAGCCGATCCCAGGCAGCACGCGGTCGATGCCTACCTCGGCCACCTGCGCGATGGCCGGCAATTGTCGGCCCACACCATCGCGGCCTATGGGCGCGACCTGCGGCAATTGCTTACCCTCACCGAAGAACGCGACTGGGCAGCCATCGACCAGTTCCTGGTCCGCCGCCTGGCCGCCAGGCTGCACGCCAGCGAACTCGATGCACGCTCGATCGCCCGCAAGCTGTCGAGCTGGCGCGGATTTTTCGCCTGGCTGGGCGGCCAGACCACCCTGCCCGCCAATCCCGTGCAAGGGGTGCGTGCGCCCAAACGCGCACGCACGCTGCCGCGCGCGCTGTCGGTCGATGACGCCGTGCAGCTGGTGGCGACACCCCGGCCGGGAGCATCGCCCAAGAAACCAGGCAACGGCGGCGCCGAACCGGCCGAGCTGTGCAACCGCGCCATGTTCGAGCTGCTGTATTCGAGCGGTTTGCGCGTATCCGAACTGGCGGGCCTCGACTGCACGCCCGGCAAGCAGGCGCTGGGCTGGGTGGCGTTTGAAAACCGCGAAGTCATCGTCACCGGCAAGGGCAACAAGCGCCGCGTGGTGCCGGTCGGCAGCGCGGCGATGGCTGCGCTGACGGCCTGGCTGGCGGTGCGCCCGGCGCCCAGCGATGGCAGCGATGCCCTGTTTCTGAGCACACGCGGCACGCGCGTGTCGCCGCGCGTGATCCAGCAGCGCCTGCAAGCCCATGGCGTGGCCAGCGGCGCCCCGGTGCATGTGCACCCGCACATGCTGCGCCACTCGTTTGCCTCGCACGTGCTGCAATCGTCGGGCGACTTGCGGGCTGTGCAGGAAATGCTGGGCCACAGCAGCATCAGCTCGACCCAGGTGTATACGGCGCTCGACTTCCAGCATCTGGCCGAGGTCTATGACAAGGCCCACCCGCGCGCCAAGCTGAAATAAAGGAACCTCGCAAACCTCCTGCGCAACCCGCTATCGACATCCCAATCAGGCGAACCAGGGGTGCGTCTGAAATTACGGCATAATCTCCCGATTGCATTTTTGCATTCGATCCCCATTTAGGGTTTCCCCATACATCAGACTGGTTTGCAATATGTCTTCGATCCCCACCACCATCCTGACCGGCTTTCTTGGCGCCGGCAAAACCACGCTGCTCAACCGCATCTTGCAAGAACAGCATGGCATGCGCATTGCTGTCATTGAAAACGAGTTTGGCCAGGAAAATATCGACAATGAAATCCTGGTCCAGGACAGCAGCGAGCAAATCGTTGAAATGAACAACGGCTGTATCTGCTGCACCGTACGCGGCGACCTGATCGTCGCGCTGACGGGCCTGGCCCGCAAGCGCGAAGCGGGCGAGCTGCAATTTGACCGCGTGGTGATCGAAACCACGGGCCTGGCCAATCCCGGCCCGGTGGCGCAAACCTTTTTTGTCGATGAAGAAGTCGGCGCCCACTACATGCTCGACGCCGTGGTGACCGTGGTCGATGCGCGCCACGCCATGGAACAGCTCGACCAGCACGAGGAAGCCCAGCGCCAGGTGGGCTTTGCCGACAAGCTGCTGCTGTCCAAGACTGACCTGGTGACAGCAGAACAACTGGCCACGCTGACGGCGCGCCTGAAACGCATCAACCCGCGCGCACCGATCAGCACCACCGATTTCGGCCGCGCGCCGCTGGCCGAGGTCATGGACCTGAAGGGCTTCAACCTCAACGACAAGCTGGAGCTGGACCCGGACTTCCTCAGCACCGACCAGACCCATGACGACGACCACGTGCACGACGAGCATTGCGGCCACCACCATCATGACCATGGACACGGAGATGGACATGGACATGGGCATGCGCACGACCACCACCATGGCCATCATAGCGACGATATCGCCGCTTTTGTGTTCAAAAGTACACGGCCATTCGATACTGCCAAGCTCGACGAGTTTCTTGGCGGCCTGATCAATGTATACGGTCCTCGCATGCTGCGCTATAAAGGCGTATTGTTAATGCAGGACGCTGACCGCAAGGTTGTGTTCCAGGGTGTGCACCAGATCATGGGCACCGACCTGGGCGCCAAATGGGGCGAAAACGACGTTCGCGGCAGCAAAATGGTATTTATTGGTAAAAATCTGCCAAAAGATATCTTTATTAGCGGATTAGAACAATGTCTGGTATAAACTATCCGGGTTTTGTGGAGATAGCATAAACACCACACCATCTGCAAGCTGGCAAGCCCACTGGCGGATACCGGTGCAGCGCAACGGCCTGGGGCCCTTCTGCTGATCAATTTGAAAACTCTGTCGTATCGAAGGTAAGCGAAGTTATGACCACCAAAACTAATAAATCGACCCCCGCCGCCGCTGAACGGATCCTGACCGAAGAAGAAATTCTCAAGATGGGTGAGCAGGATTACATGAATCCGGCGCAGATGGCGTTTTTCAAAGCGAAACTGCAAGCGCTCGAAAAAGAGCTGCTGAAAAACGCCGGCGAAACTACCGAACACCTGCGCGAAACCGTGCTGGTTCCCGATCCGGCCGACCGCGCCACCATCGAGGAAGAGCATGCGCTGGAACTGCGCACGCGCGACCGCGAGCGCAAGCTGCTGAAAAAAGTCCAGCAATCGATCGTCGCCATCGACGGCGGCGACTACGGCTGGTGCGAAGAAACGGGCGAGCCGATCGGCATCCCGCGCCTGATCGCCCGCCCGACCGCCACGCTGTCGCTTGAGGCGCAACAGCGCCGCGAGCTCAAGCAAAAGCTGTACGGCGACTGATACTGCGCCGCCCGCAAGATAGCCCCATCAGCACGCGATTCGACACCGCGTGCTTTTTTTATACCCGCGTACTTCAGCGCCAAACTTGCAATACCCCCACCCCGCCCCCATTTGCCCCAGCATCAGCAGTCAAACAACGAGGTAGCTATGGAACAATTTCACGGAACCACCATCCTGTGCGTGCGGCGCGGCAAGCAGGTCGCGCTGGGCGGCGATGGTCAGGTAACGCTGGGTAATATCGTCATGAAGGGCACGGCCCGCAAGGTGCGCAAGGTGTACCAGGGCAAGGTGCTGGTCGGTTTCGCCGGCGGCACGGCCGACGCCTTCACCCTGCTCGACCGTTTTGAAGGCAAGCTGGAAAAACACCAGGGCAACCTGCTGCGCGCCTCGGTGGAACTGGCCAAGGACTGGCGCACCGACCGCGTGCTGCGCCGCCTGGAAGCCATGCTGCTGGTGGCCGACAGCGAATCGACGCTGGTGATTACCGGTAACGGCGACGTGCTCGAGCCCGAAGACGGCGTGGGCGCCATCGGTTCCGGCGGCACCTATGCGCAATCGGCGGCCAAGGCGCTGGTGGAAAACACGGAACTATCGCCTGCCGACGTGGTCAAAAAATCACTGACCATTGCCGGCGAGTTGTGCATCTATACCAATTTGAACCACATCATCGAAACACTGGATCCCGCATGAACATGACTCCCCAGGAAATCGTCGGAGAACTCGACAAGCACGTGGTTGGCCAGGGCAAGGCCAAGAAGGCCGTCGCCATTGCGCTGCGTAACCGCTGGCGCCGCCAGCAGGTGGAAGAACCGCTGCGTCACGAAATCACGCCCAAGAACATCCTGATGATCGGCCCCACCGGCGTCGGTAAAACGGAAATCGCCCGCCGCCTGGCCAAGCTGGCCGACGCGCCCTTCATCAAGATCGAGGCGACCAAGTTTACCGAGGTTGGCTACGTCGGCCGCGACGTTGACACCATCATCCGCGACCTGATCGACATCGGCGTCAAGCAAACCCGCTCGGCGGAAATCGCCAAGGTGCGCGCGCGCGCCGAAGACGCCGCCGAAGACCGCGTGCTCGACATCCTGCTGCCGCCACCGCGCGACTTCGGCTTCCAGCCCAGCAACGGCAGCGCTAGCGCCGACGCGCCGAAGGAAGGCGACAGCACGCGCCAGACCTTCCGCAAGCGCCTGCGCCAGGGTGAGCTGGACGACAAGGAAATCGAGATCGAAATCGCCGATGCCGGTCCGCAGATGGAAATCATGGCGCCGCCAGGCATGGAAGAAATGACCGAGCAGATCAAGTCGATGTTCTCGGGCATCGGCAACAGCCGTAAAAAGGCGCGCAAGGTCAAGATCAAGGAAGCGATGAAATTCCTCATCGACGAGGAAGCCGCCAAGCTGATCAACGACGAGGAAATGAAGCAGAAGGCGATCCAGAACGTCGAGCAGAACGGCATCGTGTTCCTCGACGAAATCGATAAAATCGCCACCCGTTCCGAAGTGGGCGGCGGCGACGTCTCGCGCGCCGGCGTGCAGCGCGACCTGCTGCCGCTGGTGGAAGGCACGACCGTCAACACCAAGTACGGCATGATCCGCACCGATCACATCCTGTTCATCGCCTCGGGCGCCTTCCACCTGGCCAAGCCATCGGACCTGATCCCCGAGCTGCAGGGACGCTTCCCGATCCGAGTGGAGCTTGAGTCGTTATCGATCGCCGACTTCGAGCGCATTCTGACCAGCACCGACGCCTGCCTGACCAAGCAGTACGAAGCGCTGCTGGCCACGGAGGACGTGAAGGTGGCGTTTTCGCAGGAAGGCATTACGCGGCTGGCGGAAATCGCTTTTTCGGTCAACGAGCGTACCGAAAACATCGGCGCGCGCCGGCTGTACACGGTAATGGAAAAGCTGCTGGAAGAAGTTTCGTTTACGGCCAGCGAAGAAAGCGGCAAGGTCGTGACGATCGATGCGGCCTATGTCAACGAGCGTCTCGATGCGCTGGCGGTCAACGAGGATTTGTCGCGTTACGTGCTGTAAGGTGTAGCGTTGGACCTGCGGCGGGCGCCGGTGCTGGCGCCCGCTCCTGATCCATGTCAACAGTGTCACCGAACTTTGGTTCCGGTCCTAGCGGATTGTCCCAGGCACCATCTTTCTCCACGCCTGGTATCGTGTTACGATACTTTCGTTCACTTTCCAGGCCTACCATGAGCTCTCCCGAACTGCTGTTACAAGTGCTGCGCACACAGATGCGCGCTGCCGGCGTTACCTACAAAATGCTGGCCGAGCGCATCGGCATGAGCGAATCGAGCGTCAAGCGCATGTTTGGTCAGCAGGATATGGCGCTATCGCGCCTGGCGCAGATCTGCAAGGCGGCTGGCGTGCCGATGGAAGACGTGCTGCGCGGCGCCGCCGACGCCACGCCGCAGGCGGACGCACTCACGCTGACACAGGAAAAAGCGCTGCTGGCCCATCCCCACCTGCTGCTGATGGCGATCTGCTGCCTCGGCCACTGGACACTCGAACAGGTGCTGGAAACCTACGAACTGACCGAACCCGAATGCATCATGCTGCTGGCCGAGCTCGACCGCCTCGGCGTGATCGAGCTCAAACCGCTCAACCGCTACCGGCTGCGCGTCTCGAACGCCTTCCGCTGGCTGCCGGACGGCCCGGTCCAGCAATTCTTCCGCGACCACGCCGTGCACGACTACTTCAGCGGCAGCTTTGACGGCGCCGGCGAAACCCTGCTCTGCCTGCCCGCCCGCCTGTCGCTGCCGAGCGCCCAGGAACTGGTGGCACGCATCCAGCAACTGGCCGGCGAACTGGCACGCCTGCACCAGCACGACCGCAAACTGGCCGCTGGCGAGCGTGATGGATTTACCTTGCTGGTGGGCTTCCGCTCGTGGGAATTTGCGGCGTTTACGGCGTTGCGGCGGAATCCGCACGTCACCTGATCACCACACCGGCCCCAGGAACAGATAACCGCTGCTGTTACCATTCCTGGTAACCCCGGCGCCGAAGTACAGGGGGCCGAAGCGGGTGTCTACCGAAATAAAGGCGCTGGCGGCCTGGCGCAGGGTGTTGCGGTGTAGCGAGGCGGTGTCGCTGTAGGCGCCGCCGGTTTCCAGGGAAAATCCCAGCCGGACATCGCCACCGAGCGCGGCCGGCATGCTGCCGATGCTGCGCGCCGCTACCACGCGCGCCAGCACGGTGCGGGCGCCCGCCACCGATTCCGGCACCGTGCCGGACAGGCGCATGAAGCCGCCGAGGTTGTACGGCGACGAGGCGCCACGGTTGCGCGACCATTCGCCATACACGTGGCCGGCCCAGCGCTCGGCATGGAAGGCTTCCAGCCATTGCACGCGCTGCTGCGTGGCCACTGCCGCATTGGCGTCGTGCTGTTCGCTGCCCTGCCATTCGATATTGAACAGCCGGCCCCGGGTGGGGAAGGCGATGGTGTCCAGGCTGTCCACGCTATAGGAAAACGCCCGCACGGTTTCGCGGTCGCGCGTGATCTGTTCCTGCTGCGGGATGGTCTGCTGGTAGTTGGCGCGCTGGCGCGATACGCTGTAGCGCACGTCGCCCCAGCGGCCCAGTTGCCGGCCCACGGCCATGGTGGCGCTGCGCGAGGTGTAGCCGTAGCGCGCCAGCTGGCTGCCGCTGCTGTCGAACAGGTCGCGGGTGACGGCGCCGTATTGCAGCGACGGCGCCAGATACCATGGCGAACCCGGTCCCAGCGGTTGCCAGAACTGCGTGCCGATGCCGCGCTGGGTGCCCACGCTGGCCAGCGTGCGCAGTTCGGCGCCCCAGTCATTGATCGATGACAGCACGTGCATGAAGCGGAACTGGAACGAGTTGTTGTCGCTGAAGTCGCTGCTGAGCTCCAGGCCCACGCGCAGACGGCTGCGCGCCCAGCCGGCCTCGGTCGGCTTGATCAATACGCTGCGTCCATCGCTGTCGTCGCGCACCTCGGTTTCCACGCGCGCCAGGTCGCCGCGGCCGAACAGCTGGTTGCCGGCGCGCTGGGCCTGTTCGCCGGTGACCAGCTGCCCTACCTTGAGGCCCGATTGCACGGCCAGTTCCTGCGGGTTGATATGGCCGCTGGGCGCCACCTCGAGCCGGGCCAGCCGCACCGGCTGGTCGCTCGGCACCGGCGCTGACAGGCGCTTGACTTCATAGGCCGCATACTGGGCTTCGGGCAGCGCCAGCTGCACCAGCTTGTCGCTGGCGGCGCGCACTGCCGCTTCGCCGGCGCGCATGGCGCGGTCGTGGCGGCCAAAGTCGAGAAAGCCGATGCCGCCCAGGTCGGGCGCCAGCAGCACGTCGTCGGCGCGCAGCTCCTTGAGCGAGCGCTGGACATTCTGCTCGGTGAGGATCTGCAGCATCTGCTGGGCCACGCTGACGGCGCTGACCAGCTCTTTTTCCTGCGCCAGCGGGGTGCCGACGTTGACGGCGATGATGATGTCGGCGCCCATTTCGCGCGCCACATCGACCGGCAGATTGCGCACCAGGCCACCATCAACCAGCAGGCGCTGGTTCACGCGCACGGGCGCGAACACGCCCGGCACCGCCAGCGAGGCGCGCATGGCGACGAACAGCGGCGTATCGTTGAGCTCCACCAGTTCGCCGGTGACCAGATCGGAAGCCACCGAGCGAAACGGCAGTTGCAGCTGGTTGACCGGCTTGTCGCGCGCGCCATGCGGCAGCACGCGCGTCAACGCCAGTTCCAGCGCTTCGTTGCCGGCAGCGGCCGGCGGCAGGGTCACGCCATCCCAGTCGGCGCCCAGCTCGATGCGCGAGGGCAGCAGCAAGTCTTCTTCGCGGCGGCGATACACGAGCTGGTCGCGCGGCGGGCGGTCGGCCACCACGGCGTTCCAGTCGGTGCGCCGCACCAGCTGTTCGAGCTGCTCGACCGAGCTGCCGGCGGCATAGGCACCGCCCACCACGCTGCCCATGCTGGTGCCGACCACGAAGTCCACCGGCACGCGCAATTCCTGCAAGGCCCTCAGCACACCGATGTGGGCAAAGCCGCGCGCGCCGCCACCGGACAGCACCAGCGCGATTTTGGGGCGTGCCTGGTGCTCGGCGGCTGGAGTGACATTGCTTGCCGGCGTGGCCTCTGCCACCTCTGCAGCAGCGTAGCCGCCGGCGGACAAGAAAAAGCCGCAGAACAATGCTGCGGCCAGGGTACGGATAAAGATCATGGGACGCTCAGCTTAACGGCCAAAACCGGGCACCGGGCCAATCGCATTGGGATTGTTGGCGGGACGCGGATTGGCCTGCCCCGCTGCAGGTTGCGGCTGCATGGCAGGCGCGGGCTGCATCTGTACCTGCGGCTGCGGTTGCTGTAGTTGCTGCTGCGGCTGTGGCTGCTGAGGTTGTTGCACCGGCATGACAGGCGCAGGCGCAGACAATGCCGCGCTGCTGGAAACGCCGGCATCGCTGGGCAGTTCCACGCGCTGGATCACGCCACCCTCTGACAGCAGCACGAAGCGCGGATGGATTTCCTTGACGGTCACGCCGGGCGCCACTTCGCGGCCCACGCCATACGCTTGCGCGGCCTGGTTATCCACCGACAGGATGGCGGCGCTGTCGCGGCCACTGCCGCTGCGGCCGGCCGCCACCACGCCCTTGAGCTGGTAGTTGCTGGCGGCAGCCACGGTGATCTGGCCGCCGAACAGGCCCTTGGCGGCGTCGAGATTGAGCACCACCGGCGGTGGTGGCGGCGGCGCGGCAATCGCGCGCTGGGCCGGCTGGTTCAGTTGCAGCACCCAGTAGGCCAGCGATGCCGACAGCAGCACCACGGCAAGGAAGGTAACGAGCAAAGGCATACGACGCTTCATGACAGGCTTTCTTGATCAGCGCACAAGCTGATTGATTTCAATAATAGGCATCAGCACCGCCAGCACGATCAGCAGCACCACCACGCCCATGGCCAGGATCAGCGCGGGTTCGAGCAGGCCGGCAATGGTCAGCGTGCGGCGCTCAAGGTCGGCTTCCTGGGCGGCGGCAGCGCGGTCCAGCATGGCCGGCAGTTCGCCGGTGATTTCGCCGGCGCGTATCATGTGCACCAGCATGGGCGGAAAATGCTTTTGCGCCGACAGCGAACGCGCCAGGCTCACGCCTTCGCGCACGGCGTCGCTGGCTTCTTCCACCAGTTCGCGCATGGCGACGTTGGACAGCGTGTCACGACTGGTTTCCAGCGCCCGCAGAATCGGCACGCCCGAACCGGTGGTAATGGCCAGCGTGCTGGCGAAGCGCGCCGTGTTCAGGCTGCGCTCGAACTTGCCGTACAGCGGTGCGGTGAGCAGCCAGGTATGCCAGCGCCGCTTGAGCACCGGGTTTTGCAGCGCCCGGCGCCAAGCAACCCAGGCGCCGATCAGGGCAATCGCGACGACGATGCCATAGTTGCGCACAAAGTCCGAGATGGCCAGCATGATGACGGTCAGCAGCGGCAGCTTTTGCTTGGTGTTGGAAAACACCGAGACGATTTGCGGCACCACATACGTGAGCAGGAAAATCACAATGGCAAACGCCACCACGGTAACAATTGCCGGGTAGGTGAATGCCAGCCGCACCTTTTGCACCAGCGCGTTGCGGCGCTCGATGTAATCGGCCAGGCGCGACAGCACGCGCGACAGCTGGCCGATCTGTTCGCCCGACGCCACCAGCGCCCGGTAGATGTCGGCAAAGTCGCGCGGATGGCGGCCCAGCGCGTCGGACAGCGCGGCGCCGCCGATGACCTCCGAGCGGATCGAGGCGATCAGGTCGCGCAGGTAGGCGCGCTCGGCTTGTTCAAGCAAGGCGGTAAACGCCTGCTCCAGCGGCAGGCCGGCTTCCAGCAGGCTGGCCAGCTGGCGCGTGAACAGGGCCAGCTCGGTGGACGACAGGCGCTCGCCGAAGGCCCGTCCTTTGGTGGCGCCGCTGGCGTCCACCTGGGCGGCAATCGCGTCCACCTTGAGCGGCACCAGGCCCAGCGTGCGCAGCTCGGCGCGCGCCGAACGCGCGCTGTCGGCATTGAGCACGCCTTTTTTGGTGGCGCCGCCGGCATCGACGGCTTCATAACGAAAAGCTGGCATCGGGCTTAGTCCTTCACCACGCGCAACAGCTCGGCCTGGGTGGTCACACCGCTGGTCAGCCAGCGCTCGCCGTCCTCGCGCATGGTGGTCATGCCGGTGGCAATCGCCGCCGTCTTGATCTCGGCTTCCGAGGCGCGGTTGTGGATTTGCGCGCGGATCTGCTCGGTGGTTTCGAGGAATTCATACACGCCCACCCGGCCGTTGTAACCGGTATGGCCGCAATGCTCGCAGCCGACCGGCTGCCACAGCTGGCCATCAAAAGTCTTGCAGTGGCCGCACAGCTTGCGCACCAGGCGCTGCGCCAGCACCCCCAGCAGCGAGGACGACAGCAGGAACGGTTCGATCCCCATGTCGAGCAGGCGGGTGACGGCGGCGGCGGCGTCGTTGGTGTGCAGCGTGGCCAGCACCAGGTGGCCGGTCAGCGAGGCCTGCACGGCGATCTGCGCGGTTTCCAGGTCACGGATCTCGCCGATCATGATGACGTCCGGGTCTTGCCGCAAAATCGCCCGCAGGGCCTTGGCAAAGGTCATGTCGATGCGGGAATTGACCTGGGTCTGGCCGACGCCGTTCAGGTCGTACTCGATCGGGTCTTCCACCGTCATGATGTTGGTGGTGGTGGCGTTGAGCAGCGACAGCGCCGCGTACAGCGTGGTGGTTTTACCGGAGCCGGTAGGGCCGGTCACCAGCACGATGCCGTGCGGCTGGTTGAGCAGCGCGTCGAAGCGCGGCAGCATGGTGCTGCTCATGCCCAGGTGGTTCAGGTCGAGGCGGCCGGCTTCCTTGTCCAGCAGACGCAGCACGGCGCGTTCGCCGTGGCCGGTCGGCAGCGTGGAGACGCGTACATCGACCGGTTTACCGCCGATGCGCAGCGTGATGCGGCCATCCTGCGGCAGACGTTTCTCGGCAATGTCGAGCTGGGCCATGATCTTGATACGCGAAATCAGCGAACCGTGGATGGCCTTGCGCGGCCGCACCACGTCGCGCAGCGCGCCATCGACGCGGAAGCGCACCACCGAAGTCTGCTCGAACGGCTCGATGTGGATGTCGGAAGCGCTGTCGCGCAGCGCCTGCGTGAGCAGCGCATTGATCATGCGGATCACCGGGGCGTCGTCGGACGATTCCAGCAAGTCTTCGATGGCCGGCACGTCCTGCAGCAGCTTGGTCAGGTCGAGGTCGGCGTCGAACTCGTCGGCCACGGCCGAGGCGTTACCGCCGGCGCCGGCATAGGCGCCGGCAATGGCAATTTCCAGGTCGGCGCGCGACATGTTCTTGAGCTGGATGCGGCCGAAACGGCGCGAGACCTCGGCAATCGCGGCCGGCGCCGTGGCGCCGCACACCAGCACGTCCACCGCGTTGTCGGCGGTGTCGCTCTGCTGCGCCAGCACCACGTAATCGCGCGCAAAGGCAAAGGGCAGGAGGTTGTTCATGGTAGCCATCCGCTTACTGACGAGGTTGTTGCTGCTGCGGTTGCTGCAACTGCTGCTGGATCGACTGCTGCGGCTGCGGAGCCACGTTGTCGGCGCGGCCCGACGCTGGCGCTGGCGGCAGCGGTTTGGCCAGGATGCCGCCACCGCTCACCTGCCCGTTCTGCAGCGCCGGCAGCATCGGCTGGCCGAGGTCCTTGACCAGGATGCTGTCCGGCGGTTTGATCGCTTCCTGGGTGCCGCGCATGTAGTCGTAGCGGTCGGCCGCCAGGCTGCTGCTCTGCTCCTTGCTGCGCACCACTACCGGGCGCAGGAACACCATCAGGTTGGTCTTGCGACGCGTGCGGTTCTGGTATTTGAACAGGTTGCCGATGATCGGGATGTCGCCCAGGCCGCGCGCCTTGTCCACGCTGTCGCCTTCGGTGTCCTCGATCAGGCCACCCAGCACGATGATCTGGCCATCGTCGGCCACCACATTGTTTTCGATCACGCGCTTGTTGATGGTGATGCCGGCAGTGGCAGTCAGCGTCGAGCGGTCCACGCTCGAGGTTTCGTGGTAAATCGCCAGCTTGATGGTGCCGCCTTCGGAAATTTGCGGACGCACCTTGAGCGTCAGGCCCACTTCCTTGCGGTCGATGGTCTGGAACGGGTTGGTGTTGGTGCCCGAGGTGGTGGTGAACTGGCCGGTCAGGATCGGCACGTTCTGGCCGACGGAAATCGTCGCCAGCTCGTTGTCGAGCGTGATCATGTTTGGCGTGGACAGCACGTTGGCATTGCCATCCGATTCCAGCGTACGCGCCAGCAAGCCCAGGCCCAGGCCGCCGGCGACCTGCTTGAAGATGCCGATATTCAGGCCGGAACCCGGCAGCGTGGGGGTCGTGGTGCCCGATGAGCCATTGAGCAGTTGCAGCGCGACGTTGCCGATGTTGTTGTTGCTGCCACCGACCGACGACGATTGCAGGCCGCCCAGGCGGTATTTGCTGTCGCTGTCGCCGGTGGCGCCCAGCCACTGGATGCCGAACTCGGAGGCCTTGTCCGACGATACTTCGACGATCAGCGATTCGATGTACACCTGGGCGCGGCGCACGTCGAGCTGGTCGATGACGGCGCGCAGGTTGCGGTACACGGCTTCGGGGGCGGTGATGATCAGGGTGTTGGTGGTGGCGTCGGCCTGGATAAAGCCGGCCTGGCCGCCACCGCCGCCCTGCTGCTGCGGATTGTTGCCGGTCAGCAGAGGATTGGTCGGGCCATTGGTGCCGCCGGTGTTGCTGCCAGAGCCAGAATTGAGACCGCCGGTATTGCTGCTCTGGCCGCCCATGGTGTTGTTGTTCTGGCCGGTGCCGCCGCTGTTGGTGCCGACGCCGGTCTGGTTGGCGGCCGAAGTGTCGCCCGACACCAATGCGCGCAGGGTCTGCGCCAGCTTGGTGGCTTCGGCGTTTTTCAGGTACACCACGTGGACATTGCCGAGCTCCTGGGTCGGCTGGTCGAGCTTGGCGATCAGCGACTTGGCCAGGTTGGCGCGCGCCTGCGACGGCGCCCGCAAAATCACCGAGTTGGTGCGCGGATCGGCCAGCACGCTGACGCGGCCGGCATCGGCCGCACCGGCCGCAGCGGTGCCGCCACTGCCATCCATGAGCTTGTTGATCATGCCGGCCAGGTCGCTGGCAATCGCGTAGCGCACGGGGATCACGTCAAGATCGGCGGTGGCCGGGGCGTCGAGCGCGGCGATGATTTTCGCCATGCGCTTGAGATTGTCGGCGTAATCGGTAATCACCACCGTGTTATTGCCCGGATTGGCGTTGATGGTGTTGTTGGGCGAAATCAGCGGGCGCAGCACCGTCACCACGTTGTTGGCGTTTTCGTAGTTCAGCTGGAAGATCTGGCTGACGATCTGGTCGCCCTTGATTTGCGTGGGCGCCGAACCGACCTGGGTCGGTCCAGATTGCAGCTTGGCGTCCGCTTCCGGCACCACCTTGGCGTAGCCGTCGCCGCTGACCACGGCAAAGCCCTGCAGCCGCAGCGCCGAAGTCAAGAGGCTGAAGGCCTGCGACTTGCTGATCGATTTTTCCGACACCAGCGTCAGCGTGCCTTTGACGCGCGGATCGATCACGAAGGTGATGTTGGTGTAGTGGCCAACGGCCTTGATCACCGATTCGATGTCGGCGCCGACAAAGTTCAGCGCCGCCGCATCATCGGCAGCCGGGGCAGCAGACGCCGCACCCGGCAGCAGCGCCAGGGGAGCAAAGGTGGCGGCCGGCGCGGCAAGCGCGCAGCACAGCATCGCAGCGGCGCTCTGACGGCGCATTGCGGGAAGACGGGTTGGGCTCACGGACGGTTTTTTCATGGGGCTGAACTTTTAAGAATGGAACGCTAAAGCGATGATGTTGCGGTCACTGCCGGGACGCCGCTGGCCAAGCAAATTCAACAGGTTGGCCAGCGTCTCTTCATATCCTTTTGCTGCTTCGGCCTGGCCGGTAAAATTCAGGCGGCCGCGGTTCAGGTTGCCGCTGCCGCTGAGCAGCAACGGACCTTTGACGGAACTCAGCGTCAGCGCCGCCTGCTGGCCACGCCAGTCAAATGCCAGCGCATAGCTGCCCAGCGGGCGCACCGGCGCCAGGCGCGAGGCCATGTCCGACATTTCCAGCGTGGTGCGGCCGTTGACTGAGAGCTCACGCTGCTCCAGCGCCAGTTCAAGGCTGCTCCACGACAGCCGCATGGCGCCGCTCGGTGCCAGCGTGTTGAGCGGCGCACCAAGGCCGGCCAGGCCCTCGGCCGGCAGCAGCAGGGCCGACGGGCTCAATTGCCAGTGCGACCAGTTGCCCTTGAAGGTGACCGGTTGCGCCAGCGCCTCGGGATTGGCCAGTTGCAGATCGACCATGCCGATCAGCGCCAGCGGCGAAATGGTCCACTGAAAACGGCCAGGCAGCAGCGGCGTCACGGCGCCATTGCCGCTGGCGGCGCCGCCGATAAACGCCGAACCGCGCCACAGCGTACCCTGCGCATCGCCCAAGGTCAAACGCCCGCCGGTGCGCTGCTCGACCAGCGTGGCGAGCCAGCTGGCCGGGAAAAACACGGCCAGCGTCAGCAGCACGCTGGCAAGGCAGGTAAAGAACCACAGCAAGGCACGCTTCATGGTGCGTTCTGCCGCAAGGTGATGGTGGCGTTGACCATGCCGGCGGTATCTTGCGCGACAAAATTGGCGTCCTGCACCAGGATGCCGCTTTCGCCACGGATGGCGTCGAGCCAGGCCACCACGCCGGCAAAGGCGACGTTGTTGAACTGCAGCCTGGCGTACTCGCCGGTGATGTTGACCGACTGCGCCGGCAGGCTGCGCGCGGTCAGGCTGGCAGTGAGGCTGTCGCGCGTCATCGGCGGCGGCGCGATGGTGCTCTGGCCGCGCAGGGCAATCGCTTCGCGCGCCAGCGCCTGCATCTCGGCCGCTTGCAGGCGCAGTTGCGGCAATTCGGTGGCCAACCTGTCGCGTCCGCTCAGGGCGGGGTCGATCAGCACGCCGTAGAACAGGCCCAGCACCAGCACCACGCCGCCAACGCCAAGGAACTTGCGCTCCTGCTCGGTGCGCGCCATCCAGAACACGGCGGCGCGGCCACGGTAATCTTGTATCGTTTGTTGAAGTTTGCTCATACGCTCAGTCGATCATGTCTTGGCGGCAGAAGTCACACGGCGGATTTGCCAGGTGCCCGGGGTGGTTTCCGACAATTCCAGGCGGCGCGCCTGCAGCGCCGTGCGCAGTTGCGCCATGGCGGCGGCATCGACCGTGTTCGGCTTGACCTTGACCTGCAGCGCGCGCTCGCGGTAATCGATGCTGGCCACCACGTCGCGGCGCGGCAGGCTGCCCAGCGCTTCGCCGAGGTCGGCGCTCAGCGCCAAAAAGCCGTCCGGCGCGGCCTGGCCGTCGTTGCCCTTGGCGCGCGTGACATTCATGCGCATCTGGCCGACCGGGTCGTAACTGAGCGGCTCATTCGGGTAAGCCGAGCGGAATGCCTGCGTCATCGATTGCTGGACGGCGGCCGCTTCGCGTTTTTTGCCCAGCCATTCAATGTTCAGGCCCACCACGTTGACCAGCAGCGCCAGCGCAGCGATGCGCAGCGGCCAGCGCCAGCGGCGCCATTCGCGCGCGCCGGCGCCACTGGCGCCCAGCGCCGGCGCCAGGTCGAGGCCGGCCGCGCGGGCAGACGCCACCCAGTGCGCCCAGTGATCTTCAGCGACGGTGATGGTGTGGCCGTTGTGGTTCAGCTCGGGCAACAGCGCTTCAAAGGTGTGCAGCTGCGCCGCCGACAGATAGAGCGTGACCGGCTCGTCGCCAGCCAGCGCGCGCAGTGTTTGCAGCGCCGCCAGCGGCTGCGCTGCCAGCACCAGGCCAAAGCCATCGGCCTGCGAACGGCGCACGGTCAGCTCGTAGCCGGCATCGTTATCGGCGAGCGCGGCCGAGACAGCGCCCGGCTGGAACGGCAGGCACAGCTGCGCCGGCAGCACTGATACGCTGTAGGCGCCCTGCGCGATCAGCGCCTTGACCAGCACCTCGAGCCAGGCGCGCTGCACCACGGCCACCGTGCGCAAGCCATCGCCATCAACCGGGGTCGCGGCCAGCACGCAGTCGGCGGTATCGCCCAGCACCTGTTCTTCCACCAGCGCCGGCAAGGCGGCTTTGAGGCGCGCCGGCGACAGCGGCGGCGTTTTGATACGCAGCAGCGTGACGTCGGAGGCGGCCAGCAGCAGCGTCACGCGGCGCGCCGACGCCACCATCTCGGCCAGGTTGCCGAGCGGTGCGGCGCCTTGTTGCAGCAGATTGCCGCCATCGCCCACCAGCGCGAACGGGCAGGTCTGGGCCGCGCCGCTGTCAACGCTGGCCTTGGCTGGATAGCGGATGAATAAAGTAGTCAAAAAATCTCGCTTTCGTTGATCGCTGTTCTGGGAAGCTTAAAGTATTAGTTTTCCCGTATCCACACTATCGTCGTCAAACCACCATTGCCACGCTGTAGCAGGGACACGGCGTCCAGCGACGCCCGGTCCAGCTGCACCCGGCTGTAGGCCAGGAAATAACTGCTCTTGACGGCAATGTCAACCACCGGCTTGCGGTTAGTCAGCTGTGGCTTGATTGCGTACCTGGCCACGTCTTGGGCATAATCCCCTTGCTTGCGCATATTGACCAGTACCGCCGCATCCGACAAGGGCATATTTGGCGACAGCGCCGCCAGCACCTCGGCCGGGGCCGTATTCACGTTGACCGGCGTCGGCTGCGGCAGCACGATGACGAAGTCGCGCAGCTTTTCCACCGCCTGCGGCGTGAAACCGCTCACCGCCAGTAAATCCTCCACCCGCAGCAGTTCCATCGGTTCGCCACCACCGGGGGGCAAGGGCTGCGCGCCACCGCCGCCGATGCCGGTACCGCTGCCGCCACTGCTACTGCCGATGTTGTTAGTGCTGGTACCGCTACTGCCGGTATTGGTGGTCGTGCCGCCACTGCCTGTATTCGTACCGCTGGCGCCCGTGCTGGCGGCCTTCGCCACCACCGGCTGGGCATATGCCACCTGCCGCGCCACCGTCAGCGCCAGGCTGGGGTTGAGCTGCAGATGCCTCAGCAAGCGCTCGAACACCGCCAGCTCATCCTGGTTGATCGTGCGCGCATTGGCCAGGTTGGCAAGATTGTAACGCGACTGCGCATCGATCATGCGGCCGGACAACGTGGCGTTGTAATCTTCACCTTCACGGCGTTCGCGCTCGACGTAATCGTCGAGCCGCGTTTCTTCCAGCGGCATGGCCCACAAGCCGTTGGCCTTGGTGACGTTGTTCGAATCGAGAAAATCCTGGAACAGCACCAGCCGGCTCAAATCAAGCGCGCCGCGCACGATCCAGCGCGTTTGCAATTGCAGGCGCTGATTTTCCATCGAGCGCACCTGTACCTGCTGCTGCCAGAACAGGCTGGCGACAATGGTCACCGCCAGCGTGGTGAGCAGCAAGGCCGTGACCACTGCCACGCCGCGCTGGTGGCGCGCCCGCCATGGCAGCCTGGCTAGCCGCCTCATAGCGCCCCCAGCAGGAATGATTTCACCATCGGTATTTCCTGGCCCTGTACCGACAAGGTTACTTCGAGCCCGGTCGGTATCACCGGCGCGGCCGGCGGCGCCGGTTGCACCAGGCTGGCGCCGGTGGCGGTGCGCCACTCGTTGGTCAGCCAGTAGCGCATATTCATCGCCTGCACGCCCTGTTGCAGCGCGACCGCCGCGCTGTTGTCGGTATCGTTGAGCGCAGCCTGCCACAGTACGTCGAGCTCGACCAGGTCACGCGTGCCCTGCGATTCTCGCCGTACCAGCACGCCATCGCGCACACGGTATGAGACCACGTGCAAACGGGTTGGTTCATTTTCCGTCATCACCAGGCGCACCAGCGTCAGCCGTTCGTTTTCCGCCTGCAGATAGGGACGTCGATTGAGCTGAACGCTGCCGGCCAGTTGCGCGCAATCGCTCTGCATCTGGGCAAACGCCAGTTGCAGTCCGCGCGTGTACGCCATTTCAGCGGTCAGCGCCGTGCGCGAACGGATGATGCCATCAAGACCGCGCCAGCCGAGCACCGCCACAATGGCGAGAATGGTGATCGCCACCAGCAACTCGATGAGGGTAAAGCCGCCATCACGGCGCGAACCTGGCGCATGGCGCATCATGAATTGAGCACCAGTTGTACCAGCTTGATGATGCGCCGCTCAGGGTTGGCCTGGTCATACACACTGACCTCGACACGGCGAAAACGTGGATTGGGACTGGGAATGACAGCCTCTTCGCACATCAGCTTGAGGTCGCCCTGCGGGCATTCGTAAGTCTGCTTGCCGATGGCGGGAAAGGTCTTGGACAGGCGCAGCTGCACCAGCCGGTTTTCGGCCGACCAGGTCGCCATCATGGCGCTGCGCAAGCCATCGCTGTTTTGCGTCAGGCTGCCGACGGCGCGCAGCGACGCCCCCAGCGCCGTACCGACGATGACCAGCGCCACCAGCACTTCGAGCAGGGTAAAGCCGCGGGACCGGGAAGGTTTTTGGATGGCCATGTCAGTCCACCGTAAAATGGCCGACGCCATCGGCGCGGATGGCCACGCTGCTGCCGTCGCTGGACGCCATGGTCAGCACGAACGGCTTATCGACCGGTTCGCGGCCAAAGACGATGCGCAGATTGCCGTCCTGCCCGGTGGGTGGCGGATCGAGCATCAGGGTAAGCGGGCCCTGCTTGTAGTCGCGTGCGCGCAGCAGGTCATCCTGCACCGCCTGGTCCCACTGGCGGTCGTTGCGGATCAAGAAGCGGTAGCCGTCGGCGCCTGCTTCAAAGGCGATCTGGCGGTTGCGCACGATGGCTTCGTCGCGCGCCAGTTGCAGCAGCAGCGCGATGCGCTGGGCTTCCTGCTGCACCGCCTGCTTCTGGCCCGGCATGGCGTTGAGCGATACCAGTCCCAGCGTGACGCCGAGGATGACCATCACCACCAGTAATTCGATGAGCGTAAAGCCACGCGCGCGACCGGCTCCCATGAGCGCTAGTCCTTTAAAATCGGCAGAGATCAGTTATCCCAGGAACCGATGTCGGCATCATCGCCAGTACCGCCCGGCTGACCGTCGGCGCCTAGCGAATACACATCGACTTCGCCCTTGATGCCGGGCGAAAGGAACTGGTACGGGTTGCCCCATGGATCTTTGGGCATTTTTTCCAGGTAACCGCCGGATTTCCAGCCATTGGCCGCCGGGCCGCTGGTCGGCTTGACCAGCAGCGACTGCAGGCCCTGCTCGGTGGTCGGATAGCGTTGATTGTCGAGCTTGTAGAGTTTGAGCGACTGCATGATGGTGGCAATATCGACCTTGGCAGCAGCCACCTTCGATTCACTGGTACGGCTCAGCAATTTAGGCACGACCAGCGCCGCCAGTACGCCCATGATAACCACCACCACCATGATCTCGATCAGGGTAAAACCACGGGAGGCGCGACGGGTAAGTGATGAATTTTTCATAATCTACTGCAAAAATAAATGAGAGCAGAGTATAAAGCGGAAACCCGCTCCCCGGCCATGTCAGGGCCATGATTTTTATGGCGGCCGTTCAATCGTGCTTGCGGGCGCTGCCTTCCAGCCGTTGCAAGGCGCCATCGTTGCCACCGCCGCCCAGGGTTTGCCCGGCGTCGGCCACCGTGGTCGATTTCACCACCACCGGCGGCGCCGTATCGACAAACGACTTGATGCCCAGCGCCGCATCGACCTGGTTCGGATAAACGATAAAGCCGCGCGTAATCACCGCCGAGACCTTGCGTACATCGCGGATGTCGCGGGTAGGATCGCCATCGACCAGCACCAGGTCGGCCAGCTTGCCCGGCGTGATGCTGCCGCGGTCGTTGCTGGTGCGCGTGTAGCGTGCGCCGTTGCGGGTAGCCACCTGCAGCGCCTGGGCTGGCGTCAGGCCGGCCTTGACCAGCAGCGCCAGCTCGGAATGCAGGGTAAAGCCGGGCACGTCATCGGTGCCGGCGACGATGGGCACGCCGGCGCGGTACAGGATGCCGACGAACTGTACCATCTTGGCATACGACTTTTCGTAGCGCTTGAGCTTGTCATCACTGTCAATCTTCATGGTGCCGACCGAAAAACCGCGCTTGACGTCGGGCGGCATGTAGTCGGCGAAGTCGCTATACGGTTCGTTGACGTCGCCGTCACGCTGCTTGAGGAAGGCAAACGCCGACAGGGTCGGATCGATGGCGATCTGCTTCTTGGCCAGTTGGGCAATAAAATCCTTGACCGGCTTCGAGTTCAGGTCGAGATCGGCCACTTTTTCAGCCGGCAGCACAAAGCGGTTGAGGTTGCGCGTCTCGGTATCGGGCTTGACGAAGAAATTCAGCATGACCTGATTGATATGCTGGATTTCATCGTAGCCGGCATCGAGCGCCTGCTGCGCGCGCAAGCCGGCCGGCACGTGACCCGATACCCGCATGCCACGGCTGTGGGCGTAGGCCACGGTCTGCTTGAGAATGTCCTTGGGGAAGGAATTATAGATTTTCAGTTGCGGATAGCCGCGCTGGGCGTACCAGTCGATGGCGTCCTGCGCGCCCTTGAAATCCTTGATCACGAAGCCGCCGTTGGCGCTGTAGGCGCTCTCGCCTTCGAGGAAACCAGCGGGCACCACCTGCGGCGCCAGCAGCTTGCCGTCCGCAGTTTCGTCGAGCATGGCTTGCAGCTGGGCGTTGTCGTTACCCATGTCGCGCACGCTGGTCACGCCGGTCGAGATATTCAGGGCGCCGGACCAGCGGTCCACGTGGCCATGCATGTCGAACAGGCCCGGCAGTACGATACGGCCGGCGGCGTCGATGGTGTTGTCGGCGGCACGCGTGGGCGAACCGGCCGGCAGCACGGCGGTAATGCGTCCGCGCAGCAGGTAAATATCGGAGGCCGCACCGACCGTGGCCTTGTCGCTGTCGAAGATACGGGCGTTGCGCACCACGGTGAGGCCGGTCAACGGCTGCTGCAGCCTGCTCGCGACATCGGTCAGCATTTGCGCTTCGGCGGCTTTCTGGCGCTTGGCCAGCTCGGGCGTGGCGCCTTGCCAGCCCTGCTCCAGCATGGACAGGAAGCCGGGGATCACCACCGCGAACAGGCGCGGTTTGTCACCGGTGGTAGCCCAGTAGAACGATGGCGTCAGGCCAATGCCCGTCAGCGCCAGCAGTTGCACGGTTTGCTTCTGGCCCTGGTCGCTGGTGACTTCCACCGTGCCCAGCCTGGTTTGCGACAGGGTGCCGGTGGGCAGCAGCGCGATCTTGCCATCGGGTGCGGCGGCCAGCGCGGTAATCGCCGCCGACACCACTTCGAACGAGCTGTTCAGCGGTACATAGCTGGCCGGCGTGCTCAGCTTCAGTTGCCCCTTGTCCGAGGTGGTGGTCCACTGCGCGCTGGTGGCGCTGCGCTCGAAGCGCTCATCGACCACGGCGCCAAAGGTGGAATTGCCCTTGACCTCGTACTGCGTGAACAGCAAATCGGGACCGATACGGAAACGCTCGACCAGGTCCGGTCCACGGCCATTGTTCTTGTAGCTGAAGTGCACGGTGGTCTGGCCGTCGTCCTGGCGCTCGACCACCTGCTCGCCCATCTGCTTGTTGTTCTCATTGAGAATCAGAAACTTGGTGGTGGTGGCGGCCTGGGCGCTGAAGGCCGCTGCCAGCACCAACGCCAGCACTGC
The DNA here is from genome assembly GCA_040508275.1 of Duganella sp. Classification (GTDB taxonomy): domain Bacteria; phylum Pseudomonadota; class Gammaproteobacteria; order Burkholderiales; family Burkholderiaceae_D; genus Rugamonas. The sequence continues at coordinate 24,326 of JBEVNE010000220.1, forward strand.
GTATCGTTTCTTCATGATGGTCTACTCCTGGTGGATAGATAAGGTTTTTCAGGTAAGCCCTTGGGCGCAGACGGAACAATCGGCGTTGCGGGCAATCGCGATGCTGGTCCATTCCATGTATAGGCCGTCGAGCATCAGCAGGCGCCCGGCCAGCGACTGGCCCACCTGCATCAGCAGCTTGAGCGCTTCGGCTGCCTGCATGGCGCCGATCACGCCGACCAGCGGCGCAAACACGCCCATGGTGGCGCAGGCAACTTCTTCGGCCTGCTGCTCGGGCGGAAACAAACAGGCATAGCAGGGCTGGGCGCTGCTGCGCGGATCGAAGACGCTGACCTGGCCGTCGAAACGGATGGCCGCGCCCGACACCAGCGGCTTGCCCTGCGCCACGCAGGCGCGGTTGATCGCATGGCGGGTGGCAAAGTTGTCGGTGCAGTCGAGCACCACATCGGCGTCGGCCACCAGCTGCGCCAGGCGGGCGCCGTCGAGCCGTTCAGCGAGCGCCGTGACCTCGATGCCAGGGTTGATTTCCAGCATGGTCTGCTGTGCCGACTGCGCCTTGGGCTGGCCCACGCGGGCGCTGGTGTGGGCAATCTGGCGCTGCAGATTGGTCAGATCGACGCTATCGTCATCGACGATGGTGATGCGGCCGACACCGGCCGACGCCAGATACATGGCCGCCGGCGAACCGAGGCCGCCGGCGCCGATCACCAGCGCATGGCTGGCCAGCAAGCGCTGCTGGCCTTCGATGCCGATCTGGTCCAGCAGAATATGGCGCGAGTAGCGCAGCAGTTGTTCGTCGTTCATGTTCGGCGCGCCGGCCGTCAAGGCGGCAGCGGCTGCGATGAAGATTGCGGTTGTGCGGGCCGCGACGCTTCCGGCTTGGGCGCCGGTTGCTGGAGCGGCTTGTCGGCGGGCTTGTCGGTCGGCTTGGTGGCGGGCTTATCAGCTGGTTTGTCGGCCGGCTTGCTGTCCAGCTTGCTATCCGAGCGGGTATCGCCGCCGGCAGCATCCAGCGCTTCCTTCGGTTCGACCTTGGACAGTTTGACCGGCAAGCCCTTGAAATGGTTCAAGGCCTGGGCCAGCTGGAAGTCGTCCTTGCTGCCGAACTCCACGGGCTTGGATTTTTTGGCCAGCGCCGCCAGCCGCAGTTCTTCTTCCAGGCTGTCGCGGCGCGCGCTCAGCGCTTTCTGTTCGGCCGCTTCGGCCGCCGGATCACGGTCATTGCCCAGGTGCTTTTGCAGGTCGGCTTCGCGCATGCGCAGGCTGTTCAGGCCGTCGCCGTCGGCGGTTTCATCGACCAGCAGGTCGGGCACGATGCCGCGCGCCTGGATGGCGCGGTCTTTCGGCGTGTAATAACGCGCCGTGGTCAGCTTGATGGCGGTATCGGCGGTCAGCTGGCGCAGCGTCTGCACCGAGCCCTTGCCGAAGGTCTGGGTGCCCATGATGGTGGCGCGCTGGTAGTCCTGCAGCGCACCGGCGACGATTTCCGAAGCCGAGGCCGAACCGGCGTTGACCAGCACCACGATGGGGACGTCCTTGACCGCAGCGGGCAGCCTGGCCAGCGGATCGGTCTTGGCGCGCGGCGCATAGAATTCCTGGCGCGCATAAAAGGTTTCCTGCGCACTCAGCAGTTGGCCCTTGGTCGAGACCACCGCCACATCGCGTGGCAGGAAGGCGGCCGATACGCCGATGGCGCCCGGCACCACGCCGCCCGGATCGTTGCGCAAATCGAGCACCAGGCCCTTGATGTGCGGCTCCTGGGCATACAGCTCGGTGATTTTTTTCACCATGTCGTCCAGCGTCGGTTCCTGGAACTGGGCAATGCGCAGCCAGGCGTAGCCCGGTTCGACGATCTTGGCCTTGACGCTCTGGACGCGGATTTCCTGGCGCACAATGGTCAGCGTCTGCGGCTTGTCGTCATCCTTGCGGGTGAGCGTGATGGTGACCTTGGAACCGGGCTCGCCACGCATTTTTTTCACGCTTTCGTCGAGCGTCATGCCCTTGATCGGCGCACCGTCGATGCGGGTGATCAGGTCGCCGGCCTTGATGCCGGCCTTGAAGGCGGGCGTATCCTCGATCGGCGACACCACCTTGATATAACCGTCTTCGGTGCTGACCTCGATGCCGATGCCGACGAACTTGCCGGCCACGGTGTCGCGCATTTCGCGGAAAGCACGCTTGTCGAGATACACGGAATGCGGGTCGAGCGAGGACACCATGCCGGATATCGCTTCCGTCACCAGCTTTTTGTCATCGACATTTTCGACATAATCGGTTTTGATCAGCCCGAACACATCGGACAGCTGGCGCAACTCTTCGAGCGGCAGCGGCGCACCGGTGACTTTTTGCGCCAGGGCGGAAAACTGCATCGACGCGGCAACGCCTGCAATCATGCCGATACCGATCAAACTGAAATTCCTGATTTTTTTGCCCATAAATTCCGCTAAGTTATAACCTTAGAATTTGACCCAGCCAGCCGGATCGAACGCCGCCCCGCGCAGGCGCAATTCGAAGTATAGCCCCGATTCCTCGTTGCCGCCGCTGGTGCCGGCGCTGGCGATGGGGTCGCCTGCCTTGACGACGTCGCCTATGCGTTTGAGCAAGGACTGATTATTGCCGTAAATACTCATGTACTGGCCGCCGTGGTCAACGATGATCAGGTTGCCGAACCCGCGCAGCCAGTCGGAAAACACCACGCGCCCGCCGGCAACGGCGTGCACCTCGGCGCCTTCGGGCGCCTTGATGAATACGCCCTTCCAGGCCGGGCCGTCGCCGCGCTTGCTGCCAAACTTGGCCGCCACCTTGCCGTTGACGGGCGAACGCATCTGCCCTTTCAGGCTGGCAAAGGCGCCCGCAGGTGCTGCCGGCGCCAGCGCGATGTCGGCCGCCTTGGCTGGCGGTTCTTTGGGTTCCGGCGGCGCTGGCGTGGCGGCCACTTTCGGTTCGTCAGCGTCGATCGGGTCGAGCTTGACCGGCGCTGGCGATGGCGTCGGGGCAGGCGCGGGCTTGATGGCGCCGCCCGTGCTGCCGCCCTTGGCGGCATTGGCGTTGGCCGTGGCGCGGGCTGCCGCTTCGGCACGGGCGATGCGCTGACGTTCGGCCTCGGCCGCACGCGCCTTGGCCAGCGCGCGTTTTTCCGCCTCGGCCTTGGCCTTGGCGGCGGCGCGCGCGGCGGCCAGTTGTTCCTGGCGTTTTTTCTCGGCAGCGGCAGCAGCGGCCTGCTCTTCGATCAGCTTGTTCAGCCGCGTGACCAGGCCGCCCAGGCGCTGTTCATCGCGCTCGACGTTGCCGGCCTCCTTGCGCTGGGCCACCAGTTTGTTCGACAGCTGCGCCAGCAGCGCGGCGCGGCGCGCCTTTTCCTGTTCCAGCTTGTTCTTCTGCTGCAATTGTTCCTGGGCGATCTCGGTCAGCTCGTCCTTGGCGTTTTGCGTATCGGCCTGGTTGTCTTCCACTGCCTTGAGGTTGGCGCGCAAGCCTTCCAGCAGGCGTGCCTGCGCCTGCGACACATAGGCCATCATCTGCAGATCGCGGTTGATGCGGTTGGGATTGTCGCCCGACAGCAGCAGCTTGATGCGGTCTTCATTACCGGCCACATAATGTTCACGCAGCAGCTTGGCCAGTTGCTGCTGTTGCGCGGCCACGGTGGCGCTCAGGCGCTCGCGCTCGGCGCCCAGCTCGTTCAATTTGGTGTTGGTATCGCGCTGCTCCTGCTGCAGATCGCGCAGGGCGCGGTTGGCGTCCGAAATGGCGGCTTCCGATTCGGCCAGCGTATCGGCGGCGTCATCCTTCGCACTTTCGGTCTTGCCGATGTCTTTCTTGAGGGCTGTCAGTTTTTGCTGCAAGGCGGCGCGCTCGGCTTCGGCCACGGCTTTTTGCTTGCTGCGCTCGGTCGGTTTGCCGGGCGCGGCCAGCGCGCCGGCACTCACGCCGAGCGCCAGCGACGCCGCCAACAGCAAGGCGGCGCCGACAGATGCAGCAGCACGCCTGTTACGGGAAGATAAATGCGACAAATTACTTGGCCTTGCCCTGGTTGGCCACGGCTGCCTGGGCTGCGGCGATGGCGTCGGCGTCGCCGAGGTAGTAGTGGCGGATCGGTTTCAGGTCGCCGTCGAGCTCGTACACCAGCGGCTGGCCGTTGGGGATGTTGAGGCTGACGATGTCGTTATCGCTGATGCCGTCGAGCATTTTGATCAGCGCGCGCAGGCTGTTGCCGTGGGCCGAGATGATGATTTTCTTGCCGGCGCGGATGGCCGGGGCGATTTCTTCATCCCAGGCCGGCATCACGCGGGCAACGGTGTCTTTCAGGCATTCGGTCAGCGGAATCTGCTCGTTGGACAAACCAGCGTAGCGCGGGTCGTTGAACGATACTCGGTCGTCGCCCGCTTCCAGCGCCGGCGGCGGCGTGTCGTAGCTGCGGCGCCATACCAGCACCTGCTCGTCGCCGTACTTGGCGGCGGTTTCGCCCTTGTCCAGGCCTTGCAGGGCGCCGTAGTGGCGCTCGTTCAGGCGCCAGTCGTTCTTGATCGGCAGATACATCATGTCCATTTCGTCGAGCGCCAGCCACAGCGTGCGCACGGCGCGCTTGAGCACCGAGGTGTAGGCCAGGTCAAAGGTAAAGCCCGATTCCTTGAGCACCTTGCCGGCGGCGCGCGCTTCGCTGATGCCTTTTTCAGTCAGATCGACGTCGGTCCAGCCGGTGAAACGGTTCGACAGGTTCCAGGTGGATTCGCCATGGCGCATGAAAACGATTTTGTACATGTGAACTATCTTCTCAAAAAGGTGGGTAACTGTTGCTGACTGCTATTCTGGCTTCTATTTTATAATGCGCGGATTCATTTAAACCATTGGAACACCGTGAAATTCTTCATTGACAATATTTTCCTGATCGCCGTGGTGCTCGTTTCCGGCGGCGCCCTGCTGTGGCCCGTACTCACCCAGCGCGGCAAGCGCGCCAATCCGAGCGATGTCACGCTCTTGATTAATCGCAGCAAGGCCACCATTGTAGACGTAAGGGACGCCAAGGATTTCGCTGGCGGCCACCTGCCGGACGCCAAAAACATTCCGCTGGCCGAGTTCGACCAGCGTATTGGCGAGCTGGACAAGTTCAAGAGCAAGAGCGTGGTAGTGGTCTGCCAGACCGGCGGCATGCGTGCGTCGAGCGCAGCTGGCAGGCTGGTCAAGGCCGGCTTCACCGACGTGGTGACGCTAGAAGGCGGCCTTGCTGCCTGGCAGAAAGCTGGTCTGCCGCTGGCAAAACCGGCCCAGGCCAAATCCGGCGTGTCGCTGGCTAAATAACTGGAAGGAAGCATCATGACCGTTGAAGTGACCATGTACACCACCGCCGTCTGCCCCTACTGCATCCGCGCCGAGCGTTTGCTGGAAGCCAAGGGCGTGACCGACCTGAAAAAGGTCCGCGTGGACCTTGACCCGCAACAGCGCGTGCTGATGATGGAAAAAACCGGCCGCCGCACCGTGCCGCAGATTTACATTGGCGACACCCATGTGGGCGGCTTCGACGATCTGCATGCACTGGACCAGGCCGGCAAGCTCACGCCCCTGCTGAATGGCTGATCACGGCTGAGTGCGGGCCCACTGACACCAATTACCAACGAGGGGTCAGAAAGTCGTTGTAACCATGATGGTTTTGATACAATTACCTTCGCGTTTGATTTGAGCTGTGACATCGAAGCATGCCCATCCCAAGCAAATATCATCCTGAGCGGCACTGCCGCTCGTGTTGTCACCTGAGTCACTCATCTGAGTCACCATAACGAAAGCGTTCCATGTCTGAAGAAAACCTGCAACCAGTATTCCAAATCCAACGCGTCTACCTGAAAGACCTGTCGCTGGAACAACCGAACTCGCCAGCAATTTTCCTGGAACAGGAAGCGCCTAGCATCGAAGTCGCGCTGGACGTAGGCGCCGAGCCACTGGCAGACGGCATCTTCGAATCGACCGTGACCATCACCGTGACTGCCAAGGTCAAGGACAAGGTCGCTTTCCTGGTCGAAGGCAAACAAGCCGGCATCTTCGAAGCCCGTAACATTCCAGCAGACCAGCTCGATCCACTGCTGGGCATCGGCTGCCCGAACATCGTTTACCCTTACCTGCGCGCCAACATCGCCGACGTGATCACCCGTGCCGGTTTCCCACCAGTGCACCTGGCCGAGATCAACTTCGAAGTGTTCTACCAGCAGCGCCTGCAAGCCGTGGCCGAAGCCGCCGCTGCCGCACCAGCTGCCGAAGGCACCACCACGCACTAAGCAGTCAGCAATAAGCAGTAAGTACTACGCAGTAATCGTTGCCCACCATGTTCATGGTGGGCGACAAGCTATTCCACCACCAAGGTACATCATGACATTTCCCCGTTTGCTTGCAGGTCTGACCATGATGGCGGCCGCTGCTGCCAGCCAGGCATACGACTTTAAAACGGTGGGTGCAGCGCCGGTGGTGTTGTACGACGCCCCCTCGACCAAGGGCGGCAAACTGTTCGTGGTGCCGCGCGGCGCCCCGCTCGAAGTGGTGCTGACCTACGGCGAATGGATCAAGGTGCGCGACATTAACGGCGACATGGCCTGGACCGAAGCGCGTGGCCTGACCACCAAACGCAACGTCATCGTGCGCAGCGCCAACCTCAAGATTCGCAGTACCCCCGACGAAGCCGCCGCACCGGCGTTTATCGCCGACAAGGGCGTGCTGCTCGAAGTCACAGAAGCCGCTGCCGGCGGCTGGCTCAAGGTCCGTCACAAGGACGGTCTGGTCGGTTACGTCAAGAATGCCGAAATCTGGGGTATCTGATCGCGCTGACCAATACCGGCGTAGCGCCAGGGAACCTCATGCAAGAAATTTCCAATCCATCGACCGCTGCCAGCGTGGCGCGTCAAGTTACCGTGCTCGGCGCTGGCGCCTGGGGCACGGCGGTAGCCATGGCGCTGGCCCAGCGCCACGATGTACTGCTGTGGGGCCGCAACAGCGCCGCCCTGCAAGCGATGGGCCATGCCCGTGAAAACACCGATTACCTGCCCGGCCATCCATTTCCGCCGCGCCTGAACGTGGCCGCCAGCTTCGACGCTGCGCTGGCCCACGCCGCCGGCGCCAATGGCCTGCTGATCGCCGCCTGCCCGGTGGCCGGCCTGCGCCCGCTGCTGGAACAACTCAAGCCGCACCAGGTTGCCCACGTGGTCTGGCTGTGCAAGGGTTTTGAATACGATACCGGCCTGCTGCCGCACCAGATCATGCGCGAAGTGCTGGGCGACAGCGTGGCCGGCGGCGTCCTGTCGGGGCCGTCGTTTGCGCAAGAAGTGGCGCGTGGCCTGCCGTGCGCGCTGACCATCGCTTCCACCTCGGCAGCGCTGCGCGACAGCGTGGTGGCGGCCCTGCACGGCGGCAGCGTGCGCGTATATTCGAGCGAAGACCTGGTCGGTGTGGAAGTGGGCGGCGCCGTCAAGAACGTGCTGGCCATCGCCACCGGCGTGGCCGACGGCCTGGGCCTGGGCCTGAACGCGCGCGCCGCCCTGATCACGCGCGGCCTGGCCGAAATCACGCGCCTGGGCACGGCGCTGGGCGGCCAGGCAGAGACCTTCATGGGACTGACCGGCATGGGTGACCTGATTCTGACCTGCACCGGCGACCTGTCGCGCAACCGCCGCGTGGGCCTGGGCCTGGCCCAGGGCAAAGCGCTGGACACCATCGTGCAGGAACTGGGCCACGTGGCCGAAGGCGTACCGTGTGCCAAAGCCGTGCGCGAACTGGCCGCGCGCATGGGCGTGGAGATGCCTATCACCAACGCGGTGGCCGGCGTACTGTTCGACGGCGACCAGCCGCAGGCGATGGTGGCGCGGCTGCTGTCGCGCGATCCGCGCGATGAGAAGGTGTTGCGCTAAGCTAAACTAAGCCAGGCTGGCTGTTACTGCTCTTCCTCTTCCTTCGCCCCGCGCATCCACTCCACCAACGGCAACGCATCCTTGAAACCGCTGGCGAGTATCGGCACCAGCTTGTCCGGCTGATTGAGCGGCAAATCGATTTCGGTCCAGATGAAGAAGCTCTTGAGCTTGATGTACTCGATGTGCTCGTGCCCGGGATCAAAACCCTTGGGTGGGCGCATCAGCTTGCCTTCATCGCGGATATCGCCAAAGGTTGCGCGCAGCTTTTTGTTTTTCAGTACCTTGGAAAACCCTGCGGCATCATCCACCATGTGCTGGCGCAATGCCTTCAGGCGCCCTGCCGGCGGCATGTATTCGCCGGCGCCAAACAGCATGCGGCCCGTGCCGTCGATCTGCATGTAGTAGGTGGGCCCGCCGGCCTTGCTGGGGCGGCGCATGTCGTTGGGCGCCACCGCCGCTGAAAAACGGGTTTTGTACGGGCTCTTATCATGCGCAAAGCGCACGTCGCGGTTGATGCGGAACATCGCCTTTTTCGGATTGCTGAACTTGACCGCCGGATCGAACTTGCCCAGCTCGGCAATCATCTCGGTGACCACCTGCAAAAATTCTTCGCGCAGAATGTCGTAGCGCGGCTTGTTCATGATGAACCAGGGGCGGTTGTTATTGTCCGCCAGTTCCCGCAGGAATTGCGTCAGATCGCGTAAATGCATGATGTCCTATTTGGTGGCCGGGCGCTTGCCAACGGTAACGTCGACCGTGGTCTCGCGGCTCTTGCGCAAAACCGTCATTTTAGCTTTTTCGCCAGGCACCAGCTGGGCGATCTGGTTCAGCATGCCATTGGTGTCGGTGACAGCCTTGCCGTCCACCGATACCAGGATGTCGCCAGGCCGGATGCCGCCCTTTTGCGCCGGACCGTTGCGCACCACGCCCGCGATCATGGCGCCGCTCTGGCGCGGCAAGCCGAAGCTGCGCGCCAGTTCCGGCGTGATGTCCTGGGTTTCCACGCCGATCCAGCCGCGTACCACGTGGCCGGACTTGATGATCGCTTCCATCACGGTCTTGGCGGTGCTCATGGGAATGGCAAAGCCGATGCCGACCGAGCCGCCCGACTGCGAATAAATCGCAGAATTAATGCCCAGCAAATTGCCATGGGTATCGACCAGCGCCCCACCCGAGTTGCCGAAGTTGATCGCCGCGTCGGTCTGGATGAAATTTTCGAAATGATTGATGTGCAGGTTGTTGCGGCCGAGCGCAGAAATAATCCCCATGGTGACGGTCTGGCCGACACCGAACGGGTTGCCGATGGCCAGCACCACGTCACCGACCTGGGCCTGCTCGTCCTTGCCCAGCACGATCACGGGCAGCTTGTCGAGGCTGATCTTGATCACCGCCAGGTCGGTTTCGGGATCGGTGCCCACCACCTTGGCGGCAGCCTTGCGGCCATCGGCCAGCATGACTTCGATTTCGTCGGCGCCGTCCACCACGTGGTTGTTGGTCAGGATATAGCCTTCGGCCGAAACGATCACGCCCGAACCAAGGCTGGAATCTTCATCCTCGCCTTCGTCGCCAAAGAAGCGCTTGAAAAACGGATCTTTCATCAGCGAATGCTTGCTGCGCTTGGGCCGCTTGCTGGTGACGATGTTGACCACCGCCGGCATGGCGCGCGCGGCGGCGCTGCGGTAGGAACCGCCAGCCAGCGCCGGCGGCTTGCCCGGCCCGGCTTCGAGCATGACGGCAGGGCGCTCGGCGTTGCCCATCTGCTGGGCGCGCACCGGCGCCTGGCGTTCCGGCCCCACTGCCACATAGACGAAATACAATGCCAGCGCGACGGTCACCGTTTGCGCAAACAACAACCAGAGTCGTCGCATAAATCTGCTCGCCGTCCGGAAACGGCGACTTTCCTATTTCTGAAGTGGATCGTTACTACCCTGTGCCTGCCTGAGCGAATCGCGAATTTCACGCAGCAGCACAATGTCTTCCGGCGTAGGCGCCGGCGCTGCCGGTGCTGCCGGCTCCTGCTTTTCATGCAGGGTACGCGCTTTGTTCATCAGGCGTACCATCTGGAAGATGACGAAGGCGAGGATGATGAAGTTGAGCAAGATGGTGGCAAAATTACCGTAGGCGAATACCGCACCGAGCTTTTTTGCTTCGGCCAGGCTCAGGTTGTAGGCCTGGCCATTGAGCGGAATGTAGTAGCTGGCAAAATCGAGACCGCCAAACAGTTTGCTAATCGGTGGCATGATGATGTCGGTCACCATGGAATCGACAATTTTGCCAAAGGCGCCACCGATGATCACACCGACGGCCAGATCGACCACATTGCCCTTCATCGCGAACTGTTTGAATTCTTGCATCATTGTCATATTTTTATCCTCGACATGTGGTCTTTTGTTTACAAAACTGCACAGGGATCATACTATTTTTTCAATTGGAATCCAAACACGCTTGTCGTTCGCACACACCAACGGCGAATTGGTTTATAAGTTTGACCTATATCAATAAATCAAAAAAATGGGGACGCTTCCATAACGCACAGTTCGTGGAAAACTGGTGTAAACCGGCATGAAAACGCTCAATATTTGCCTTTGAGCAAGGTTTCTGCTTCAAGCGCCTATCCCCTTCCCTTATAATTTTAAGGTTGCAAGAAGCGCACTTTCAGCGCTCAGTACAGTAGTCGGTTTTCCGAGGTTGGCAACGCAGTTTGCAGCAGCGCGGTTGGCAGATTTTTGTTCGCACTTTGACTGATTGGGGTAAGAATGGGTAACGAAAAGCAGGTCGATTCTGGTCGCCGCGGCATACTCGTCGCGACAGGCGCGGCAGGTGGCGTGGTGGGACTGTCCGCTGCAGGGGCGCTGGTCAGCACCTTCCAGCCATCCGAACGCGCCAAAGCGGCGGGTGCGCCGGTCGAGGTGGATATTGCCGCCCTCAACCCGGGCGAAATGATCACCGTCGAATGGCGCGGCAAGCCGGTCTGGGTGCTCAAGCGCACGCCGGAGATGGTGGCTTCACTGAAAAAAACCGACGGCAAGGTGGCCGATGCCGATTCGAAACGCAATCCCGAAGAATTCACGCCTGAATACGCGCGCAACGAATGGCGCTCGCGCAAGCCCGAAATCCTGGTGGCGGTCGGCATCTGTACCCACCTCGGCTGTTCACCCTCGTCCAAGTTCCAGCCCGGTCCGCAGCCTTCGCTGCCCGACGACTGGGAAGGCGGCTTCATCTGTCCTTGCCACGGCTCCACCTTCGACATGGCGGGGCGCGTCTTCAAAAACAAGCCGGCGCCGGACAATCTGCAAGTACCGCGCTATATGTTCCTGTCCGACACCAGGCTGGTGATCGGCAAAGACGAGAAAGGCGAGGCATAGACCATGGCGGCGTTCAAAGAGACCAAACTCCCGGCCGATGCTCCGGCCGCACAAAAAGCCCTGGGCTGGGTCGATGACCGTTTCCCGCTGACCAAGCTGTGGAACGATCAATGGGGCAAATACTACGCTCCGAAAAATTTCAATTTCTGGTACATCTTCGGCTCGCTGGCCATGCTGGTGCTGGTGCTGCAAATCGTTACCGGCATCTTCCTGACCATGCACTACAAGCCGGACGCCAACCTGGCGTTTGCCTCGGTCGAATACATCATGCGCGAAGTACCGTGGGGCTGGCTGGTGCGCTATATGCACTCGACCGGCGCCTCGGCGTTCTTCATCATCATCTACCTGCACATGACGCGCGCGCTGCTGTACGGCTCGTACCGCAAGCCACGCGAGCTGATCTGGCTGTTCGGCTTTGCCATCTTCCTGTGCCTGATGGCCGAAGCATTCTTCGGCTACCTGCTGCCATGGGGCCAGATGTCATACTGGGGCGCGCAGGTGATCGTCAACCTGTTCGGCGCCATCCCGCTGATCGGCCCCGACCTGTCGCTGTGGATCCGCGGCGACTATGTAGTGTCCGACGCCACCCTGAACCGCTTCTTCGCCTTCCACGTGATTGCCATTCCGCTGGTACTGCTGGGCCTGGTGGCAGCGCACCTGATCGCCCTGCACGAAGTCGGCTCCAGCAACCCGGACGGCATTGAAGTCAAAGAAAACCTCGGCCCGGACGGTCATCCGCTCGATTCCATCCCGTCGCACCCCTACTACACGGTGCACGACCTGTTCGGCGTATCGGTATTTTTGCTGATCTTCAGCTGCGTGGTGTTCTTTGCGCCGGAAATGGGCGGTTACTTCTTGGAATACAATAACTTCCTGCCGGGCGACTCACTGAAAACCCCGCTGCATATCGCCCCTACCTGGTACTTCACGCCGTTCTACTCGGTGCTGCGCGCCACCACGGCCGACTTCATGTGGGTATTGATGTGCTTTGTGGCCGCTTACGTGGTGTTTATCTGGCTCAAGTCGCGCCTGGCGCGCACCACCAAGATCGTGATTGCCGTGGTCGCCCTGCTGGCGATTGTCGGCATGCTGCCGCAAGTGCTGGACGCCAAGTTCTGGGGCGTGGTGTTCTTTGGCGGCTCGGTGGTGATCCTGGCGTTCCTGCCATGGCTCGACCATTCGCCCGTGAAATCGATCCGCTATCGTCCAAGCTTGCACAAGTACGTGTACGCGGTGTTCTTCATCTCGTTCGTCATTCTCGGCATCCTCGGCACGCTGGCGCCAACCGACCTGTTTACGCTTGTTTCGCAAGTTTGTACCTTGCTGTACTTCAGCTTCTTCCTGTTCATGCCGTGGTGGAGCACGATGGGCACGTTTAAAAAAGTGCCCGACCGCGTGGTGTTCCACCCGCACTGACCGACTGAGTTGAATCGCGACATTTGCGTACACAAAGGACACGAAATGAATTTTGCAAAGAAACTCCTGGCCGCGCTGGCATTTGCCGCAGCGCCTGCGCTGGTACTGGCAGCCGGCGCCAGTTTCCCTTACGATAAGGCCCCTGACCGTTCCAACAACATGGCAGCACTGCAACATGGTGCAAAATTATTCGTCAATTACTGTCTGAACTGTCACAATGCGTCCTCGATGCGTTATAACCGCCTCAAGGACCTCGGCCTGACGGACCAGCAGATTGCCGATAACCTGTTGTTTACAGGCGATAAAGTGGGCGCAATGATGACCACGACCATGGCGCCGAAGGACGCCAAGGCCTGGTTTGGTGCAGTGCCCCCCGATTTATCGGTGATTGCCCGCGCCAAGGCATCGGGGTCGGGCAGCGGATCGGATTATCTGTACACCTACCTGCGTACCTTCTACAAGGACGATAACCGTCCCAATGGCTGGAACAACCGGGTGCTGGAAAATGCCGCCATGCCCCATGTATTATGGGAATTGCAAGGTGTACAGAAGCTGAAAACCAAGGACGTGCCTGATCCGCACGAACCAGGCAAGACGATTCACCAGTTCGATGGCTTCGAACAAGTCGCGCCGGGCAGCATGAGTAAGTTAGAATTCGATAACGCTGTGGCCGACCTGGTCGGCTACATGCAGTGGATGGCGGAGCCTGCGGCGCAGACCCGCAAAAAACTGGGAGTGGTGGTGGTATTGTTCCTGTCCCTGTTTGTCTTCCTGGCATGGCGTTTGAACGCGTCGTACTGGAAAGAAGTGAAATAATCGAGAGCGCCGGAACAGATTTTCGGCGCTTGTTTTTGCGATGCCCGCCTGAGCGGGCAATCGGTTCTGGGGTGATCCGTTCGACGGCTCGCCCCCTTTGTTTCTAAGGAACTATAACAAATGATGGTTCTCTACTCGGGCACTACCTGCCCATTCTCGCAACGTTGCCGCCTGGTGCTGTTTGAAAAAGGCATGGACTTCGAAGTACGCGACGTTGACCTGTTCAACAAGCCGGAAGACATTTCGACCATGAACCCGTACGGCCAGGTGCCGATCCTGGTCGAGCGCGAACTGATCCTGTACGAATCGAACATCATCAACGAATACATCGACGAGCGCTTCCCGCACCCGCAGCTGATGCCGGCCGATCCGCTGATGCGCGCACGTGCCCGCCTGATGCTGTTCAACTTCGAAAAAGAGCTGTTCGTCCACGTCCACACGCTGGAAAACGAAAAGACCAAGGCCGGCGACAAGAGCCTGGAAAAGGCGCGCAACGAGATCCGCGACCGCCTGACCCAGCTTGCGCCGCTGTTCCTGAA
>JBEVNE010000287.1:0-9457 GCA_040508275.1 Duganella sp.
AATCGCTCCCGGTGCTGGCCAGGCGTAATGCCCATGCGGCGCAAAAAGACGCGGCGCAGGTTCTGTTCGTCGATGTGACCGCTGGCGGCGGCAATCCGCTTGAGCGGGTGGCTGGTTTCCTCGAGCAGGCGGCAGGCCGCTTCAAGGCGCATCGCTTCCACGGTTTTTGCTGGCGTACAGCCTACCTGGGCCACATAGGTGCGCGCAAAGGTGCGAGGCGTCATGCCGGCCTCTTCGGCGAGCCGCTCAACGCGCAAGTCTTCGTCGAGATGCGCAGCAATCCAGGCGTGCAGCTCGGCGAAGCGGTCGCCGGCCTGCGTTTGCGCCACCAGCGGCGTGCTGAACTGCGACTGTCCCCCCGAACGCTTCATGAACATGACCAGCTGGCGCGCCGTTTCAATGGCCACCTTGTGGCCGAAGTCTTCGTCGATCAAGGCCAGGGTCAGGTCGATCCCGGCCGTGACGCCAGCCGAAGTCCAGATCGCGCCGTCTTTGATGAAGATCTTGTCGGCGTCCACATCGACGCCAGGGTGCAGCGCGCTCAGGCGCCCCGCCCAGGCCCAGTGGGTGGCGGCGCGGCGCCCGTCCAGCTGACCTGCCGCCGCCAGCAGGAACGCGCCCGTGCACACCGAGCACAGGCGCCGTACGGTGGGCGCACGGCGCCGTATCCAGTCGATCAGCCGTGGCGGCGAGTCAAATTCTTCGCCCTTGCAGCCGCCGGGCGCGAGCAGGGTGTCGATCGACAGGGCGTCGAGCGTTGACAGCGGCACGGTCATCACCTGCAGGCCGGAACTGGTGGTGACAAGGCCGCCATCGACGGAGGCGACAATGACCTCGTACCTGCCGTTGCCCTTGCCGCCCATCTGGCGGTTGGCGGTTGCCAGCGCCTGCACCGGGCCAGACAGGTCCAGCAGATTCATGTGCTCGTGCGTCAGGATGACGACGCGGTAGGGTGGTTTGGCGGGGGGCATGGTCGTTATTATTCCGTATTCCTGGCCAGCTTGCGGAGGAATCTGGCTCATGGCCGGAAGTCCGGATATTCAAGCAGCAGGGCAACGCCGAATGCTGTGCCGCGCCCATATGAGCGGGCAATGCCGGCCAGTGCCTGGTCCAGCACGGCTGCCGACGGTGTGTCGTCCATGGGCGGCAGCAGGCGATCAACATCGCTTGCCTGGCCGCTTGTACGGTCCGGTATCAGGAGCAGGCCATGCCGCGTACGCAGCGGCGCCTTGCTGTCGGCAACCACGAACAGCTGGCTGCGCCCGGTGCTCGAATACGCATCGGTCGTCAACGCCAGCGCCACCTCGTTGACATCCGCTGCCACCGGCAAGCCGAGACGTTCAGTCTTGTAGAACCAGGCGTTGGTGTACAGCGTGCTTGCCAGCGCCTGCAGGTTTTTGCCGAGGCGCGGCTGAAATGCATCGCTGTCATGGCGGGCGCTCCAGTCGTTCAGCGCCAGCTCGCTGGCCAGGCCGTCGGCGCGCTGGCGGCCGGCAAGCGCTTCCACCAGGGCGATCGAGACCGGAATCGACGCGCTGACGCCGGCGCTCGAGACCCAGTTCCGGTCCGCCACATAGCGGCTATTTCTGACCCAGCGCACTGCCGGTTGACTGCTCATCCGGTCGGCTTCGGTGGACCAGTGGGCGGTCGCCAGATGGCCATTCATGGCCTGGCTCTTTGCCACAATCTGCGCGCCATTGCAGATGCTGACAATGGTCGCGCCTCTGGCAACCTGTGCTGCAATCCATCGCGGCAGTTCCCCATCGCCGCGGCTGGCCGGCACCACCACATAGTCGGCGCCGTCGGGAAAGCGCGCATCGAACTGCGCAATCGTCGCCTCGGCCTGGATCTGGAACGAGGGCAGTCCGGTACTCGTGGTGGTCCTGATCGGCCCGGCATCGGTGGAGACGGCAACAACCTGCGCCACGCCCGCCTGTCGCAGGATGCCATAGGGCACCACATAATCGGTCAGCTCGGTGCTGCGATTGTCGCCGACAACGGCAACGACGGGCTGGCTGCGGCCGAAGCGGGCCTGGTAGGGGGCGATCCTTACCTGCGGCAGCGCATGGTCGGCTGAGCGGGCGTCGATGGCTGCCGGGCCGCTGGCGCAGCCGCTCAGGGCCAGGCCGATGGCGGCGACAGCAAAAATCGAACGAAAAATACAAGGCATGGCGATACTCCGGATGCGGGTGACGGTGACGGATGCCCAGTATCGGTCCGGCGCCGCGCGACAGAATGACATAAAACATTCAATTCCTGCCAATTCACCTCAGCCTGAGACCGCGCGGCGCTGTCCACGCAACCGCATTGCCCGCTACCCCGGCAGCGTGACGGTCGCCACCAGTCCGCCGCTGCTGCCGTTGCTCAGAACCAGCGTGCCGCCATGGGCTTCCACGCACGAGCGGGCGATGCTCAAGCCCAGTCCCACGCCGCTGCCGCCATGGTCGCTGCCGCTGTCGCGGCTGCGCGCCGGGTCGAGCTGGGCGAACGGGTGGAATACGCGTTCGAGTTCGTGTTCCGGGATGCCGGGGCCGTTGTCGGTCACGGACAGCACCAGGTTTTCCGGCGTGGCGGTCTGGGCGTGCAATGTAACGGTAGTGCCATGGCGCACGGCGTTTTCCGCCAGGTTGGCCAGCGCCCGGCGCAGCGCCAGCGGACGGCAGCGGTAGGGCAGGGTGGCCGGGCCGGTGTAATGCACGTGCACGCCGGGGCGCGCCATGTCTGCCGCCAGGTCGCGCAGCAGGGCGGCCAGGTCGATGTCCTGCGACGGTTCGCTGACCGAATCGGCGGCGGCAAAGCGCAGCGTCTGCTCAACCATCAGGCTCATTGCCGCGAGCGTGCGCGACATGGCGCCGCGCAGTTCGGCGTCGTCGATCAGTTCGGCGCGCAGGCGCAGCGAGGTGATCGGCGTGCGCAGGTCGTGGCTGATGGCGGCCAGCATGCGCGTGCGCTCCTGGGTATAGCGCTGCTGGCGCTCGGCCATGGTGTTGAAGACGGCCGTCAGCTCGCGCGCCTCGCGCGGGCCGGTGACGGGCAGCGGCCCTGTGTGTTCGCCGCGACTGAAGCGTTCTGCGGCGCGTTCCAGCGCCCGGATCGGCCGCAGGATGCGGCCGATGAAGGGCAGCGTGACCAGCAGCACCGGCAAGGTGCTGACCGGGATCGAGAAGAACAACGGTCGCCACCACGGGCTGCTGCCCGGCGAATGCTGGTAGCTGAGCAGCCAGCGTCCGTCGGCCAGTTCAACGGCCACCAGCATGCCCACTTGCTCCTCATCTTTCTTATCTTCCTTATCTTCATCCGCCGATGCCTGCCCGGTCAGTTGCACCCAGTTGCGCGGCGCCGGCGCGCGCGGCAGTTTTTCCGTGAGTGCGCGTGCCTGTGCCTGTTCGGCCTGGTTCATGGCAATGCCGGTCTGCGGCTTGTCGCTGCTCAGCCAGAAGCGCGCAGCAGGGGTGCTGATGGCGTTGACCAGTTGTTCTGCCTGGTCGGGCGACAGGCGGATCGCCTGGTACACGCCGGCCACGCGGTCGAGCATGTAGCGCGCCGCCAGCGGATGCATGACGTCCGGCGTCAACTGGCGCACGACAATGGCAGCCGCATGCGCCGCCAGCACGGCAATGAGCATGGTGGCGATCAGCTGGCCGCCGAGCGTGGCGGGCGTCAGGCGCAGGCGCTTCAGCGCGCGCAGGGCCATCGCCAGTCGGCGGGGAGGCAGGGCAGGTAGCAGGTTCATCAGAGGAAGATGAAAGCCTGCCACATCTTGACAAACTTTCCGGACATTGAGTTCATACAATAATGATTATCATTCACGATGAGGCCGCTGGCAACCGTTGTTTGCCATCGCCTCGCATCAAAGGAAAACCGTTATGACGATTACCCATACCCTCGCGCGCCGCCGCGCTGTTACCGCCATTGGCGCCGTCCTGGGTTTGAGCCTGACCCTGGGCATGTTGCCTGCCCAGGCCCAGAATACGGTGCAGATCAAGCACGCCAGCGGCACCACCGCCGTGCCGGTCAACCCGAAAAAAGTCATCGTGCTCGACGCCGCCTCGCTCGACAACCTGGCCGCACTCGATGTGGCCGTGGCCGGCGTGCCCACGATTACCATGTCCGGCGGTCCGCTGCCGCGCCACCTGGCGCGCTATAACAGCGTGGCCAAGGTCGGCACCATGTTCGAGCCGGACTACGAGAAAATCCACGGCGCCAAGCCGGACCTGATCATCGTTGCCGGCCGTTCGCAACCGAAGTACGCGCAACTGGCCAAAATCGCCCCCACCATCGACCTGACCGTCGATCGCACCAAGCTGGTCGATAGCACCCGCAACAACCTCAAGCTGCTGGCCGGCCTGTTTGGCAAGCAGGCGCGCGCCGGTGAACTGACGGCCAAACTCGACACCTCGATTGCTGCACTGAACAAGCAGGCCGCCACTGCCGGCAACGGCCTGATCGTGCTGACCACGGGCGGCAAGATGAGCGCCTACGGCCCCGGCTCGCGCTTTGGCGTGCTGCATGACGTGTTTGGCGTCAAGCCGGCGGTGGCCAAGCTGGAAACCTCGAATCATGGCCAGGCCGTCTCGTTCGAGTTCATCCAGAAGACCAACCCGGACTGGCTGTTCGTGATCGACCGCGACGCCGCCATCGGCCGCGAAGGTGCTGCCGCCGCCAAATTCCTCGACAATGAACTGGTCGGCCAGACCACCGCCTGGAAGAAAAAACAGGTGGTCTATCTCGATGGCCTGAACTGGTACACGCTGGGCGCCGCCGGCATTACCGCGCTGCAGGAAAACGTCGATCAACTGTCGCGCGCCTTCGCTGCTGCCGGACGCTGACAGGTGGAGGGAACCGCGGCGGTGGTGAAGCGGGGCGCCAGCCTGTCCGCTGGCGGCGCGCCATGACAGCACGCCGTATTGCCCACGCCTGGCTGGCGCTGCCAGTGTTGCTGACGGCGGCGCTGGTGCTGGTCAGCGTCGCCATCGGCGCGGGCGATTTCAGCTTTGCCGGCCTGCTGGCCGGCACGCAATCGAACGACTGGCAACTGCTGCTGATCAGCCGCCTGCCGCGCACGCTGGCCTTGCTGCTGGCTGGCATGTCGCTGGCGGTCGCCGGCCTGATCATGCAAATGCTGGTGCGTAACCGCTTCGTCGAACCTTCGACCGCCGGCACCATCGAGGCGGCCACGCTGGGCGTGCTGGTGCTGGCGCTGCTGGCGCCCGATACGCCGGTGCTGGGCAAGATGCTGGCGGCAGCCGCCTTTGCCATGGCCGGCACTTTCCTGTTTCTGGCGCTGCTGCGGCGCATTCCGCTGCGCTCGCCCTACATGGTGCCGCTGGTCGGCCTGATCCTCGGCGGCGTGCTGCAGGCGGTGACCACGTTTTTCGCTTACCGCTACGACATGCTGCAGACCGTGCAGGCATGGACCGTCGGTGATTTTTCCGGCGTGCTGCGCGGGCGTTACGAGCTGCTGTGGATAGGCGCGGCGCTGGCCGGTGCGGCCTGGCTGGCGGCCGACCGCTTTACCGTGGCCGGCATGGGCCAGCAGTTCACCACCAACCTCGGGCTCAATTACAAACGCCTGAGCCTGGTCGGCTTCCTGATCGTGTCGGCGATTTCGGCAGCCGTGGTGGTTACTGCAGGCAGCATCCCTTTCCTGGGCCTGATTGTGCCCAACGTGGTCAGCCTGCTGTTTGGCGACAATATGCGGCGCTCGGTGCCCTGGGTGGCCGTGCTCGGTGGCTTGTTCGTGCTGGCCTGCGACATCATCGGCCGCCTGCTGGTGTTTCCTTATGAAATACCGATCGGCACCGTGGTCGGCATCATCGGTGGCGCCCTGTTCCTGTTTTTGCTGTTGCGAGGCCATCGCCGTGACGATTGATGTTTCCCCCAAACTGCGGCTGACCCTGCTCGCCACGCTGGCGCTGGCGCTGATCGCCACCTTCTTGATGATCGGCGCCAACGGCAATTGGGACTTCGTGCTGCCCTTCCGTGGCGCCAAGCTGGCCGCCATGGTGCTGGTGGCGTATGCCATTGCGGTGTCGTCGGTGCTGTTCCAGTCGATTACCCACAACCGCATCCTCACGCCCTCGATCATGGGCTTCGACGCGCTCTATCTGCTGATCCAGGCGGTGATCATCTTTGGTCTGGGCAGCGACCCTGCCAACGGCCCGGCCCATCCCGGCCTGCGCTTCGCCGTTGAAGTGGTGCTGATGACGGGCTTTGCCTGCCTGCTGTTCCGCACGCTATTTACCGGCGCCGCCCACAGCCTGCACCTGATGCTGCTGGCCGGGATCGTGTTCGGCCTGCTGTTCCGCAGCCTGTCGAGCCTGGTGGTGCGGCTGATCGATCCCAACGAATTCATGATTTTGCAGGACCGGATGTTTGCCTCGTTTAACGCCATTCAGACTGAATTGCTGTCGGTGGCGGCGCTGGCGATCGTGCTGGCCTCGCTGCTGGCCTGGCGCCTGCGCCACCAGTACGACGTGCTGTCGCTCGGCCGCGAAGTCGCCATCAACCTCGGCATCCATTACCGCCGCACGGTCATGCTGACGCTGGCGCTGATCGCCGTGATGGTATCGGTGGCCACCGCACTGGTGGGACCGGTGACCTTTTTCGGCCTGTTGGTGAGCAACCTGGCCTACGTGACGGCCGGCTCGGACAGGCACAAATACCTGTTGCCCATGGCCGTGCTGTGGGGCGTGGTGTTTCTGGTGGGCGGCCAGCTGCTGCTTGAGCGTGTGCTGGAATTTAACGCCACCGTCAGCGTGGTCATCGAGTTTGTCGGCGGCCTGCTGTTCCTGTTCCTGATCACCCGTAAACAATCCTGAGCCATGATTGAAGTTTCCCATATCAGCAAACGCTATGCCGACACCGTGGTGGTGGACGATGTATCGCTGACGCTGCCGGCCGGCGGCATTACCGCCATCATCGGCCCGAATGGCGCCGGCAAGTCCACGCTGCTGTCGATCATCAGCCGCCTGCTGCCGATGAGCGCCGGCCAGGTGCTGGTCGATGGCATCGATGTCGCCAGCGGCGACAGTGCGGCGCTGGCGCGCCGCCTGGCCATTCTGCGTCAGGACAACCACCTGCCCATGCGCCTGACCGTGCGCGACCTGGTGGCCTTTGGCC
This sequence comes from Duganella sp., assembly GCA_040508275.1. Classification (GTDB taxonomy): domain Bacteria; phylum Pseudomonadota; class Gammaproteobacteria; order Burkholderiales; family Burkholderiaceae_D; genus Rugamonas. The sequence continues at coordinate 7,123 of JBEVNE010000287.1, forward strand.
GCTACCCGCACAGCAAGGGGCGGCCCACCGTGGAAGACGCAGCCCACGTCGAACGTGCGCTCGGCTACCTCGGCCTGGACGCCCTGTCCGGGCGCTTTCTCGACCAGCTCTCGGGCGGCCAGCGCCAGCGCGCTTTTGTCGCCATGGTGCTGTGCCAGGATACCGATTACGTGCTGCTCGACGAGCCGCTCAACAATCTCGACATGCGCCACGCAGTCGATATGATGCAGCTGTTGCGGCGCGCGGCGACGGAGCTGGGCAAGACCGTGATCCTGGTCCTGCACGACATTAACTTTGCCTCGTGCTATGCCGACCGCATCGTCGCCATGTGCGATGGCCGGGTGGCCTTCCACGGCACGCCTGCCGAGCTGATCCGGCCCGACGTGCTGCGCGCGCTGTACCAGCTCGATATCCGCGTGCACGAGGTCGATGGCCAGCGCATCTGCGTTTATTATTGATATTTACCGAGATTGCTGATACTGGTGAGGCTGTCATGGAACGCTGGCTCTTGTACGCAGTATTGTCGATGGTGTTTGCGGGGGTGACGGCGGTGATCGCCAAGCCGGGCCTGAACGGCATCTCCGCCGACCTCGGCATGGTGGTGCGCACCTGCTTCGTGTTTGTCTTTGTGCTGCTGTTTGCCGTGGCCGTGGTACCAGCGCGTGAGGTACAGTCACTGACCTGGACCCACATCGCCTGGCTGGCCGGCTCGGCAGTGGCAACGGCGCTGTCCTGGATTTTCTACTACAAGGCGATCAAGGCCGGCCAGGTCTCGACCGTGGCGCTGATCGACAAGGGCAGCGTGGTGATCGCACTGCTGCTGGGCTGGATGTTCCTGGAAGAAGCGCTCACACCAGCCAAGCTGGCCGGCTGCGGCCTGATCGTGGCGGGTTTGCTGGTGATTGCGCGCGCCTGAAAAGCGCCGTCAGAACTGGTGCGTATGCGGCGCAGGGTCCGCGCCGGCCATTTGGTTATCGTCACTTTTCTGGATCAGCAGATTCGCCATCAGGATGGCCGTCAGGCGTTCGGCCTGTGGCGAGGTTTGCAGCAGCACGATGCTGTGGCGGGTGCGCAGCGTGAGCAGGTCGGCATCGGCTTTGGCGATGATCTGGCCGTGGCGCGAGAGTTCAAAACGCATGTCGAGCAGGCCGCCTTTGAGGACTGCACCGTCAAAACTGCCGCCGCGCACCGTCACCTGGCGGCGCCAGCTGAATAATTTATCCTGCAGCACAAAGCGTTCATCGCCAGTATCGACGTTCCAGGCGCGTACCAGGGTGAACGGTTTGCGGCGCATGCGGGCGATTTCCCGGCCTTGCGCGCGGATATGCCAGGTGCGGGCAAACCACGACCAGCGTGCTGCGCATTCGTACAGCAGCTTGCCGTCGTTGTCGGTGATCTGGATGTTACCCATTAGTGACAGTAATTTTCTTGCAATATGCAAAGTCCGTGGCGCGGTTCCGTGATCCATGACGTACCTCTACACAATGAGATGCGCTGATTCTACAAACAATCGCGGCGGCGTATGTGCTGCACCGAACATTGTGCTGAAAGGGAACACCCTAGAATCGGCGGTAACAAACTTTTATCTCCGGGATACCCAATGAAAAAACTGATGCTCACCTTTAGCGTGGTCCACGCTGTCACGGCGCTGCTGTTTGCCATCGCTGCGCTGTGCCTGATCGTGGTGGGCGCCCAGCTGGGCTGGCATGCGATGACAGGCGACCTCGGTGTGGGGGCGGCGCAGGAAATCATCGAGGCGATCGGCATCCTGGCCGCCGCCGTGGTGGCGCTGCAGATTGCCGAGACCATCATCGAAGAAGAGGTGGTGCGCGATGCCGACATCAGCGCACCGACGCGCGTGCGCCGTTTCCTGTCGCGCTTTTTCGTGGTGGTGGTGGTGGCGCTCGGTATCGAAGGCCTGGTGGCCACCTTCCATGCCGTGCATGACGATCTGAGCGAACTGATTTATGCGGCGGCACTGATTTGCAGCGTGGGTGTGCTGCTGGCGGCGTGGGGCGTGTTTGTGCACCTGAACCGCTCGGCCGAAGAACTTGAGCCGGACGCCATGGAAGAGGCCAAGAGCGAAGACGAAAAAATCCAGGGCGCTTGAGCTAACGCTGGCCCGCTCAGCGCAACGCCATCGTGTAGCTGAGCTAGCCAAACGCCTGGCGCCGGCCGATGCCGGTGGTCAGCGCGCTGCTGCTCTGCAGCGAGAACGACAGCGAGGCGTCGCCCCAGCCGTAGGCGAGGCCGGCCATGGTGATCAGTTGCGACGAGCGCAGGCTGGCGCGGCTGCCGCCCGGCGGCAGATCGTTGCTGATGCCCGCGTGGGAAA
>JBEVNE010000304.1:0-11084 GCA_040508275.1 Duganella sp.
CGCTGCAGAACTACGGCATCAACGGCGAAGTGAATATTCCGCTGAAATGGGGTGGCGTGGCGCAGATGCTGACTGCCGGCTTTGAAGCGCGCCAGGAAAAGCTCAACGACCCGTACTCGATGACGCAAACCGGCACCGCCATCCCCGGCCTGGCCAGTGGCACCCGCGACGGCAAGAGCGACGCCAAAACCAATGCGGTGTTTGTCGAAAACAATATCAACGCCGCCGCCGGCCTGGTGCTGACACCGGGCCTGCGCTTCGATGACCACAGCCAGTTCGGCAGCAACTGGAGCCCGAGCCTGAATGCCTCGTACGAGCTGACCCCGACCATTACGCTCAAGGGGGGCGTGGCGCGTGCCTTCAAGGCACCCAATCTGTACCAGTCCAATCCCAACTATCTCTATTACACGCGCGGTAACGGCTGCCCGGTCAACAACCCGAATCTCGGTGGCGGCTGCTATGTGCGTGGTAATGCCGACCTCGATCCTGAAATCAGCGTCAACAAGGAACTGGGCGTTGCCTACAACAGCAACGGCTACCTGGCTGGCCTGACGTACTTCCGCAACGACTACAAGAACAAGATTACCGGTGGCATGGACACGCTGCTCGGCAATACCAGTGCCAACGGTCGTATCTTTGCATGGGAAAATTCGCCGAAAGCCATCGTGCAAGGCGTGGAAGGGCATTTGACGCTGCCATTCGCCAGCAATCTCAAGCTTAGCAACAACCTTACCTACATGATCGAGAATGAGAGCAAGCTGACTGGCGAGCCGCTGTCGGTGATTCCGAAATACACGCTCAACTCGCAACTGGACTGGCAAGTCAACGACCAGCTGTCGCTGCTGCTGACCGGCACCTATTATGGCAAGCAGGAGCCGCGCCGCCTGACCCAGACCGGCGCCGCTGCCACCGGCGCCCAGCTCAACACGCTCGATCCTTACGGCGTGGTCGGTCTGAGCGGTGGTTATGTGTTGAACCGCAACCTGTCGCTGCGTGCCGGTATCAACAACCTGTTCGATGAACGCCTGTTCCGTGCCAGCGTCGGTCACGACGCCGGCGCCGCTACCTACAACGAGCCAGGCCGCTCGCTGTTCGTCAGCCTGTCGGCCAAGTTCTGATGCAAGGGGCTGCGCTGCACACCATGCGTCGCCCCGCACTGCGGGCCGCCCGCCTGCTGTGCGGCGCCGTTCTGGGCCTGAGCTTTGCCTTGGGCGGTGCAGGGACGGCGCTGGCGCAGTCCGGCACGGCGCCAGTGGCATGGTCCGACACGCTGTCGGCCATTTACCGCTTCGAGCAATGGGAACTCGATGCGGAAGACGGCGCGCGCCGCTACCGGGTACAGCTGGCGGTGCCGAAGCAGGCTGCGCCGCCAGCCGGTTTCCCGGTGTTGTATCTGCTGGACGGCAACGCGGCGTTTGCCGCGCTCGACAGCGCGCAGCTGGCGGCCCTGGCGCAGCAGGCAACGCCGCCGGTGATTGCCGCCATCGGCTATGCCACCGCGCAGCGCTTCGATACCACGGCGCGTGCCTACGATTACACGCCGCCCATGCCAGGCCCGGGGGCCACCATGGACCAGGGCGCCACCGAGCGCCCTGGCGGTGGCGCGGATATCTTTCTGGCGCTGATCGAGCAGCGCATCAAACCGGCCGTGCGTGGGCGCGCCGCCATCGATCCGGCGCGCCAGTCGCTATGGGGCCATTCGTATGGCGGCCTGTTCGTGCTGCATACCATGCTGCGCCATCCGGCGGCGTTCCAGCGCTATATCGCTGCCGACGCCTCGTTCTGGTGGCAAAACGGCTACCTGCTGCAAGAGGAGCAGCAGGCGGCGCCGGTAACGTCCGCCATTTGCCTGCTGGTGATGAGCGGCGCCGGCGCCTGGGGCAACGAGGCAGCGCCGGCGCGGCCCGGCGTGGACCCGGCCGTGATCGAACGCCAGCGTGCACTGCGCCGCTCGGTGCCGCAGGATACGCCGCGTCAGTTTGCCGCGCGCCAGGCGCAGCGTACCGGTGTGCAGGCGCATTGGCGCGAATTTGCCGGCGCCAGCCATGGCGCCATGCTGGGTCTGTCGCTGGCCCCGGCCTTGCAACTGGCCAGTGCCGCTGCGCCCTGTACGGAACAAATTGCACAAGATGCTGGTAAAATGACTTCCAAATGAGAATGCGAATCAAACGCATCTTTTCGCAGGCCGATAGTGCATGCAGAACAATGACAGAATGGCACCACAATGACCGCAGCGAACACCAACCACCATATACTGATTGTTGACGACAGCGCCGATATCCGCGAAGCGCTGATGTTCTATTTGCGGCGCAACGGCTTGCAGGCCACCGCCGTCGCCAGCGCCGCGCAGGCGCGCGATGCGCTGGCCGCCAACCCGCATCACTATGCATTGATGTTGCTGGACGTGATGATGCCCGGCGAAGACGGCCTGTCGCTATGCCGGGCCATGGCCGCCAGCCAGCAATTGCCGGTGATCTTGCTGACCGCCATGCAGGCCGCGGCCGACAAGCTGGCCGGTTTCGATAGCGGCGCCGATGATTACGTGGTGAAACCGTTTGATCCGCCCGAACTGCTGGCGCGCATCCGCAGCGTGCTGCGCCGCTGGGGCCGGCCGCTGCCTGGCCCAACCCCCGTGCCAGCAGCCAACCCGTATGCAGGCTTCGAGTTTGACGCCTGGTACCTCGATGTCAAAAAGCGCGAGCTGTACGACCAGCAACGCCAGCAGCAGGTAGCCTTGAGCCAGGCCGAATACCGTCTGCTGCGGGTGCTGGTCGATCATCCGGGCACGGTGCTCAGCCGCGACCGCCTGATGGATCTGACCGTGGGCGATGACGCCTTGCCATTTGACCGCAGCATCGACAGCCAGGTCAGCCGGCTGCGCAAAAAACTCGAACGCGACCCGCGCCATCCGGGTTTGCTGAAAACGGTGTGGGGGCAGGGCTACCTGTTTACCGCCGATGTCGTCGCCTGCGCCGCCATGCAGCCGATAAAGCAGGTATAGCGCAGATTGTTACAATCACTCACCATGTGTTACGCGTGCATTCAGTAATTTCGGTTAAAGTTGCGCATGTTTTAACTGAACTGGAGCCCGCAATGACCGTCATCAAACATCTCGCTGCAGCCGCTGCTGTCTCCCTGGCCCTGGCCGCCCCCGGCGTGCACTCGGCCTATGCCGCCGAGGCCCTCCCCAGCAGCGGTACGCTGGTCGTCGTGCCAGCCTACGGCGAAGTGCGCCACGCCAACGACCAGGCTGTCGCTACCTTTGCCATCGAAGAGCAGGACAAGGACAAGGCCGCCGCCGCTTCGCGCGTCAACCAGAAAATGAAGCAGGGCGCCGACATCATCAAAAAGGCCGACCCGCAAGCCAGCCTGAAAACGCAGGGCTATTACACCTATCCCGTGTATCCCGAAGAACGGCCGCTGCCCAACGGCCAGCAGCCCAAGCCGCGCGTGCCGACTGCCTGGCGTGTGGGCCAGTCGCTGGAAGTGACCACGGCCAACCTGGCCGACTTGCCCAAAACCGCCGCCGCCGCGCAAAAGGTGCTGACCCTGAATAACCTGCAGTTCGGCCTGACGCCGGCCACCACCAAAAAGCTCGACGATCAGCGCATTGCTGCCACCTATCAAAACCTTAGCGAGCGGATTGCCTCGATCGCCAATGCCATGGGCCGCAAGGTGGGCGACGCCGTGCTCGATACCGTCGATTTTGAAGGCTCGGGCAACTACGCGCAGGAAGCGGCGCGGCCAGCGCAGATGATGATTGCGATGCGCGGCAAGATGGCCGACAGCGCCGAAGTGGCCGAACCGAGCTTTGAGCCGGGCGAGACCACGCTGCAGATGCGACTGGTCGGCAAGGTGCGCTTCAAATAATCAAACTGGGGCAGAATCAGGGGGATCGGCGCGATCCCCCTTTTTTGTGGTCTGCTCCACTATAATGGCGGGGCAACAAGATCACTCACTGAACTGGAACCCTATGCCGAACTTCCCGCGTCGCCGCGCCAAGAACGCCGCTGCCAAACCCAAACTGCCCAATACGTCGCGCTTCAGCCGTTTTGCGCGCAGGGCACGGGGGGAAGACCTCGAGCGTCCGCGCCCGCGCGGTATTTACCTGCTGCCCAACGCCTTTACCACTGCCGCACTGTTCTGCGGCTTTTACGCCATTGTCATGGCGATGAACCAGAAATTCGATTATTCCGCCTGGGCCATCTTTATTGCCATGGTTCTCGATGGCCTCGACGGCCGCGTTGCCCGCCTGACCAACACCCAGAGCGAATTTGGCGCCCAGTACGACAGCCTGGCCGACATGGTGTCGTTCGGCGCCGCGCCGGCACTGGTCATCTACGAATGGTCGCTGCGCGGCCTGGGCAAACTGGGCTGGATCGCCGCGTTTGTCTATTGCGCTGGCGCCGCCTTGCGCCTGGCCCGTTTCAACACCAATATCGAAGTGGTGGACAAGCGCTTCTTCCAGGGCTTGCCGTCGCCATCGGCTGCCGCCCTGGTGGCCGGCTTTGTGCTGCTGATGGTCGACCAGGAAATGTCCGGTCTCGACCTGCGCTGGGTGTCGTGGTGCATCGCCCTGTTTGCCGGCCTGACCATGGTCACCAACGTGCCTTTCTACAGCTTCAAGGATGTTAATTTCCGCAAGTCGGTGCCGTTCATCGCCGTATTTTTGATCGCACTGTTCTTTGCCCTGATTTCGATCGACCCGCCCAAGGTGATGTTCCCGCTGTTTGTCGCGTATGGCTTGTCCGGCTACGCCGTGTGGGTATGGCGCCGCGCCAAGGGCAGACCGGTCAGTTTAATTCAAACAGAAATCGAAAGCGACGACCGCCGCTAGCAGATCCAGGGCGCCTCGAAAAACCGTCGCGGGCCGCGCAGTAGGTTTTTCGAGGTGCCAGGGCGGTCGGCCCTGATGTAACCAGCAACGCAGCCCTTAGCAACGGAGCCCTACATGAGTCAATCTGCCAACCGCCTGATCATCTTTGACACCACGCTGCGCGACGGCGAGCAATCGCCGGGCGCTTCCATGACGCGCGACGAAAAAATCCGCATCGCCAAGCAGCTCGAGCGCTTGCGCGTGGACGTGATCGAAGCCGGCTTTGCCGCCGCCTCGCCCGGCGATTTTGAATCGATCCGCGCGATTGCCAGCGCCGTGCGCGAATCGACCATCTGTTCGCTGTCGCGCGCCAACGACCGCGACATTGCCCGCGCCGCCGAAGCACTGGCGCCGGCCGAGCGCAAGCGCATCCACACGTTTATCGCCACGTCCAAGCTGCACATGGAAGCCAAGCTGCGCATGACACCCGAACAGGTGCTCACGCAAGCAAAGAACGCCGTGCGCTTCGCCCGCCAGTTCACTGACGATATCGAATTCAGCCCGGAAGACGGCAGCCGTTCGGACGAAGATTTTCTGTGCCGTGTGCTCGAAGGCGTGATCGCCGAAGGCGCCACCACCATCAATTTCCCTGACACGGTCGGCTATGCCGTGCCGGAAATTTTCGGCGAAACGATACGTCGCCTGCGCGAACGCATCCCCAATTCGGACAAGGCGATCTGGTCGGTGCACTGCCACAACGACCTTGGCCTGGCCGTGGCCAATTCGCTCGCTGGTGTGATGATCGGCGGTGCACGCCAGATCGAATGCACGATCAATGGCCTGGGCGAACGCGCCGGCAATACTGCGCTGGAAGAAGTGGTGATGGCCTTGCGCACGCGCGGCGGCTATTACAACCTCGATGTCGGCATCGACACCACGCAGATCGTCGCCGCCTCCAAGATGGTGTCGCAGATCACCGGCTTTGCCGTGCAGCCGAACAAGGCGGTGGTGGGCGCCAACGCGTTTGCCCATGCATCGGGCATCCATCAGGACGGCATGCTGAAGTCGCGTGAAACTTATGAAATCATGCGCGCCGAAGACGTCGGCTGGACCGCCACCAAGATTGTGCTGGGCAAACTGTCGGGCCGTAACGCCTTCAAGCAGCGCCTGCACGAACTGGGCATCGACCTCGAATCGGAAACCGAGGTCAATGCCGCCTTCGCCCGCTTCAAGGAGCTGGCCGACCGCAAGGCCGATATTTTCGACGAGGACATCCTGGCGCTGGTGTCGGACGAGCAGCAGGCGCAGGAAGGCGAGTTTTACCGCTTTGTTTCACTGTCGCAGCGCTCGGTCAGCGGCGAGACGCCGCAAGCCACGGTGACCTTTTTGCTTGACGGAAAAGAGTGTGTGTCGGAAGGGCGCGGCAGCGGCCCGGTGGACGCTACCGTCAACGCCATCGAATCAGAAGTGGGCAGCGGCGCCGAGCTGGTACTGTTCTCGGTCAACGCCATCAGCACCGGCACCCAGTCGCAGGGCGAGGTCACGATGCGTCTGTCGAAAGAAGGGCGCATCGTCAACGGCGTCGGCGCCGATCCCGACATTATCGTGGCCTCGGCCAAAGCTTACCTGTCGGCGCTGAACAAGCTGCATTCCAAAGTGGAGCGGGTGCACGCGCAGCCGTAATAGTAAATCCGGGATGTCTCAACGTGGTGTCGAGGCATCCCGGAGCAGGAAGAATTATTTGATCAAAGCGCTCAGAAGCGTACCTTCAGATAAGCCGCCGGACCATTCAGGCGCACGTTGACTGCGGTGTCATCGCGGTCGCGTTTCAGGCTGATCTTGGAGGCCGTGTATTCCGCCACCAGGCCGACCATCGGCGTGACATACCACTCCATGCCGACCGAGCCGCCGTAGATGTGGCCGTTGACGTTGCCGCCGTTCTTTTTGATGCCGTTGGCGTTGGCGTAGAAGCGCAATTCTGGCGAGAACTGGTGGCGGTAGCCCAGTTCCAGCAGCGGCGCCCAGGCGCTTTCGCTTTCATCGTAGCGGGCGTTGCCGGTGATGCCGTTGATCGAACCATTGGCCGTGCCTTCGATGCCGGCACGGTAGTAGGCACCACCGATGCCAATGCCGAACACGTCAGGGCCCGAGCCCAGCCACCATTTGTAGGCGATGCTGGCCAGGTCCAGGCGCAGCTTGGCGTCGAGCTGGCCGTTGCCGGTCAGCGGGCGGCCGTTGAAGTTGGTGCTGCCGGTCAGGCGCGGCGAGTAATCCTTGTCGTAGCGGTAGTAATCGAAATCGAAGCCGTGCGAATCGCCGATCAGCATAGATGCTTTGACGCGCGGCAGCGTGGTGTTTTTACCCTTGTAGGTGCCGGTGTCGATGTTGCCGTATTCGGTTTCGCCCTGCACCTTGATGCGCGGCTCGGTGTAGAACGCGCCGACCGACAGGCTGGCGCGGTCCAGCGCCGGCGAAGGCTCGGCAAAGGCCAGTGCGGAAACAGTGCTCAGGGCCAGGACGGTGGCGGTGTAGATGGCGTTGCGGGCGGACGGCGTGCTGAAAGACATGGTTGCTCCATAAAGGTTGCGTGTTGGTATGCAGAAATGATATCAATCGCAACCCTGGTTGGGCGTCGGCGCACTACTAGGCTGTTCGTGGGACTGATCCTACCCGGCTCACCACAGTTGAACGGCGATTACTGAAAAAAACGCCTGTCAGCGAGAATTCTTGCACTGACAGGGTGGACAGGCGGCGCTTTTCAGCTATACTTGCGGGTCTGGTCTTTTGGATCAGTTTTTTTGAAGTTCACGGTGGGCAGGGTTCAGACTCCGCGCACCGCATGTTAAAGGTAAATATCATGACCGTAGAAAACATCAACAAAGCCGCGATCATCGCGGACAACGCCCGTGGTCAAAAAGACACCGGCTCGCCAGAAGTACAAGTTGCGCTGCTGACCGCACGCATCAACGAACTGAACGGCCACTTCAAAGCCCACAGCAAAGATCACCACTCGCGTCGTGGTCTGATCATGATGGTTAACCGTCGTAAAAGCCTGCTGGCTTACCTGAAGAACAAGGATGCTACCCGCTATCGCGATCTGATCGCCAAACTGGGTCTGCGTAAGTAATATATTGCGCGCTCTGAGCGTCATCCGGCTGTAAAACGAAATGCCTGCGGCAGTTTGCTGTCGCAGGCATTTTGTCATTGGTGCAGCAAAAAAATTGCTGACCAGAATAATGTTTTAGCAAGGTAGTAAAGATTGTGGCTGCGGCCGCCATCTGTGGTGAGGTGAACGACAGCCCCTGAAAATCTGTCGGCAAATAGAAAGGGAATACCCATGTTTAATAAAGTTACGAAAACCTTCCAGTATGGCCAACACACGGTCACGCTGGAAACCGGCGAAATCGCTCGCCAGGCCTCCGGTGCAGTCATGGTGTCGATTGAAGACACCGTCGTGCTGGCTACCGTGGTGGCGCGCAAGGATGCCAAGCCGGGCCAGGATTTCTTCCCGCTGACCGTCGATTATCTGGAAAAGACCTATGCAGCCGGCAAGATTCCAGGTGGTTTCTTCAAACGTGAAGGCCGCCCTTCGGAAAAAGAAACGCTGACCTCGCGTCTGATCGACCGTCCTATCCGTCCTCTGTTCCCAGAGGGCTATATGAACGAAGTGCAAGTGATCATTCACGTGCTGTCGGTCAACCCGGAAATCGATCCCGACATCGCTTCGATGATCGGCGCCTCGGCCGCCCTGTGCGTGTCGGGCGTACCGTTCAACGGCCCGATCGGCGCTGCCCGCGTGGGTTACGCCAATGGCCAGTACATCCTCAACCCTACCGTTGAGCAGCTGAAAACCTCGAAAATGGACCTGGTGGTTGCCGGTACCGAAACCGCCGTGCTGATGGTGGAATCGGAAGCCCAACAACTGTCCGAAGAAATCATGCTCGGCGCCGTGGTGTTTGGCCACACCGAAATGAAGGCAGTCATCGACGCCATCCACGACCTGGTGCGCGACGGCGGCAAGCCTGAGCAGGTATGGACCCCACCAGCGCGCAACGAAGCGCTGATCGGCCGCGTGACCCACTTCGCCGAAGCGAAAATCCGCGAAGCCTACCAGACCCGCGACAAGCAGGCCCGTACCGACAAGCTGCGCGCCATGCACAGCGAAGTGATCGCCGACCTCGGTGCAGAAGCCGCCGCTGCCGGCGCCGCCGCACCAGATGGCGTAGAAGTAGGCAACATCCTGTTCGAGATGGAATCGAAAGTCGTCCGTTCGCAGATCCTCGACGGCGAACCACGCATCGACGGCCGCGACACCCGCACCGTGCGTCCGATCTCGATTCGCACCTCGGTCCTGCCACGTACCCACGGCTCGGCCCTGTTCACCCGTGGTGAAACCCAGGCGCTGGTGGTTGCCACGCTGGGCACCGCACGTGATTCGCAAAAAATCGACGCGCTGATGGGCGAGTTCACCGACCCGTTCATGCTGCACTACAACATGCCACCGTTCGCTACCGGTGAAACCGGCCGCGTTGGTACGCCAAAACGCCGCGAAGTCGGTCATGGCCGCCTTGCCAAGCGCGCGCTGGTCGCCGCCCTGCCATCGCAGGACGAGTTCAGCTACGCTGTGCGCCTGGTGTCGGAAATTACCGAATCGAACGGTTCGTCGTCGATGGCGTCGGTCTGCGGCGGCTGCCTGGCGCTGATGGATGCCGGCGTGCCGATGAAGGAGCACGTGGCCGGTATCGCCATGGGCCTGATCAAGGAAGGCGGCAAATTTGCCGTGCTGTCCGACATTCTCGGTGACGAAGACCACCTGGGCGACATGGACTTCAAAGTAGCCGGCACCCGCAACGGTATCACCGCGCTGCAGATGGACATCAAAATCCAGGGCATCACCAAGGACATCATGCAAGTGGCGCTGGCGCAAGCCAAGGAAGGCCGCGAGCACATCCTGGGCGAAATGCAAAAAGCCGTGCCGAGCGTGAAAACCGAACTGTCCGATTTCGCGCCACGCCTGATCACCATCAAGATCAACCCGGAAAAAATCCGTGACGTGATCGGCAAGGGCGGCGCCGTGATCCGCGCGCTGACCGAAGAAACCGGCACCCAGATCGACATCAGCGACGAAGGCGTGGTCACCATCGCTTCCGTTGACGCTGCCGCCGGCCAGGAAGCCAAGCGTCGCATCGAAGAACTGACCGCCTCGGTCGAAGTGGGCAAGACCTACGACGGTACCGTGCTGAAACTGCTGGACTTCGGCGCCATCGTCCAGGTTATGCCAGGCAAGGACGGCCTGCTGCACATCTCGCAGATCGCCAACGAGCGTGTGAACGCCGTTGCCGACTACCTGAAAGAAGGCCAGCAAGTACGCGTCAAGGTTCTGGAAACCGACGATCGCGGCCGTCTGAAGCTGTCGATGAAAGCTGCTGCTGAAGAAGCGGCTGCTGCGCAGTAATCTTTAGTTGAGGTTTTAGCTTCGGCTAGAGTAAAACGCCCTATAACTTAGGGCGTTTTTTTTCGTCAATAAATTTAGGTGGGGCGGGGCAGAACACCAGTTATGAACGCTTAATCTTCAATTGTAGATAATTTTGATTCTGCGACGTTTGGAAAATACACCTCCGAGAGTGTTGACACAAAGGAAGTTTAATGGAAGAATGAAACTGCGTGAGGGCGGCATCGGACCAAGCTCAGCGGCGTTTAGCAAGAAGAGTCTCATGATCGGAGGTCGCTGGTTCGATTCCAGCCGCAATACGTAGCTCAGTGGCAGAGCGCATGATCGGCTATTCTTACTTAGCTAAACATTGCACTTCCTCTCTGGTATGGAAAGGAGGCCCATTATTCGAAAGTTCGGATATGTTCTTGATTTTACAGTTCCCTTTTGGGGATCTTCGAAGTTTTTCTGAACCCAACCGCCGGCTACCTGACCCAACATGGCCTGAACCTTCGAAATGGCAATACGTTCATTCAATAGGTGGAATCCAACAAAGGAATCGGCCTGGATTATTAAATTGGATTGGTGAGACAAAGTTTTGCTCTGCGGAAAATGCCATAAAATTTTCTGGGAATAAAGCTGATTTTTTGCTAGGCGATGGAATAAATTTCCGTGTGAATTTCCGTCGGTTCTTTTTTGATGGACAGGTTTCAGGGAAATTCGAGATCGGTTTGCGCATAAATTATTCTGAAATTGCTCCTTCGCTGACTGATAGAGATTTCGAAAATTTACTGAAAAAGCTGTTCAATCATCCGGTTCGGATATCAGGTCAAAATA
>JBEVNE010000341.1:0-28591 GCA_040508275.1 Duganella sp.
GTGCTGAAGGACGGTACGTTTGTTACCGTCTCGTGCGCCGAAGGCGACGAAGGCAAGATCTACGACGGCCTGCTGGAAACCGAAGTGTCGGAGGTGTCGCGCGGCGAGCTGCCCAAGCTGCCGACCAAGATCATGCTCAACGTCGGCAATCCGCAGCTGGCCTTCGATTTCCAGGCCGTGCCCAATGCCGGCGTGGGACTGGCGCGCCTCGAGTTCATCATCAACAACAACATTGGTGTGCACCCGAAAGCGATCCTCGAATACCCGAACATCGACGCCGACCTGAAAAAGGCCGTGGAGTCGGTCGCGCGTGGCCACGCTTCGCCGAAAGCCTTCTACGTTGATAAGCTGGCAGAAGGCATCGCCACCATCGCCGCCGCCTTCTGGCCGAAAAAAGTCATCGTGCGCATGTCGGACTTCAAGTCCAACGAGTACAAGAAGCTGATCGGCGGTTCGCGCTACGAGCCGGACGAAGAAAACCCGATGCTGGGCTTCCGTGGCGCGGCGCGCTATCTGGCCGACGACTTCGCCGGCGCCTTCGAGATGGAATGCCTGGCCATGAAACGCGTGCGTAACGACATGGGCCTGACCAACGTCGAGATCATGGTGCCGTTCGTGCGTACCCTGGGCCAGGCGGAAAAAGTCGTCAACCTGCTGGCCAAGAACGGCCTGGTACGCGGTGAAAACGAACTGCGCCTGATCATGATGTGCGAAGTCCCATCGAACGCCATCCTGGCCAAGCAGTTCCTCGAATACTTCGACGGCTTCTCGATCGGTTCCAACGACCTGACCCAGCTGACCCTGGGCCTGGACCGCGATTCCGGCATGGCGCTGCTGGCGGCCGACTTTGACGAGCGCGATCCGGCCGTGAAAGCTTTGCTGTCGCTGGCCATCAAGGCCTGCCGCGAAGAGGGCAAGTACATCGGTATCTGCGGCCAGGGCCCATCGGACCACCCGGACTTTGCCGTGTGGCTGATGGAGCAGGGCATTGAATCGATGTCGCTGAACCCGGACTCGGTGATCGACACCTGGCAGAAACTGGCAAGTTTGCAGAAATAAAATGTTGACGTAAGCCAAAATTGCGGTAGACTGGAGTGAATGAATTTAATAGCAACACACCATGTCTTTGCATCGAAAACCCTCGTGGTCCATACTGATTGGACGACGGGGGTTTTTGCATTTTTTCGAGGTCTTTACGCCAATAAAAGGAGCGCATCATGGCTGACTGGAGTTTCTGGCTGATCGCCGCCGGCGTGGCGGTAACCGTTGAACTGTTCCTCGGCACTTTCTACCTGCTGATGATTGCCATCGGCCTGACGGCCGGTGCACTGGCAGCCGGGCTCAATCTGGCACTGCCGATCCAGACGCTGGTGGCCGCGATTGTCGGCGTGCTGGCCACGGTGGTGCTGCGGCGCAGCCGCTTTGGCAAGACCGGCACGCGCCAGGGTGCAGGGCGAGATCCCAACGTCAACCTCGACATCGGCCAGCGCGTCAGCGTGCCGGCCTGGCAGGACGGTACGGCGCGCGTGATGTACCGTGGCGCACTGTGGGACGTTGAGCTTGAACCCGGCACCGGCGCCGGTGCGCCAGCGCCTGGCCAGTACACGATCCGCGAAGTGCGGGGCAGCTGCCTGATAGTGGCAGCCTGAGTTTCACCAATAACCCATGACCGCTTTAAAGGAGACCTGATGGATATCAGTTTTGGCAATGTGACGCTGGTGCTGTTTGTGCTGGCGCTGGTGTTTGTATTCAAGACCATCAACGTGGTGCCGCAGCAGCACGCCTGGGTGGTGGAACGGCTCGGCAAGTACCATGCCACGCTGGGCCCCGGCCTGAATATCGTCATTCCGTTTGTAGACCGTATCGCCTACAAGCACGTACTGAAAGAAATTCCGCTCGACGTCCCGCCGCAGGTCTGCATCACGCGCGACAACACCCAGTTGCAGGTCGATGGCATCCTGTACTTCCAGGTCACCGACGCCATGCGCGCCTCGTATGGTTCGTCGAACTACATCGCCGCGATTACCCAGCTGGCGCAAACCACGCTGCGCTCGGTGATCGGCCGCATGGAGCTCGACAAGACGTTTGAGGAACGCGACCATATCAACACCACCATCGTCAACGCCATCGATGAATCGGCGTCCAACTGGGGCGTGAAGGTGCTGCGCTATGAAATCAAGGATCTGACGCCGCCCAAGGAAATCCTGCATGCCATGCAGGCGCAGATCACCGCCGAGCGTGAAAAGCGCGCGCTGATCGCCGCCTCCGAGGGCCGCAAGCAGGAACAGATCAATATCGCCAACGGCGAACGCGAAGCGCAGATCGCCCGTTCCGAGGGCGACAAGCAGGCGGCCATCAACCGTGCGCAGGGCGAGGCTGCCGCCACCATCGCGCTGGCCGAGGCGAGCGCCCACGCGCTGCGCCAGGTTGGCGCGGCGATCCGCGAGCCCGGTGGCGAGGACGCCGTCAACCTCAAGGTGGCCGAGCAGTACGTGGAAGCGTTCGGGCGCCTGGCCAAGACCAATAATTCGATCATTATCCCGGCCAACCTCGGCGACATCAGCGGCTTGATCGCGACCGCCATGCAGGTCGTGAAAACCCAGAAAGACGGGCCGCTGCCGCTGGTGAAACCGGTGCGCAGCTAAGGAGCAAACATGGGAACCTGGTCGGTAGACGCATTCGGCAATGACTTTGCCCAGGACTGGGCAGAAGACCTGCACCAGACCACCAGCATGGAAGCCATCGAGAACACGCTCGATACGGCACTGGACAACCCCGGCGGCGAGCTGGAGGCGCCGCTGGCGGCCGAAGCGCTGGTTGCCATCGAAGTGCTGGCGCGCCTGCAGGGCAAGGGCGGCGAGCGCACCGAGGATAGCGCTGTCATCGACCAGTGGGTCGATGCGCGCAAGGCCAAGGCCAAGGTTCGTAGCGACCTGGCGCAAAAAGCCGTGCTGGCGCTGGCCCGCATCGTCTCCGAGCAGTCCGAGTTGCGCCAGCTGTGGCAGGAGAGCGAACATTACGACGCCTGGCGGGCTTCGGTGGACGAGTTGGCGGCACGGCTCGGTGCACCCCTGGGCCGATCAGCGGGTTGATACACCATAGCCCGGGCATATTATAAAAATTATATACCCTTGGGAGTGAATCATGATCGCAGTCAAAGTAACGACGGTAGGTGCCTTACAACCCTGAGTTCGAGTCCCAGATGGCCCTGGCCGAGTCGATCATGCCGACTGGGTGCGGCAGCGCCTGATTAAACCATAAGCACCAGCCCTGGCTGCGGGGGCAAAAGGCATCATCAACGGTGGATCACCACCATCACCGCCTTGGCCTCGGTCTTGCCGAGGTTGCGGATGACGTGCTGCTGGTCGGCCGGGTAGCGCGCGGTGCCGCCGGTTCTGACTTTCTTTTTGTCGGCGCCGACTTCCACTTCCACTGCACCGTGCAGCAGCGTCAGGTGTTCCTGGGCGCCGGGATCGTGGCCTTGCGAGGCCAGTTCGCCGCCGGGCGCCAGCGTCAGTTCATACCATTCATATTTACCGGCCAGTTCCATTGGCCCGAGGATGCGCAGCACGTAGCCGGCGTGGTTGCCGGGCAGGGTGGGGGTTTCGTGTGCATCCAGTACGCGGATGGTGGCGGCTTCCTTTTCCGTACTCGATAACAGTTCGCCGATCTGCACGCCCAGTGCATTGGCCAGGCGCCAGGTGATGGCGATGGTGGGATTGGCTTTTTCACGTTCGATCTGCGACAGCATCGATTTGGAGACGCCGGCGATACGCGACAGATCTTCCAGCGTCAGGCCGCGCGCCAGGCGCAGGCGCTGCAGGGCGGCGCCGACTTCGGGCGGTGCGTTCGTCGATACAGGTGTTTTCATTGTTTTATTTGGCGAATCAGCTACATTTCAATTTCAAGGGCGGGAAAACCGCGTGCAGAACCGCACGTTTGCCCGTTGCGCTGTTCACTGCTTCTCTGTAATATTCGATATATTGAATTTGAGTTTGATATAGCGAAATTTTCATAAGCCAGTGAAACGGCGCTGAAATCGTACCACACACTACGCGCGCTGTGCCGATCTGGCAACTTCGGCCTGTACAAGCCATACCAGAATAACGAGGATAATCATGACCCAGTCAGCAAAAAACACTTTTTTCAGCGGTCTCCAGCAAAACCTCGAGCAGTTGCGCAGCGACGGCTTGTACAAGCCCGAGCGCGTGCTGGCCTCGCGCCAGGGCGCCGAAGTGGTGGGGCAGGATGGCCGCACCCTGATCAATATGTGCGCCAACAATTATCTGGGCCTGTCCGGCCAGCCGTGGGTGGCGCAGGCGGCGATAGCCGCCACCGAACAATATGGTTACGGCCTGTCGTCGGTGCGCTTTATCTGCGGCACGCAGACCGTGCACAAGCAGCTCGAACAGGCGCTGTCGCAGTTCCTCGGTACCGAGGACACGATTTTGTACGCCGCCGCTTTTGATGCCAACGGCGGCGTGTTCGAGCCGCTGTTCGACGAGCAGGACGCCATCATCTCCGATGCGCTCAACCACGCTTCCATCATCGACGGCATCCGCCTGTGCAAGGCGGCGCGTTTCCGCTATGCCCACAACGACATGGCCGACCTCGAAAAGCAGTTGCAGGCCGCAGCCGGCAAGCGCCACAAGGTGATCGTTACCGACGGCGTGTTTTCGATGGACGGCACGATCGCCCAGCTCGATAAAATCTGCGACCTGGCCGACCAGTACGGCGCACTGGTGATGATCGATGAATGCCACGCTTCGGGCTTCATGGGCGCCACCGGCCGTGGCACGCATGAGCATCACAACGTCATGGGCCGCGTCGATATCATCACCGGCACGCTGGGCAAGGCACTCGGTGGCGCCATGGGCGGTTTTACCTCGGCGCGCAAGGAAGTCATCGACATGCTGCGCCAGAAGTCGCGCCCCTACCTGTTCTCCAACACGCTGGCGCCGTCGATTGCCGGCGCCTCGCTGGCAGTACTGGAGCGCCTGTCGCAGTCTACCGAGCTGCGCGACCGTCTGCACGAGAACACCGCCTACTTCCGCCGCGAGATCGAACGCATCGGCTTTACCATCAAGCCGGGCACCCACCCGGTGGTGCCGGTGATGCTGTTCGATGCGCCGGTGGCGCAGCGATTTGCCGCGCGCATGTATGAGCTGGGCGTGCTGCTCAGCGGCTTCTTCTACCCGGTGGTGCCGATGGGGCAGGCGCGCGTGCGCGTGCAGTTGTCGGCCGCGCATACGCGGGAGCAATTGGACACCGTGCTCAAGGCCTTTGAGCAGGCCGGCCAGGAACTGGGCCTGCTCGGCAAGACAGCCTGAATATTCAACACCATCACAGCAATCCCGGAACTCTCATGAATACCACGAACCAACGCATACTGGTGATCGGCGCCAACGGCCAGATCGGCAGCGAACTGGTGGCGGCGCTGGCTACCCGCCACGGCGCAGACAACGTCATCGCCGGCGATATCAGCCCAAGCAACCTGTATGGCGCGCAACGCTACCTCACGCTCAATGTGCTCGACCGCGATGCGCTGGCGGCGCTGATCGCGCAGGAAGACATTACCCAGGTCTACCAGCTGGCGGCCATGCTGTCGGCCACCGGCGAAGCGGCGCCGCTCAAGGCCTGGACGCTGAACATGGACGGCCTGCTCAACATCCTCGAAGTGGCGCGCGAACGCGGCGCCATTGGCAAGCCGCTCAAGGTGTTCTGGCCGTCTTCGATTGCTGCTTTTGGCCCCGCCACGCCGCCGCTCGATACGCCGCAGACCACGGTGATGGACCCGACCACGATTTACGGCATCAGCAAGCTGGCCGGCGAACGGCTGTGCGACTACTATTTCAGCAAATATGGCGTGGATGTGCGCAGCATCCGCTACCCCGGCATCATCAGCTACAAGTCGCCACCTGGCGGCGGCACCACCGATTACGCCATCGCCATTTTCCATGCAGCGCTGCGCGGCGAACGCTATCAGTGCTTCCTCGGCCCGCACACCACGCTGCCGATGATCTACATGCCCGACGCGATCCGCGCCACCATCGAACTGATGGAGGCGCCGGCCGTGCAGGTGCGCGTGCGTTCCTCGTACAACGTCGCTGGCGTGTCGTTCAACCCCGAGGAGCTGGCAGCGGCGATCACCCGCGCCGTGCCCGGTTTCAGCATCGCCTACCAGCCCGACAGCCGCCAGGCGATTGCCGATTCATGGCCGCAAAGCCTCGACGATTCCACCGCCGCCGCCCACTGGGGCTGGCAGGCGCGCATCGGCCTGGACGCCATGGTGGCCGACATGCTGGCCAATGTAGATATCCGTCAACAACTGGGCAAGGCTGCCTGACAGCACCTGGGCGCCAACACAATAAAAAAGAGAGACAGCAGATGGACATGAGCGTTTTCGATCTGTTCAAGATCGGCATCGGGCCTTCGAGCTCGCACACGGTGGGACCGATGGTGGCGGCGCGCCGCTTCCTGCTCGAGTGCGCGCCGCTCGATGATGTCAGCAGCGTGACGGCCGAGCTGTATGGTTCGCTGGCGCTGACCGGCGTCGGCCACGCTACCGACAAGGCGGTGATTCTCGGCCTGATGGGCGAAACACCGCAAGATGTCGATCCCGCCCATGTCGATACGCAGCTGGCGCAGGCCGAAGCTGCGGGCGAGCTGCGCCTGCTGGGCAGCGATGCGGGAGCTGCCGCCTGCTCCGCCGTTGTGTCATTCCGGCGCGCCGCCAACCTGGTGTTCCATATGACCGAATCGCTGGCCGAACATCCGAACGGCATGCGCTTTACCCTCACGCGCCGCGATGGCAGCAGCACCAGCAAGGTGTTTTATTCGGTTGGCGGCGGCTTTATCCGCGCCGAAGGCGAGACGCCGCAATCGGGCGCGGCCAACGCTGACCCGGCGCCGATTCCTTACCGCTTCGATACCATGGAACAGTTGCTGGCGCACGGACAGGCGAGCAGCTTGCGGATTCCGCAGATGATGCGCGCGAATGAAGTGGCGCGCATCAGCGTGGCGCGCATCAGCGACGAGGCGCTCAACGACGGCATCGACCGCATCTGGCAGGTGATGCGTGACTGTATCCGGCATGGCCTGGAGACCGACGGCCAGTTGCCCGGTGGGCTCAAGGTCAAGCGCCGCGCCGCGCGGCTGTGGCAGCAGTCGCAGTCTGCCGCGCCGGCCAACCATCTGCCGCACGATGCGCTGCACCAGGTCAGCCTGTACGCGATGGCCGTCAACGAGGAAAACGCCGCCGGTGGGCGCGTGGTGACGGCGCCGACCAATGGCGCGGCCGGCATCATCCCCGCCGTGCTGCGCTACTACGCCGAGGATTGCAAACCAGTCGATCCCGTCACCGGCATCCGTGACTTCATGCTCACGGCCGCCGCCATCGGCATGCTGTGCAAGCGCAATGCGTCGATCTCGGGCGCCGAAATCGGTTGCCAGGGCGAGGTGGGGGTGGCATGCGCCATGGCCGCTGCCGGCCTGGTGGCGGCGCTCGGCGGCAGCAATCTGCAGATCGAGAACGCCGCCGAAATCGGCATCGAGCACCACCTGGGCATGACCTGCGATCCCATCGGCGGGCTGGTGCAGATTCCGTGCATCGAGCGTAACGGCATGGGCGCGGTCAAGGCGATTACCGCCGCTTCGCTGGCGCTCAAGGGCGACGGCACTCATTTCGTCAGCCTCGACCAGGTGATTGAGACCATGCGCCAGACCGGCGCCGACATGCAGGCCAAATACAAGGAAACCTCGCTCGGCGGCCTGGCCGTGCACGTGATCACCGTCAATCACGCGGCTTGCTGAGGCGCTTTTAGTATTTGAGTTCTTCCCGCGCCAGCAGGTCGCGGAATGCTTCGGCCGGTACCGGTTTGCTGAAGTAATAGCCCTGCATTTCGTGGCAGTCCTGCTGGCGCAGGAACTGCAGCTGCTCCGCCGTTTCCACCCCTTCGGCGATGGTTTTCAGTCCCAGGCTGCGCGCCATGTTGATGATGGCGCTGACGATGGCCTTGTCTTCGGCATCGGTGCTGATGTCGCGCACGAACGATTTATCGATCTTGAGTTTATAGACCTTGAATTTTTTCAGGTGGCTCAGCGAAGAATAACCGGTGCCGAAATCGTCGATCGACATGCGGATGCCGCGCTCGTGCAGGTTGTTCATCATGGCAATCGCGCCTTGCGGATCGTTCAGCGCCACCCCTTCCGTCAGTTCAAGTTCCAGGTATTCGGGCGGCAAGCCTTCTTCCTGCAGGATTTGCGTGACCAGTTCCGGCAGGTCGGTGTTGCGGAACTGGGTTGCCGACAGGTTGACCGCCATCACCAGCGGCGGCAGGCCGGCGTCCAGCCAGGCGCGCGCCTGGCGCACGGCCTGGCGCAGCACCCAGGCGCCGATCGGCAGTATCAGGCCGCTTTCCTCGGCTGCCGGAATGAACTCGACCGGCGACACCACGCCCAGTTCCGGTGTTGACCAGCGCAGCAGCGCTTCGGCGCCGATAATGCGCTGGTCCGGCAGCGATACCTGCGGCTGGTACACCACCTGCAGCTGATCGCGTTCAATGGCATAGCGCAGCGCGTTGACCAGGTGCAGATGGCGCGCGGCGCGCTGCTGCATGGCGGCGGTGAAGAAACGGTAGTCGTGGCGGCCGGCGCGCTTGACCTGGTACATGGCGGCGTCGGCGCGCTGGAGCAGGGTTTCCATGTCGTCGCCATCAGCCGGGAACAGCGCGATGCCAATCGAACCGGTCACCTTGAGGTCGTGGATGCCGACCCGGAACGGTTGCGAGATCAGATCCATCAGCTTGCGCGCCACGTCGGCCGCTTCCGTGGTGCTGGCGCCTGGCAGCACGAAAATGAACTCGTCGCCGCCCAGGCGCGCCACGATGTCGCGCTCACGCAAGCCATTGCGCAGGCGCTTGGCCAGTTCGCACAGCAGGCCGTCGCCGACGCTGTGGCCGAGCGAATCGTTGATATCCTTGAAATGATCGAGATCGAGCATCATCAGCGCCAGCTGCTGGCCATGTTCGCGCCCATGCGCCAGCGCCTGCAGGGTATGGGCCTGCAATTGCGCACGGTTGGGCAGGGCGGTGAGTGGATCGAAATGGGCCAGGTACTGGATGCGTTCGTCGGCCAGGCGGCGGTCGGTAATGTCACGGGCGATGCCCAGCAACTGGCGCTGGCCGCCCGCGCCCTGCATCGGCGCCACGTGGGTTTCGACCCAGCGCTGGCGGCCCTTGAGACCTTGCAGGCGGAATTCAAGCTGGCCGCTCTCGCCGCCCATCACGCGCTGGTGCAGGGCGCGGTAGGCATCGTGGTATTCGGGCAGGATCAGGTCGATAAAGCGCGTGTGCCGCAGCTGTTCCAGGTTGTCCGCTTCCAGCAGCAGCAGGCCGGCGGTGTTAATTTCCAGCAGGCGGTCGTCGGCATCGACCACCTTGATGCATTCCGGTTCGGTGTCGATGATGGTGCGCAGGTGCTGTTCGCTCTTGCGCAGCGACTCGGCGGTGGTTTCGCGCAGGCGTTCGTGGTCGAAGTTTTTCAGCGCATAATCGATGTCGCTGGCCATTTCGACAAACAGCGCCTGCACTTCGGGGTCAAAGGCGTGCGGCGTGACCGAATAGGCTGACAAAAAGCCGGTGATCACGCCATCGCGGTGCAGCGGGATCGACATGGCCGCGCTCCAGCCGCAGCGTGAAATACTCTCCTGCCATATGGCGGCTTCGGGTGCTTCGGAAAAATCCTGGCACCAGTACGGTGCGCCGGCGCGGAATGCCGTGCCGACCGGTCCGCGTCCTTCCGGGCGCTCAGGGTCCAGCGAAATGACCAGGTTATGCAGGTGATCGAGCTCGATGCCGCTGGCGGCAACGGGCGTCACCCGGTCCGGTAACGGGCCGATCAGGCCGATCCAGGCCAGCGACATGCCGCCATGCGAGACCACCGCATCGCACACGCTGTCGAACAGTTCGGTCTCGCTCTGGCTGCGCACGATGGCCTGGTTGCACTGGCTCAGCGCCGCGTACAGCTTGCCCAGGCGCTGCGCGCGCTCGAGTGCCTGGGCGCGCTCTTCGCCCACGCGCGCCAGGTTGTGGCGGGTTTCTGCCAGCCAGGCCAGCACGCTGTCCTTCGCTTCCGGTGGCAGCGGCGGCGCCGGGCTCACCTCGCCGCGGCCCAGGCGGGCGATTTCGCTTTGCAGCTGGTCTACCGAGCAGCCCAGCGCCAGATCGAGGCGGCGCTTGGCGCGCCACAGCAGCGTGACCAGCAGCAGGGCAAACACGATGAAGCTCACGCGCGCCACCTTGGCGTGCAGCGCCGATGCTTCCACTTCCTGCAAGGTGCGCTGTTCCACGCTCTCCGTCACCTGGGCAATCGGCAGCATGATGGCGGCTTTGGCGCTATGGTAGCTTGCGTCAAACAGCATGGAGCGCGCTTCCGCCAGCGCCTGCGGATCGTCGCCGCCAAAGTCGCGCATGGCCAGCGCCTTGTTCTCGATGCCGGTCAAGCGGTCCGACTCCCCCTTGGCCAGCGACAGCAGGCGCAGCTCTTCGGCGCTGAATCCCGCCTCGCGCACCAGTTCCATCAGCGGCCGGGCAGCGCCGTCGCCGCGCGGACGGCGGCCGCTGTCGATGACCAGATCCCAGTAGACATTGTCATAGCTTTGCGGGCGTGGCTGGCGGCCGTTGCGGATATCGACGATTTCCTGGTAATGCTTGCGGTACTGGAGATCGCCGGTGACCACGTAGCTGCGCGCCATGCGTGTGAGGTCGTCGGAAGACTGGCGTAGTTCTTCGACCAGCGCGCGCGCTTCATAGCGCCGCTCGTTGGCGCTGTCGATACGTTTTTCAGTCCAGACGTAGAGCAGGAATGAGGCGGTGACGATGAGCAGTACACTGAAGCAGGCCCACAGGGTGCTGACGAATTGTTTGGGGCGGCGCGATGCTGGCAACTTCATGGATGATGAGCGGTGGCTGCCGCAGGGTGCGTAAGTGAAAAAATGGCAAAAAAATGCAGTGGCATCAGTATATTGCCGTAATGATAGTAACTCCAGCGCACGCGACAATAAAAAAGGCCCGGCAGGGCCGGCATAACCATAAAACAACGCGATTGCACGGGATGGGTCTCACCGCACTATAATATCCGCTTGATTTATAGCGTTCTGCCCGTCAGACCTCTCAGCCGTCAGCTCAACCGGACTTATCTCATCTATGCAATACGTGTCTACCCGCGCCGCATCGAGCGCCTCCCCGACCTCTCCGACCTCCCACTCTTTTTCGGACATCCTGCTGGGCGGCCTTGCCACCGATGGCGGCCTGTTCCTGCCGGCCACGTACCCGCAAGTCAGCGGCGCTGAACTGGACGCCTGGCGCAAACTGTCCTACGCCGAGCTGGCGTTTGAAATTCTGCGCAAGTTTGCCACCGATATCCCGGAAGAAGACCTGCGCGCACTGACGGCCAAAACCTACACGGCCGAGGTCTACCGCAATGCCCGCAGCGACGAAGACGCCGCGCAGATCACGCCGCTGCGCGTGCTGGAAGAGGGCGAGAATGGCACCAAACTGATTTTGCAGGCGCTGTCGAACGGCCCCACGCTGGCTTTCAAGGACATGGCCATGCAATTGCTCGGTAATCTGTTCGAATACGCGCTGGCGCGCCAGAACGCCGAGCTGAATATTTTCGGCGCCACCTCGGGCGACACCGGCAGCGCAGCCGAATACGCCATGCGCGGCAAACGCGGCATTCGCGTGTTCATGCTGTCGCCGCACCAGAAAATGAGCGCCTTCCAGACTGCGCAGATGTTCAGCCTGCAGGACCCGAATATTTTCAACATCGCTATCGAAGGCGTGTTCGACGATGCACAGGACATGGTCAAGGCCGTCTCGAACGACCTCGATTTCAAGGCGCGCCACAAGATCGGCACCGTCAATTCGATCAACTGGGCGCGCGTGGTGGCGCAGGTGGTGTATTACTTCCGCGGCTACCTGGCGGCCACTACGTCGAACCAGCAGAAAGTGTCGTTCACGGTGCCGTCGGGTAATTTTGGCAATATCTGCGCCGGCCATATCGCCCGCATGATGGGCCTGCCGATCGATAAACTGGTTGCTGCCACCAACGAAAACGATGTGCTCGACGAATTCTTCCGCACCGGCGTGTACCGCGTGCGCAAGTCGTCCGAAACCTATCACACCAGCAGCCCGTCGATGGATATTTCCAAGGCTTCCAATTTCGAACGTTTCGTCTATGAACTGGTCGGCCGCGACAGCGACCGCACGCGCGCGCTGTTCCACAAGGTCGATACGCACGGTGGTTTTGACCTGTCCGGCAAGCCGGGCAGCGATGGTGACGAATTCAAGCTGGTGGCGCAATATGGTTTCAAGTCGGGCAAATCGACCCACGCAGACCGCCTGGATACGATCCGCGACGTTGCCGACGACTACGGCATCGTGATCGACACCCACACCGCCGACGGTGTGAAGGTGGCGCGCGAACACCTGGAGCCGGGCGTGCCGATGATCGTGCTGGAAACCGCGCTGGCCGCCAAGTTCAACGAAACCATCCTCGATGCGCTGGGTGAGGATGCCGAACGTCCGCAGGGCTTCGAGAACATCGAAGACTTGCCGCAAAAATTCGTGGTCATGCAGGCCGATGTCGAGGCGATGAAAGCCTACATCGCTGCCAACACCGGCCTGTGAGCGCCATGTTGACCGTGGCCGAAGCGCTGGCGCAGATGCTGGGTGCGGCGCGGCCGGTTCGCGAGATCGACACCGTGCCGACGCTGGAAGCGAATGGCCGCGTGCTGGCTGAAGCCCAGGTGTCGGGCCTTAACGTGCCGGCCATGGACAATACCCAGATGGACGGCTACGCCGTGCGCGCCGCCGATTGCGCGGTGGCTGGCGCGGTGCTGGCAGTCTCGCAGCGCATTCCCGCCGGTCACGTCGGCCAGCCTTTGCAAGCCGGCAGCGCCGCGCGTATTTTTACCGGTGCACTGATACCGCCGGGCGCCGATGCGGTGGTGATGCGGGAGCAGTGCACGTTTGATGCGGCCAATAACCAGGTCACCATCGGCCATGCGCCGGTGGCTGGCGAATGGGTGCGTCGCGCTGGCGAGGATATCCGTGCCGGCAGCGAGATTCTGGCCGCCGGCACCCGCCTGCGCAGCCAGGAGCTGGGCCTGGCGGCTTCGGTCGGCCTGGCCAGTCTGCCGGTGCGGCGCAAGCTGCGCGTGGCGGTGTTTTTCACCGGCGACGAGCTGACCATGCCGGGCCAGCCGCTGGCGCCGGGCGCCATTTATAACTCCAACCGTTTCACGCTGCGCGCGCTGCTGGAGAATCTCGGCTGCGAGATCACCGATTTCGGTATCGTGCCCGATTCTCTCGATGCTACCCGCAGCGTGCTGCGCCAGTGCGCCAGCGGCCATGACCTGATCATCACCTCCGGCGGCGTATCGGTCGGCGAAGAAGATCACGTGAAGCCGGCAGTGGAGGCGGAAGGGCGCTTGTCGATGTGGCAGATCGCCATCAAGCCGGGCAAGCCGCTGGCGTTTGGCGAGGTGGGAGCGGCGTTTTTTGTCGGCCTGCCGGGCAACCCGGTGTCGAGCTTTATCACCTTCCTGCTGTTCGTGCGGCCGTTCATCTTGCGGCTGCAGGGTGTGCAAAGTGGGCTGGCGCCGCGCGCCTATGCCATGCGCGCCGATTTTTCCCTGCCGCGCGCCGACCGCCGCAATGAATTCCTGCGCGCGCGCATCAATGCCGAAGGGGGACTGGAACTGTTCCGCAACCAGAGTTCGGGCGTGCTCACTTCCACCGTGTGGGGCGACGGCGTGATCGACAACCCTGCGGGCCAGACCATTGCTGTGGGCGACATGGTCCGTTTTATACCGTTTAGCGAGTTGATCTACTGATGGCTGTTACCGTAAAATTTTTTGCCAGCGTGCGCGAAGCCGTGGGCGTGGCATCCGAAACACTGGCATTGCCGGCCGGTGTGACCACCGTGGGCCAATTGCGCGAACACCTGGCCGGGCGTGGCGACCACTGGAGCCAGGCCTTGTCCAGCCCGGCGCTGCGCATGGCGTACAACCAGGTGATGTGCAATGCCGATGCCGACGTGCTTGACGGCGCCGAAGTGGCGTTTTTCCCGCCGGTGACCGGCGGCTGATGGTGTATTGCCTGTATTGTTTGAATTAGCTGCCCGGCTTTTTCTGCTGCGCAGGCGGCGCATCGCAGGCGCGGCACGGCAGCGACAGCCGGTAGCGGCGCCACTGCATGTAAGTGAAGAGGGCGCCCGCCGCCAGCGACCACAGGGCGGCGCTCAGGTAGTCTTCCCGCGTGGCGGTACCCTTGAACCATTCGACTGCCGCCAGTATCGCGAACAGCGGCACGGCGGCCAGCAGATAGCGTTTTATCCAGAATATCGCGCCCATCATGTTTTCTCCCGTTTTCTTTTATACGTTCGTCACCCGCCATGCAGCCTAGTTTGCCATCTTTTCGCGTTGCCGTCATCGGCGGCGGCCCTGCCGGCCTGATGGCCGCCCAAACCCTGGCGCAGCAAGGCGTGCAGGTCGATGTCTATGATGCCATGGCCTCGGTCGGCCGCAAATTCCTGCTGGCCGGGCGCGGCGGCATGAACATCACCCACGCCGAACCATACGCCGGGTTTGTCGGCCGCTATACCTCGGCCGGCAGCGCGGTTGGCGCGCAAGATGGTCCGCTGCGGCCCATGCTCGACGCTTTTGGTCCCGACGCCGTGCGCGACTGGGTACATGGACTGGGCGTGTCCACCTTTGTCGGCAGTTCGCAGCGCGTGTTCCCCACCGATATGAAGGCGGCGCCGCTGTTGCGCGCCTGGCTGCACCGGCTGCGCGCCAGCGGCGTGCGCTTCCACATGCGCCACCGCTGGCTGGGCTGGCAGGGCGATGCGCTGTTGCTGGCCACTCCCGAGGGTGAACAGCTGGTGCAGGCCGACGCCGTGGTGCTGGCGCTGGGCGGCGGCAGCTGGGCGCGCCTGGGTTCGGACGGCGCCTGGGTGCCGTTGCTGGCGCAGCGTGGCGTACAGGTAGCGCCGCTGGCGCCGGCCAACTGCGGTTTCGACGTCGCCTGGAGCGAGCATTTCAGCAGCCGCCACGCCGGCCAGCCTTTGACGACTGTCGCCATCACCTCCATCGCCGCCAACGGCCAGCCGATGCGCAAGCAGGGCCAGTTCGTGGTGACGGCGGGCGGCGTCGAGGGCAGCCTGATTTACGCGCTGTCGGCGGCGCTGCGCGACCAGATCGATGCTCATGGCCACGCCACCATTCACCTCGACCTGTTGCCCGACCTGTCGCCGCAGCGGGTGCTCGATGAAGTGTCGCGCCCGCGCGGCGCCCGTTCGCTGGCCAGCCACCTGCAAAGCCGGCTCGGCATCACCGGTGTCAAGGCCGGACTGTTGCGTGAATGCCTGAGCAAGGACGACTATGCCGATCCCGACTTGCTGGCGCGCGCCATCAAGCACCTGCCGCTGCGCCTGCAGCGCCCGCGCCCGATCGACGAGGCAATCAGCAGCGCCGGCGGGGTGCGCTGGCAGTCGCTGGACGGCGCCATGCTGCGCGATGTGCCGGGCGTATTCGTGGCGGGAGAAATGATCGACTGGGAAGCGCCAACCGGCGGCTATCTGTTGACCGCATGCCTGGCCGGTGGTGTGGCAGCCGGCAAACAGGTGCTCGCATGGCTGCAAGCCTGATATTGCTGTCGTACTTATGAGCACGAGCGCATGAAGTCGCCCTTGCCGACTGTTTTAAAGCAGGGAAGCGCTATACAATAGTTGCCAGGCATTTCAATTCATCACAGCAAGAATTGGCCGGCTG
Source organism: Duganella sp. (assembly GCA_040508275.1). GTDB lineage: Bacteria > Pseudomonadota > Gammaproteobacteria > Burkholderiales > Burkholderiaceae_D > Rugamonas. The sequence continues at coordinate 15,836 of JBEVNE010000341.1, forward strand.
CGGCGGCCACTTGCCGATCATCCTGAACAGGGAAAACCTTATGATTTACGTAGTGGGCATGAGCCATGCAGTCGCCCTGTTGAATGCTGTTGCCGCTGGAGACAGCGGTATCTCCCTCGATAATTTCGTCTCGCAGTCGGCCACCAGTTTCCAGCCCATGCCGGTTAAACCGGGCATGCTGCCGGGCGACCAGATGGCAGCGCTGGTCGTGTCTGCGCAAGGCTGGCTGTCCTTGGCTTCCATCAACAACGGCGAAGGCGGCTCGCGCCATGTGCAAGGTCACCCCGCATTCACTGCTGCGCTCGATGCATTGCATCCGCACCAGGAAAATAGCTGCATCGTCTCCTTTGTGGACGGTAACTCCCACTCTTCGCTGTCGGTGCTGCAGCACCCGGAGCCGTATGACTTTGTTTTGCCCGGCCATGAAGACTGGGGCATGCAGCCCGGTTTCCGGCCCTTGCCGCCCGAGCTGATCCGGCGCCATATCCTGCCTTACCAGCTCAATGCCATTGCGGCGCTGGCCCTCATGCGCATCGCGCTGCCGCAGGCCCGCATCGTCCACGTGCTGCCGCCGCCGCCGTCGCACGGCGACCGTTTCCTGGCCAGCCCGGAAGCCTTCGGCGACCGCATTGCCCAATACGGCGTCACGCCGGTCCTGGTCCGTCGCAAATACCATGCGATGGCGAACCGCATCATGCGGGAAGAAACCCATGGCCTGGGGATCGAATTGCTGGAACCGCCGCCGGCCTGCTACGACACCGACGGCACCCTGCTCAAACAATACGTCGATGGCGCCACGCACGGCAATGCCGCCTACGGCGCGCTGGTGGCGCAGCAAATTCGCAATCTATTCTGACTGGAGCACCAGCATGCATCCGTATTCCGCTCTTCCGGACCAAAACTTCTGGCGCCGCTTCGTCCCCCGCCTTCCGTGGCGCGATCTGCCGCTGGCGCAAGCCAAATTCCGCATCGGCCGCAGCGACGCCATCAGCACCGCAGGCAGCTGCTTCGCCCAGCACATCTCGCGCTATCTGCGCGAGGCGGGCATCCCCACCTTTCGTGCCGAAACCGCGCACTCGTTAATGCACGAGCTCGGTGGCGAGGTGGCCAGCTATGATCGCTTCCCGGCCCGCTATGGCAATATCTATACCGCGCGTCAATGCCTTGAGCTGTTCCGCCAGGCGTTTGGCGTGATTCCCGTGATCCAGGACTACGCCGAAGAAAAGGGCCGCTATTACGACCTGATGCGCCCGAACGCGATACCCGACGGTTTCGGTTCGCTGGCAGAGGCGCAGGCCGACCGCCTGTATCACCTGGCTTGCGTGCGTCATATGTTTTTGCACTCCAATGTGTTCATCCTGACGCTGGGATTGACCGAGTGCTGGTACCACGCGGAGCAAGGCCATACCTATCCTGTCTGTCCCGGCACTGCGCGCGGCAAATATGATGCGCAGCTGCACCAGTTCCGCAACATGACGCATGCCGAAGTCACTGCCGATCTGGAACAGCTGATCACCAGCCTGAAGGCCGTCAATCCGGCGCTGAAGCTGATCCTGACCGTGTCGCCGGTGCCGCTGGTGGCCACCTACACCAACCAGAACGTGCTGGTGGCGTCGAGCTATTCCAAGTCGGTGCTGCGTGCTGCTGCAGGTGAGATCGAGATGCGCCACGATCATGTCGCCTACTTCCCGTCCTACGAGATCATCAGCCACGCGGGTTCTTATGGCCAATACATGGAAAGCGACTTGCGCGAAGTCACCGAGCGCGGTGTGCAGCACGTGATGACGCATTTCCTCGCGACGTATCTGGCGCCGGCGCAGCCGGTGGCGGCCACCGCAGCGGCAACTGCGACTGCGACTGCGCCGCAGGCGTTTCTGCAGGCGCCGGTATTCGATACCAAAGCGGAGTGCGAGGAAATCTTCAACGACCTGGGCCATGCGCAGGCGAAGGCCTAGCCGCAATCAGGGCACTTGTCAGCCCGGTCAGCCGACCGTGGCGGCGCTTACTCCCAGTGCACCGACCCCGAGCCATTGCGGGTCACCGTGCGGTCGCCGGGGTTGCCATAGACATGCATGTTGCCGCTGCCATTGAGCATCACTTCGACCCAGTTGCGGGCGAATACGCGGCCGGTGCCCGAGCCGCGCACGGTGGCGTCGACCTTGTCGGCCGCCAGGTGGCGCGCGTCGAGGTTGCCGGAGCCGTTGAGGTTGGCCACCATCGTCTTGCAACTGCCCGAGGCCATGATGCGGCCCGAGCCTCGCATGTCGAGTTCGACGTACTCGCTGTTGCCGGCGTTGAGGTCGAGTTCGCCGCTGCCGCGTACACTGGCCTCAAGGCGCCGGTAGCGGCCGTTGAACACGGCGTTGCCCGAACCGTTCAACAGCAATTCCATGCGTTCGCCGTTGAAACCGCTCACTTTGGCGTTGCCGCTGCCGCGCAAGATCAGCTCCGACAGTTGCGGCAGTACCAGCTCCACCTGCAGCCGGTGGCGCGGATTGAGCAGCATGCCCGTGGTGCGGATGGTGAGGTCGCGGCCGTCCTGCAGCGTTTCGATATTGGACAGCGAGCGCTGTTCGCCCTGCACGCGCAGCGAAGGCGTGGGACCCTGGCGCAGCACCATGTCGATCGGACCGTTCAGGTCCAGGGTCGTCACCATGGCATCGACCTTGCGGGTTTCGCTGCTCAGCGTGCGACCGGCGGTGCTGGTGGGGCTGGCCGTGCCATAGGTTTTCAGCAAGTTGTAGGTAATGCCGACCAGCACGAAAGACAGCAGTAGCAGGCTCAGGCCGATTTTGATCAGGGAGCGTAATGGCATGGTTCAGTTCCCTCGCAGCAGCGCGACATTCATCGCCACGTAGCGGCGCAGGCCGACCACCGTGTAGCGCGTCAGTACCACGCTGAGCAGGCAGAGGCCGATGCCGCCGAGAATCATGGCAAAGCCAAACATGGTTTGGGTGGTGCGGGCGTCACCGTCTACATCGGTCTTAATGCGCAGATCGCCGGTGACCACGGCTTCGGCACGGTCCCAGATGCGGCTGTTGCGGCTCTCCGCACTGCTGGCGCCGCTGTTGTTGTCGTTCTGTACAGGCGTGGTGCTGGCGCTATCGCGCTCCACACGCACGCTGGTGTTGCCGATGGTCACACGCCAGCCCTGGGGATCGTCGCCGCCGCCGTTGCTATTGCTATTGCCCGGGCGCGCAAGCTCCTGCAGGTGGTGCAGCGGCCCTTGCAGCGCCACTTCGTTTTGGCCGGACAAGCCGCTGGCGGTCACCGCCACGCCGCCGATGTAGAGCGCGAACGCCATGATGTACACCGCGCTCAGCAGGCAAGCGTACACCAGTCCGGGAATCACCATGAACAGGTTGAAAACGGACAGCCCGAGCAGCGAACCGGCTGTGCGCAACAGCTGGCGCGGCGCTTTGCCGGCCGGGGGCGCGGTATTCATGATGGAAGGCCCGAAAAAAGTTTCATAATATTTACTATACGTTGCCGTCGATGATGCCACTGTACGGCTGCACGCTTAAGCGCGCCACCATCATGTGACAGGCTGCGCAAATCATGGCGCAGGCAGCGTCTGCGGCGGACGGGCGGCACGGGCGCTCATATGCTTATGCTCCGCCCTGGCCCTTGCCTGCACCCAGACCTTTCAACAGGCGCGCCGCAGCGATGCCGCTGCGCACGGCCGATTCGATGGTGGCCGGGTAGTCGCCGGCCGTGTAATCGCCGGCTAGTACCAGCCCCGGCAGTCCAGTGGCGTTGGGCGGGCGCAGCAGGCCGGGCGTGCTGGCATGGGTGGCGCGCTTTTCCGTGATCACCTTGAACCATTGCGGGCGGCCCAGCTCCGGGCGCTGGAAGGCCACCGCCAGTTGCACGGCGGCGGCTTCGGCCAGCAGGTCCTGCTGCTCGGCAGCGGCGCTGGCCGAGGCGCTGATCACTACCGCCAGCAAACCGGACTGGCTGGCGTCGAGCTGTCCGCGGTCAAACACGAACTGGCCCCATTGATGGTTCTCGGCGTCGTCGAGCAGCGCATAAAACGGCAGATCGAGCGAAGTGCCGGCGGCATATTGCAGGTAGACCGTGGTAATCGTTTCCGGCTCAAAGGCAGTCAGCTGGGCGCACAGATCGCTGGTATCGCAGTCGGGCATGGCGTGCAGCAGTGCCGCCGCCTGGCTCGGGCCGGTGGCGACCACCACGCCGTTAAAATACGTGCTCCAGACGCCGCCGACTGAGGCGCCCGTGATGTCCGCCTGCCACAGCCGGCCTTCGATCGAGCGCAGCGCCTGCACCTTGGCGCCGGGGCGCACGGCGCCGCCCTGGGCCTGGATCAGAGTCGCCGCCGCCTCGGGAAACAGGGCGCTCAGGTCGCGCCGTGGCAGCAGCATGTCCGAGGCGGTGCGGCGCGCGCCCAGACTGTCGCGCAGCACGGTCAGAAACACCTGGGCCGAGGCCCGTTCGGGCGCGGTATTCAGCGCTGCCAGGCACAGCGGGCGCCACAGCAGCTGGATCAGGCGCGGGGTCTGGTCAAAGCGTTCGAGCAGTTCGGCCACGCTGCAATCGTTGTGCAACTGCCATTTCATCCAGCGCGCGGTGGTGGAAAAGCGCAGCAGGCTGAGCTTGTCCTGGCGCTCCAGACCCTTGCTGCGCAGCAGGGCGGCGGCCAGGTGCAGCGGCGCTGGCAGGCGCGCGGCGAGAAAATCCATGCCCTGCGGGGTTTCACGCGGGTAGCGCATCTGCAGCGGCAGTTTCAGCAGGGCCTGTTCGGGATCGACGCCGACCAGTTGCATCATGCGCAGCGTTTCGCGGTAGGCGCCCAGCAGGATGTGCTGGCCGTTGTCGAGCAGCTTGCGGTCGGTCTCCACCCGGCGGGCGCGTCCCCCCAGCGTGCGCGCTGCCTCAAACAGCGTGACCTTGAAGCCGGCGCGCGACAGTTCGACGGCCGCCGTGCAGCCGGCCCAGCCGCCGCCGATGACGGCAATCGAACGGCTGTTGTCGCTATCGCCGCGCGGCGCCATGCGCTTGTCGTGGCCGCTGTCCATATGGTTAGCGGGTTCAGCCACGGACATACGTCTTCCAGGCCAGCCACAGCTTGCGGATCGGCGTGAGCGAAATGCGCTGCGTCAGTACGTGGTAGCCGTCGGCCGCAACTTCGTCGAGCACGGTGCGGTAGATGGCGGCCATCATCAGTCCCGGACGCTGGGCGCGCCGGTCTTCCTTGGGGAGCAGGGCAAACGCTTCGTCATAGCTTTGCTGGGCGCGCGCCACCTGGAAGGCCATCAGTTTTTCAAATTTATCGCTGTGGCGGGCGTTGAGCAGGTCGGCGGCGGTCACGTTAAATTGCTGTAACTCGTTGACCGGCAGGTAAATCCTGCCCTTGCGCGCATCTTCGCCGACGTCGCGGATGATGTTGGTGAGCTGGAAAGCATGGCCGAGCTTTTCCGCAAATAGCAGCGTTTGCGGATTGCTGACGCCAAAAATACTGGCAGACAATATACCGACCACGCTGGCCACGTGCCAGCAATACTTGCTGAGGGCGGCGTAATCGAGATAGCGGGTCTGGTTCAAGTCCATTTCCATGCCATCGATAATCGCCTGCAGATGTTGCTGTTGCAGCTGATACACCGCCAGGTGCGGCTGCAGTGCCTGCGTGACCGGGTGGCTCTGCTTGCCTTCGTACATGTTGGCAATTTCCTTGCGCCACCAGGCCAGCTTGATGCGGGCGACCGATTCATCGGTGCATTCATCGACGGTATCGTCGACCTCGCGGCAAAACGCATACAGGGCAGTAATGGCGCGACGACGCTCCGGCGTGAGGAACAGAAAGCTGTAATAAAAACTGGAGCCGCTTTGCGCGGTCTTTTGCTGGCAGTAGTCGTCGGGGGACATGAATAAAAAGCAAGGTTGGGCTGAAAGTCGCTATTCTATAATGTGGCAGGCGATTCTGTGCCATCTTGGGCCTGCTCGGACAGCAGAAACTGCTACTGCCGCACCGATCGCCCGGCCATGATCACGGGCGGCGCATGCGCAGCGCGGCCCAGAACACCGCAAGCCAGTCGCGCTTGCCCAGCGTGGGCCGGTGGCGGAACACATCATATTCCACTTCCTCGATGGCATCGAGAATGCGCAGCCCACCTTGCACCACCATGCGCAGCTCTAAGCCGATCCGGCCCTTCAGGCGCAAGGCCAGCGGCGCGCCGCTCAGCATCAGCGCACGAGCCCGCTGTACTTCAAATTTCATCAGGGCGCGCCAGCGCGGCCGGGCGTCGGGCTGGTCCAGCGCTGCCGGCAGCACGGCGTAGCGGGCCAAGTCTTCCAGCGGCAGGTAAATCCGTTCCTTGTGCAGGTCGATGGCCACGTCCTGGATGAAATTGATCAGCTGTAGCGCGCTGCAGATGGCGTCCGAATCGCGCAGATTGTCTTCGCTCGCTTCGCCATACAGGTGCAGCATCAGCTGGCCCACCGGGTTGGCCGAGCGCGCGCAGTAATCGAGCAGGCTGTCGTAGGTCGGGTAGCGGCTGACCGTCACATCCTGCTTGAACGCCGACAGCAGTGCGTACAGCGGCGCCAGCGGTAACTGGTATTGCTCGACCACCTGAGCCAGCCTGGCGAACATCGGCGCATGATCGCTTGCACCTTCAGCAATGCGGTCGAGCGCCGCTTCGTAGGCGCTCAGCGCAGCGAGGCGCTGTTCCGGTGTGGCGTCGCCCTCGTCGGCCAGGTCATCGGCGCTGCGGGCAAAGGCGTAAATGGCTTCAACAGCCGGGCGTAGCTTTTTTGGTAAGAGTATGGAAGCAACGGGGAAATTTTCGTAGTGTTCAACCGACATGTAGTCCTGACCCGAGGCAACTATGGTAAATTCTGACGTAAATGACTGAAAAGTCATTTGCAAACCCATGTGCTCGGCTTATAATTAATTAACGGAAAGTCATTTATTTCCAACCCGTAATAGTAGTGCCATCTCCCCGTCAGGGCAAGGAAAAGGAAAGTACCGTGTCTAGTACCCTGTTTGTCCCCAGATTTGCGCGTTTATCGCCGCTGTGTGTCATCGTGTTGTCTGCGGCCCTGGCCGCTTGTTCCAAGCCGGCTGAAAAGACCGAGGATATTCGCCCCGTGCGCACGCTGGTGCTCGCCAGCAGCGATGTCGATGTGAATGCCGAGTTTTCCGGCGAAGTGCGGGCGCGCATCGAGTCGCGCCTGGGCTTCCGGGTGGGCGGCAAGATCGTCAGCCGCAAGGTCGATGTCGGTACCGAAGTCAAGCGTGGCCAGGTGCTGATGCAGCTTGACCCGCAGGATTTGCAACTATCGCAGGCGCAGGCGCTGGCGTCGCTGCGCTCGGCGGAAACCAGCCGCGACCTGGCGCGCGCCGATGTGCAGCGCTACCGTGAGTTGCGCAGCAAGAATTTTGTCAGCCAGGCCGTGCTCGATGAAAAAGAATCGAGCCTGACAGCAGCGCAGGCGTCGGTCGATGCCCAGCAGGCGCTCTACCGTGGCCAGTCCAACCAGGCCGGCTACGCCACCTTGACTGCCGATGTCGATGGCGTAGTGACGCAGATCGATGCCGAAGTGGGGCAGGTAGTGGCAGCCGGCACGCCGGTGGTGCAGCTGGCCAAGCATGGTGAAAAGGAAATCGTCATCGGCTTGCCGGAAAACAAGGTCGAGACGCTGCGCCAGATCAAGGATGTGCAGGTGCGCCTGTGGGCCGATCCTGCCCAGGCTGTGGCCGGCAAGATCCGCGAAATTTCTCCGGTGGCCGATCCGGCCACGCGTACCTACACCGCCAAGGTGACCATACCCGATAGCCTGAAAGAAGCACGGCTGGGCATGACCGCCGTGGTGCAGTTTGCGTCCAAAACGCCGCAGCCGCAGATCAAGGTGCCGCTGACCGCACTGTTCCATGAAAAAAACGCCACCTCGGTGTGGGTGGTGGAAAACGGCGCCGTCAGGCTGGTGCCGGTGACGGTGGTGACGGCCGATGGCAATCAGCTGGTGCTGGCAAGCAATGTGGCGAACAGCGTCAAACCGGGCCAGAGCGTGGTGACGGCTGGCGTCAACCTGCTCAAGCCGGGGCAGAAGGTCAAGATACTGGGTAGTGAAGTGCCTGTCGCCAAGCCGGCAGCAGCGGCCAAAAGTGCCAACGAGGTTGCTAAATGAAGGGTTTTAATCTGTCACGCTGGGCGCTGGAACACATCCCGCTCACGCGCTACCTGATCGCGGTACTGCTGATCGGCGGCGCGCTCGCCTACAGCAACCTGGGCCAGGACGAAGACCCGCCATTCACTTTCCGCGCCATGGTGGTACGCGCCATGTGGCCGGGGGCGACCGCCTTGCAGATGGCCGAGCAGGTTACCGACAAGCTGGAAAAAAAGCTGCAGGAAACCCCTGGCATCGATGAAATCAGCAGCTATTCCAAGCCCGGCGAAACGCTGATCATTCTGAAATTGCGCGAATCGACCTCGCCCAAGGATGTGCCCGATTCGTGGTACCAGGTGCGCAAGAAAATCGGCGATATCCGTGGCACGCTGCCGTCTGGCGTGGTGGGGCCATTCTTCAACGATGAATTCGGCGATACCTATGGTTCGATTTTCGCGTTGTCTGGCGATGGTTTTAACTATGCTGAGGTCAAGGAGTACGCCGACTTCGTGCGCCAGCGCCTGCTCAATGTGCCGAGCGTGTCCAAGGTCGAGCTGTTTGGTGTGCAGGATGAAAAAATCATCATCGAGTTTTCGCACAAAAAGTTTGCCCAGCTTGGCATTCCGATCGAGACCATCGCCAACCAGATTGCCACGCAAAACAGCGTGGAATCGACCGGCGTGCTGGTGACGCCGACCGACAACCTGCAAGTCCGTGTGAGCGGTGCCCTGAAAACCGTCGACGACCTCGAGCATCTCGAACTGCGCGCCAACGGCACCACGTTCCGCCTCGGCGACTTTGCCACCATCAAGCGCCAGTACCAGGACCCGCCCGGCGACAAGATGCGCTTTAATGGCAAGGAAGTGATCGGCCTGGGCGTGTCGATGGCCAAGGGCGGCAATATCATCGAGCTGGGCAAGAACATGGAAAAAACCGTGGCCGAGCTCAAGGCCAAGCTGCCGGTGGGCATCGAGCTCGAACGCGTGTCGAACCAGCCGGAAGCAGTCAAGGCTTCGGTGGGCGAGTTCGTCCATACGCTGATTGAAGCGGTATTGATTGTGCTGGCCGTCAGTTTTCTCGCGCTCGGTTTGCATACCAAGCCGTTCCGCCTCGACGTGCGGCCGGGCCTGGTGGTGGCGCTGTCGATTCCGCTGGTGCTGGCCGTCACTTTCCTGTTCATGCGCATGCTCGATATCGACCTGCACAAGATTTCGCTCGGAGCGTTGATCATCGCCCTCGGCCTGCTGGTCGATGACGCCATCATTGCCGTCGAAATGATGGTGCGCAAGATGGAAGAGGGTATGTCGCGTTTCGATGCGGCAACCTTTGCCTACACCTCGACCGCGATTCCGATGCTGACCGGTACGCTGATCACGGTGGCGGGCTTCCTGCCGATCGGTCTGGCCAAGTCGGCCGCTGGCGAATACACGTTCTCGCTGTTCTCGGTCAATGCGCTGGCGCTGATCATCTCGTGGGTGGTGGCGGTAACGTTTACGCCCTACCTCGGTTATCTGCTGCTCAAGGTCAAGCCCCACGGGGAGGGCGGACACAGCCACGATGTCTTCGATACGCCGGGCTTCCGCCGTTTCCGCGCGCTGGTGAACTGGTGCGTGGAATTCCGCAAGACCACCATCGTTGCCTCGCTGGCCGTGTTTGCGCTCGGCGTCTACGGCTTTAATTTTATTGAGAAGCAATTCTTCCCCGATTCCAGCCGTCCCGAGCTGATGGTGGAACTGTGGACGCCCGAGGGCACGAGTTTTGGCGCCAATGAAGCGCAGGTCAAAAAATTCGAGGCGCTGGTGCAGAAGATGCCAGGCGTGGTCAGCGTGACCAGCTATGTCGGTACCGGCAGTCCGCGCTTTTACCTGCCGCTCGACCAGATTTTCCCTCAGAGTAACGTGTCGCAAATCGTCGTGCTGCCCACGGATTTGAAGGCGCGAGCGCAGTTGCGCACCGATATCTCCAAGCTGTTCGAGAATGATTTTCCGGAAGTGCGCGGCCGCGTGAAATTGCTGCCCAACGGCCCGCCGGTGCCTTACCCGGTGCAGTTCCGCGTGACCGGCACCGAGGTCGCCAAGGTGAGGGCGATTGCCGACCAGGTCAAGGAAGTGATGCGCGACAATCCGAATACCATCGGCGTCAACGATAACTGGAACGAGTCGGTCAAGGTGCTGCGCCTCGACCTCGACCAGGACAAGATGCGCGCGCTCGGTGTGACGACACAGACAGTGATGCGTGCTGCCAACACCATTTTGTCGGGCACGACGGTGGGGCAGTTCCGCGAGGATATCAAGCTGATCGATATCCAGATCCGCCAGCCGCTCGATGAACGCAACACGATATCGGTACTGAACGACACCAATATCCCGACGGCCAGCGGCAAGTATGTGCCGATCAGCCAGCTTGCGCACGCCCATTTCGTCTGGGAGCCGGGCGTGGTGTGGCGCGAAGACCGCGAATGGGCGATTACCGTGCAGGCCGATGTGGGCGACCACATCCAGGGCCCGACCGTATCGAATCAGATCGAGCCGAAGTTGAAGCCGCTGCGCGATGCGCTGCCGGCCGGTTACGCGATCACGGTGAAGGGCGCCTCGGCCGACAGTGGCGCGGCGGAAGCTTCGATTGCGGCCAATCTGCCGCTGGCGATCTTTATCATCTTTACACTGCTGATGTTGCAACTGCACAGCTTCTCGCGTTCGCTGCTGGTGTTCCTGACCGGCCCGCTCGGCGTGGCGGGCGCGGCGATGGCCTTGCTGCTGCTGGGGCGTCCGCTTGGTTTTGTCGCCAACCTTGGGATTATTGCGCTGTTCGGCATGATCATCCGTAACTCGGTGATCCTGGTTGACCAGATCGAGCAGGACATCAAGGATGGTTCCGATCCGTGGACGGCGATTGTCGAATCGGCGGTGCGGCGCTGCCGCCCGATCATACTGACGGCCGCTGCGGCGGCGCTGGCCATGATTCCACTGTCGCGCTCGGTGTTCTGGGGGCCGATGGCAGTCGCCATCATGGGCGGGCTGGTGCTGGCCACGGCGCTGACCTTGCTGTTCCTGCCGGCGCTGTATGCGGCGTGGTTCCGGGTTAAAAAGCCGATAAAATAATGGGCAATCGTGGTGATAGTTTAAAAATCACCACATTTCGTTAAAAAACCCGTTAGAATATCGCGTTGAAGTTGAAAGCCCCCGGTTGACAAGGGGACAGGGCGACCGTTTTCACTTACGGGTCGCCCTTTGCGTTTGTGCAAACAAGCCGCGAGGATGGCGAAATTGGTAGACGCACCAGGTTTAGGTCCTGACGCCAGCAATGGTGTGGGGGTTCGAGTCCCCCTCCTCGCACCAACTGTATGATAATTTTTTGGACGATTTTTACATGGCAACTGCAGTCGAAACCTTGGGCAAACTCGAACGTCGTATCACGATCTCCTTCCCGCTGACCGAAGTCCGCGCTGAAGTTGAGAAACGCCTGAAAGTGCAAGCCAAAACGGCTAAAGCACCAGGCTTCCGTCCGGGCAAAGTGCCTCTGAAAATGGTCGCAGCACAATACGGTTATCAGATCGAAACCGAAGTGCTCAATGATAAAGTTGGCCGTGCTTTCAACGATGCCGCAAACGAAGCGCAACTGCGCGTTGCCGGCTACCCGAACATCGAGCCGAAGGAAGAGTCGCCACAAGGCGTGCTGACCTTCGACGCTACCTTCGAAGTTTATCCAGAAGTGCAGGTCGGCGACCTGACCACCGTGGAAATCGAAACCGTCAAAGCTGACGTCAGCGATGCCGAAATCGACAAGACCATCGAAATCCTGCGCAAACAGCGCGTGCACTTCCACACCAAGGGCGAAGCGGGCGAACACGGCGACGGCGGCGAGCCAGTTGCTGCCAACGGCGACCGCGCTACCGTTGATTTCGTCGGTTCGATCGACGGCGTCGAGTTCCCAGGCGGCAAAGCAGAAGATTACCCGTTCGTGCTCGGCGAAGGCCGCATGCTGCCGGAATTCGAAGCTGCCACCATCGGCCTGAAAGTCGGCGAAGCAAAAACCTTCCCACTGGCTTTCCCAGAGGACTACCATGGCAAGGACGTGGCTGGCAAAACCGCCTCGTTCACCATCACCCTGAAAAAACTGGAATGGGCGCACCTGCCAGAAGTTGACGCAGAATTCGCCAAATCGCTGGGCGTGGCTGACGGCGACATCGCCAAAATGCGCGAAGACATCAAAGTCAACCTCGAGCGCGAAGTTGCCGGCCGTGTCAAAGCACGCAACAAGGAAGCCGTGATGGAAGCGCTGGTGAAAACCGCCACCCTCGACGTGCCGCAATCGCTGATCGCCCAGGACACCGAGCGTCTGGCCGAAATCACCCGCCAGGACATGGCGCAGCGCGGCATGGATGTGAAAAACGTGCCATTCCCACCAGAGCTGTTCAAGGACAAAGCCGAGCGTCGCGTACGCCTGGGCCTGATCCTGTCGCAACTGGTCGGCGAAAACAACCTGCAAGCCCAGCCTGAGCAAGTCAAAGCCCAGATCGAAGACTTCGCCCAAATCTATGAAGACCCACGCGAAGTGCTGAAGTACTACTACAGCGACCGTCGTCGTCTGGCTGAGGTGGAAGCTCTTGTATTGGAAGAAAACGTCGTC
>JBEVNE010000368.1:0-6812 GCA_040508275.1 Duganella sp.
TCGTCCAGCAGGGCGATGGCGGCGATTACCTGGGCCGGTTTGGCGGCAAGTTCCAGGGCAAGGCGTTGTTCGATGGATGGCAACATAGAGGTATCCTGAGCGGTCAAGCCCGGAATCATACGCAATCGGCGTAATTGTGCCAGTCTTGACACTCCAAACGGACTGTGTGCGACAGATACGTGCGGAAAGGGATGTTGAAAACAGGTTTTCTACAGAATCCACAGCCACGAACGCGTGTATGGCGGATAATATCGCCTGTTGCCGTTTTTGAACCATCATTGAACACCAATGCGACCCATGGATTTTACCCGCGACGACGCTACTGATGTAAAAGCTGCTCCAGCCGCTTCAGCTAACCCGGCCACCCCGGCCGTGCCTCCGCGCATGGTGCCGCCCGCAAATCAATTGTCTTATGCCGTTGCCACCTGGCTACAGCGGGTGGATGCCGCCGCGCATCCCAAAGCCAAGCTGACCGCGCCGCCGACTGACGCCGACCCCAAGCAGACGCAGTATCGCCTGATTTACGTGCTGGCGCCCACCAGCGGCGGCCGTCACGTGGCCTTGTGCCTGTACAAGGCGCGGCTGCGCTCGAACGGCGACGTTGCCGCCGCCACTCCGGTCAGTGAAATATTTTCGCTGCTGTCGGCGCCGCCCAGTTTCCTGGTGCCCGGCGATGAAGACCTGGTACGGTTTTTCGTGGCCATGCGCAGCGGACAGAATTCCCAGACCGGCTCGGCGACCGAACCGCGCGGCAAGATTGGCGCCGCCCTGCTGCAGATGCTGGCCGAGCAGGACAAGCTGTTGTGGGCCAATTCCTGGGCAGACGTGGGCAACGGTCTGGTCTATCCACTCAAGGGTGGTGTGCTGCGCGAAGCCAACCTGGCCTGGCGCGAAGAAGGCAAGGGCTTGCGCCTGGGCTGGGAAGTGCAGGCGCCGCCCGGCGCGCGCCACGCCGGCGCCGATCAGGTCGATTATATGTTGCCGACCGATCCACCGTGGTATATCGACAATCTTTCCTGCGGCGTATTGCAACTGAACCAGGGCGGCACCGCCATTCCATTGGCCGATCTGCAGGCGCTGGTGGCGCAGGCGCCGTTGCTGACCAGCCACGAAAAAATGCGCGTCTCGCAGCTGCTGCTTGCACACGGTTTACAACAACTGATGCCTTTGCCGCAACCGCTGCCGCAGCGCTTGCGCGACGACGTCAAGCCGCGCCCGGTGCTCACGCTCGATGCCGCCATGCTGGCCGACGGTTCGCTGCAGCGCTGGCACGATTTCGCCGTGCTGTCCTTCGATTACGACGGCGAGCGCGTGTCGTTCGACCCGTCGCAGCGCGTGGTGCGCCAGAAAGGCGATGTCACCGAAATCATCGAGCGCGACGAAGCGGCCGAAGCGGCTGCGCTGGCGCTGCTCAACGAACGCCTGTTTGTCGCACCCACTAGTTTGCCGCTGAGCAGCCTGAAGGGCGGTTTGCTGTTGCCCAGCCAGGCCGAATGGCTGCGCTTTGCCCGCGATGGCGTCGCCGCCCTGCGCGAGGCCGGCTGGAAGCTGGAAAAAACCACCAAGTACCGCTACGACGTCAGCGAGGTGGGCGACTGGTATGCCGACGTGGTGCCGGACGAGGCCGACGGCGGCAATGCCTGGTTCAACCTCGAGCTTGGCATCATGGTCAACCAGGAACGGGTGCCGCTGCTGCCCGTGCTGGTGCAACTGATACGCAACGCACCGCTCGATTTCAATCCCAAGGTGATCGCCCAGCATGGCGAGCAAGACCAGATGCTGGCTACGCTGGCAGACGGCGCGCGCGTGGCGTTGCCGTGGGCCCGTATCAAGCCCATCCTCAATACGCTGGGCGAGCTGTATTTCAGCGACAAGATCAAAACCTCGCTGCGCATGGCCACGCTGGACGCCGCCCGCCTCGACGAACTGGCGCGCCATGTCGAGATGGAGTGGACTGGCGGCGAAGCGCTGCGCGAGATGGGTGCGCGCCTGAACCAGTTCGGCGAAGTCAAACGCATTGCCACGCCGGCCGGTCTGCGCGCCACGCTGCGCGACTACCAGACCGATGGCCTGTCGTGGATGCAGTTCCTGCGCGAGTACAATTTTGGCGGCATCCTGGCCGACGATATGGGCCTCGGTAAAACCGTGCAGACGCTGGCCCACATCCTGGTGGAAAAAGAAGCGGGCCGCCTGACGGCGCCGGCGCTGGTGATCGCACCTACCAGCCTGATGGGCAATTGGCAGGAAGAAGCCGCACGCTTTGCGCCGGACCTGAAAGTGCTGCTGTTGCAGGGCAAGGACAGGCTGGCGCAGTTCGACCAGATCGATGGCGCCGACCTGGTGCTGACCACTTATGCACTGCTGCCGCGCGACGAAGAAAAACTGCGCGAGCACGACTTCCACCTGGTCATACTCGACGAATCGCATTACATCAAGAACACCCGCTCCAAGGCGGCCCAGAGCGCCAGCCTGCTGCGTGCGCGCCACCGGCTGTGTCTGTCCGGCACGCCGCTGGAAAATCACCTCGGTGAACTGTGGTCGCAATTCCACTTCCTGCTGCCGGGCCTGCTTGGCGACGAGAAGGGCTTCAACACGGTGTTCCGCCACCCGATCGAGCGCCAGGACGACCCGCTGCGCCGCGCGCTGCTGAACCGCCGCATCAAACCGTTCCTGCTGCGCCGCACCAAGGACAATGTGGCCAAGGAACTGCCGCCCAAGACCGAGATGGTGCGCCGCGTCGAGCTGACCGGCGCCCAGCGCGACCTGTACGAGACCGTGCGCCTGGCCATGGACCAGAAGGTACGCGAGGAAATCGACCGCAAAGGCGTGGCGCGCAGCCAGATCGTCATCCTCGAAGCACTGCTCAAGCTGCGCCAGGTGTGCTGCGATCCGCGCCTGGTGAAATCGCTGTCGCCCAAAAAACAGGCGGCTGGCTCAGCCAAGTTGACCGACCTGATGCAAATGGTGGAAGATCTGCTGGAAGAGAAGCGCAAGATTCTGGTGTTCTCGCAGTTCACCAGCATGCTCGAGCTGATCGAGGAAGAACTGGAAGCGCGCAACATTCCATATGCGCTGCTCACCGGCGACACCAAGGACCGCAGCGCGCAGGTGGCGGCGTTCCAGCAGGGCGCCGTGCCGATCTTCCTGATCAGCCTGAAAGCCGGCGGCGTCGGCCTGAACCTGACGGCCGCCGACACCGTGATCCACTACGATCCATGGTGGAATCCGGCGGCGGAAAACCAGGCTACCGACCGCGCCTGGCGCATCGGCCAGGACAAGCCCGTGTTTGTCTACAAGCTGATTGCCAAGGGCACGCTGGAAGAAAAAATCCAGGTCTTGCAACAGAAAAAATCCGATCTGGCGCAATCGATTTTGGCAGAAGGGGAGTCGCAAAAAATGGCACTGACACAGGAAGACCTGCAACAAATCTTTGCACCGCTGGTCGAGTAAGCGGCCATGGCGACCATCGCGGAACTCCAGGAAGCGCTGCGGCAGTCGCAGGCCGAGGCGGCACGCTACCGGCAACTGCTCGATCACAGCGGCGAAGTGAGCTGGATGATCGATTGCGCCAGCAACGAGCTGACCTGGCTCAGTCATGCAGCGCAGGCGCAGTTCGGCTACACGCTCGACAGCGCCCGGGCGCTGGCCTGGGACCTGGCACATGAACTGGCGCCACGGCTCGACCGCTACGAGTCCGGCGATCTCAGTCGACGCCACCTGTTGCGCGAGTCCGAATTGCCCCATGCCGATGGCCACCTGGTGCCGGTGGAAATCGAATCGACCCTGATCCTCGATGGCGACGGCGTACCGGTGTCGGTGCTGGGCGTGGTGCGCGACCTCACCGAACGGCGCGCGCTGGCCGACCAGCAAAAAAAGTTTGCCTCGATGCTGTCGCACGAATTCCGCACGCCGCTCTCGACCATCGACGGCGCCGTGCAGCGCCTGGAAATGACGGGTACCCACCACGACGAAGGCACACGCAAGCGCTACCGCAAGATACAGACTGCGGTAGACCGCATGCTGGCCATGCTCGACGAATATTTGTCGCCCGAGCGCATGGCCAGCATTGGCCGCGCCCGCCAGCCCGATGAAATCTCGCCGGCCAACCTGTTGCAATCGGCAGCGGAAGGCGCGCGCACGCGCCGCAGCCGCGTCGATCTGCATATCGACACCTTGCCGCAATGGATGCGCTGCGATCCGGCCGGCATCCGGCTGTGCCTGGAAATCCTGCTCGACAACGCCATCAAGTACACACCGGTGGACACCCCGATCGTCATCCGCGGCCGCATGGCCAGTGAAGGCGGCGTCGAGTTCCTGGTGCGCGACCACGGCGCCCATTTGCCCGAAGCGGAACTCGAAGAAATTTTCGGCCGTGGCACACGCGGCAGCAAGGCCGCCGGCGTGGCCGGATCAGGGCTCGGCCTGTACATGGCGCGCTCGATTGCCGACGTCCATGGTGGTACGGTCACGGCCCGAAATGTTTCTGAAAGCGGCATGGAGTTCAGGATTTGGCTGCCCGTGGCTGCCAAGCCGGGGAAAAGCCTTGCGCGAGTGAGTATCAACAGTGATAATTCCCCGAACGCAAGCTAAAGGAAGTTCGAAAACCTACTGCGCGGTTTTTCGAGGTTCCCTAGACAAAGCAATTGAGCTATCGTGCTCGATCAACATCGAATGGCGCACCAATGACGCAAATACTGATCGTGGAAGACAATCTGGACTACGCCGAGGAGATGGCGGAGTTTTTGACTGAGCTTCAACACGAGGTGCATATCACTAACAACGCCAGCGATATGTGGACCGCGCTCAGCCATGGCAACGTCGGCGTGGTGGTGCTGGACCTCGGCCTGCCCGACGAAGACGGCTTTAATGTAATCCCCCGCATGCGCCAGCTGTATCCGCAGATCGGCCTGCTGGTGCTGACCGGACGCGTGGCGTTTGACAATCGCATCCTCGGTCTGCGCCTGGGCGCCGACCACTACCTGACCAAGCCGATCAAGTTTCCGGAGCTGGCCGCCCACATCGAGGCACTCGACCGCCGCGTGGGGCCGCAGGAAACCGCGCCGGCGCCCAGCAAATGGACGCTGAAAGTGAGCGCGCGCCAGCTCGAGCTGCAAGGCACGGCCATCACGCTGACCGAAAAGGAATGCAATTTCCTGCACCTGCTGACGATTAACACGCGGCCGGTGCCGCGCCAGGTGATCGTGGCCGGCATTGGCGGCGACGATCCCGACGCCGGCCGGCGCGTGGACATGCTGGTGTACCGCCTGCGCAAGAAGGCGCGCACCGGGCTGGGCCAGGATTTGCCGCTGCGTAGCGCGTATGGCGAGGGTTACAGCCTGTCGGCCAGTTTCAACCTGTCGTAAGGCTGCCTCGCCGCTGCATGCCATGGCACGCCTACCCCGCCTGATCGTCCCGCACCAGCCCCACCACGTCATACAGACCGGCAACAACGAACAGCCGGTGTTCCACGATGCCGACGATTATCAGGCTTTCCTGGGCTGGTTGCGCACCGCTGCCACCACTTACAAGGTGCAGATCCACGCCTATGTGCTGATGCCCAACCACCTGCACCTGCTGGTCACGCCCACCGATGAAGACGGCCTGGGCCAGATGATGCAGTGGATCGGCCGCTACTACGTTCCTTACTTCAACCACAAATATGGCCGCAGCGGCACCTTGTGGAACGGACGCTACAAAACCTCGCTGATCGATGCCGATGCCTACTTCATGCTGTGCAGCCGTTATATCGAGTCGAATCCGGTGCGTAGCGGGCTGGCCAGCCGCCATGAGGAATATCCTTGGTCGAGCTATTGCCACCATGCCGGCATCCGTCCTGACGGCCTGATCGTCGATCATGCCAAGTTCTGGGAACTGGGCAATACGCCATTCCAGCGCGAAGCAGCCTATGTGGCTTTATTTGAACTGGTGATTACCGACGAAGAAATTGCACAGATCGGCAAGGCCTTGCTCAAGGGCTGGCCGCTCGGTTCGGAGCAGTACAAGACCGCATTACAAAATAAGGTCCAGCGCCGGGTATTGCCAGCGAAACGTGGGCGTCCTTTCAAAATCAAAAAAGAAACAGCGGCAGATAGCTGAATAGCGCCATAGTAACCATGGCGGCATCAGGGCCTTTAGCACCCGATTTACTCTGTCCCTAATTAAAAATTCTAAGGTTATTTAAAAATTTAATTCGACTCCGACCCTAATTGTTAATATTGTTTTTTATGTTGTCTTGCTCTACTCTGCATTCTCATAGCCAAACTGCCAGTGGAGAGCACCATGAAAGCCCAAGGTCTTTACGATCCGTCCAATGAACACGATGCCTGCGGCGTCGGATTCGTCGCCCATATCAAGGGCCAGAAGAGCCACTCGATCGTGGAACAGGGTCTGATGATTCTGAAGAACATCGACCACCGTGGTGCCGTCGGTGCCGACCCGCTGATGGGTGACGGCGCCGGTATCCTGATCCAGATTCCCGACCAGTACTACCGCGACGAAATGGCCAAGCAGGGCGTCGAACTGCCGCCGCCGGGCGAATATGGCGTGGGCATGGTGTTCTTGCCAAAAGAAAACGCCTCGCGCATTGCTTGCGAACAGGAAATCGAGCGCGCCGTGCGCGCCGAAGGCCAGGTGCTGCTGGGCTGGCGCAATGTGCCAGTCGATATCGAGATGCCAATGTCGCCGACCGTGCGCGAAAAAGAACCGGTGATCCGCCAGATCTTCATCGGCCGCGGCGCCGACATCATGGTGACCGACGCGCTCGAGCGCAAACTGTACGTGATCCGCAAATCGTCGGGCCACGCGATCCAGGC
>JBEVNE010000389.1:0-6164 GCA_040508275.1 Duganella sp.
AACGTCGGCCTCAATACCAACGGCGCCGGCGCCACCGTCGACGGCGCCGAGTTCAACGCCACCGTACGACCGCTGCGCGGCCTGCGCCTGTCGGCCAACGGCGCCTACAACCGTTCGCGCCTCGATGGCGACACCAGCCCGCTGGTGGGCGGGCGCAAGGGCGACCGCCTGCCATTCTCGCCGCGCTACACGCTGTCGCTGATGGGCGATTACCGCTGGACCGTCGGCGACACCACGCCTGTATATGTCGGCGCCTCGATCCGCCAGCTGGCGCGCCAGTCGGGCGCCTTCGACAATGCCTTCCGCACCGCCTATGGCCGCCACCGCGAAGTGGCGTCCTACAACGTACTCGACGCTCACGTGGGTGCGGAACTGGGGCGCTGGACGGTGGAGCTGTATGGCAAAAACCTCGGCAACCGCGAAGGCAAAACATCGACTTCGACGGTGACCGCCAACGGCGCCAATATGTATCCCAATGGCGCGATCAACACCGGTGTGATCACACCGCGCACGATCGGCCTGACCCTCACCACGGAGTATTAAGCACATGCCCACCCTGTCGTCCGCCATATTCACCAGCACCACCAGTATGATCAACAACACAGCCGCCAACGAGCCGTCGGCGCCATCGTTCAGTGGCGGCTACCTGCTGTTCCTGGCCGACAGCGTCGATCCGGCCATCGCCAAAACGGCCTTCGGCCTGCGCGACTGGGCCAGCGAACGCTGTGTTGGCGAGCTGGCGCTGCCGGCGGCGACAGTGAGCACCGGCCTGCCGCGCCTGACCGTGCAGCAGGCCTGGCAGCACGGCGCACGGCAACTGGTGATCGGGGTGGCGTCCGCCGGCGGACTGATTCCTGCGCACTGGGTGCCGGCGCTGGTGGAGGCGCTGGAAGCGGGGCTCGATATCGTCTCCGGCATGCACGTGCGCCTGGCCGATGTGGCGGCGCTGCGCGAGGCGGCGGAGCGCCACGGCCGCCGGCTGATCGATATCCGCACACCGCCGGCGGTGATTCCCATCGCTACCGGCGTGCGCCGCAGCGGCCGGCGCCTGCTGACGGTGGGCACCGATTGCGCGCTCGGCAAAAAATACACGGCGCTGGCGCTCACGCGTGGTTTGCGGGCACGTGGCGTCGATGCCGATTTTCGCGCCAGCGGCCAGACCGGCATCCTGATTGCCGGCGGCGGCATCCCGATCGACGCAGTGGTGGCCGATTTTGTCGCCGGCGCGGCCGAGTTGCTGAGCCCGGCGGCGGCGCCCGATCATCTCGATGTGATCGAGGGCCAGGGCTCCCTGTTTCATCCAGCCTACGCTGGCGTCACGCTAGGCTTGCTTCATGGAAGCCAGCCTGATATGTTCGTTGTTTGCCACGATCCGCGCCGCACGCACAGCCTCGGTTATCCGGCGGCGCCGTTGCCGTCGATTGAAGCGGTGATTGCGCAGACGGTGGCGCTGGGGCGGGTGACCAATCCGGCCATTGCCTGCGTGGGTGTTTCATTGAACACGGCGGGCATGAGCGAGTCAGCCGCGCAGTCCGAGATTGACGCGTTGGCGCAGCGCCTTGGCTTGCCGGTTGCCGATCCGATACGCGGCGGTGCGGATTTTGAGCGGCTGCTGGATGCCTGCATGGGGGGCATGGGTGGCGCCGTTGGCGTTAGTGAACATGGCGATCTGGAGATGTGATGAAACAAAAAATGATCGGAACGCTGTGTCTGACTTTACTTCTGGGACTAAACAGCGCCGCTGCATGGGCGGCGCCACCGCGGCAGTTTGACAAGAGAGTGGAAACGCTGCGCCAGAAAATCGGCGTGCCCGGCCTGGCGATTGCCATCGTCGAAGACGGCAAGACCACGCTGGCGCGCGGCTATGGTGTGCGCCAGCTCGGTGCGGCGCCAGCCGTCGATGCCGATACGCTGTTTTCCATCGGCTCGGCCAGCAAGGCGATGACGGCAGCGGCGCTGGCAACGCTGGTCGATGCAGGCAAGATCGGCTGGGACGATCCGGTCATCAATCACCTGCCGGGCTTCCAGATGTACGACGCCTGGGTAACCCGTGAAATCACGGTGCGCGACCTGCTCGTGCATCGCAGCGGCCTTGGTTATGGCGCCGGCGACCTGCTGTTTGTCCCACGCAGCAATCTCAGTCGCGCGGAAACCGTGCGGCGCCTGCGCTATCTGAAACCCGCCAGCAGTTTTCGTACCGAATTTTCCTATTCCAACCTGATGTACATAGTGGCCGGCCAGTTGATCGAGGCCGTCAGCGGCCAGCGCTGGGAGGACTATGTGCGCCAGCACTTGCTGCTGCCGGCCGGCATGCGCGTATCGACCACCGACAACGTCGACCAGTTTGCCACCGTGGACCGCGCCTATCCGCATGCGCGCATGAACGGCGGCCTGCGCGGCGCCGGTGACCAGGAGCGGCTTGACGAGCGCGACGACCTTGGCCGCAACGCGGCGCCGGCCGGCGGCGTGGCCACCAGCGCCAATGACCTGGCGCGCTGGTTGCAGCTGCTGCTTGCTGGCGGCGTCACGGCCGAGGGCAAGCGCGTGTTCAGCGCCGCAGCGGGCGTGCAGATGTGGACACCGGCCATGACCATGCCGGCGCGTAAAATGCCGCCAGAGCTGGCCTTGCTGGAATCGCGTTTTTCCAATTACGCGCTGGGCTGGGACGTTATCGATTATCGCGGCCAGCGCGTGATCTGGCACGGCGGCGCGGTGTTCGGCTTCAAGACGGCGGTGGTGGTGCTGCCTGAACAAAAGGTTGGCTTTGCCATCACCATCAACAGTGAAGACGGCGAAATCGTCCGTGGCCTGATGTACGAGTTGATCGACCACTACCTTGGCTTGCCATCGAACGACTGGCCGGGCAAGTTCCAGCACTATCGCGGCAAAATGGTCGAGCAGGGCCTGGCGGTGCTCAAGGCGGCACAGAGTACGCCGGTAAAGGTCGGACCGTCGGTGGCGCTGGCCGCGCTGGCCGGCACCTATGCCGATCCGTGGTATGGCAACATCGTCATCGGCGCACAGGGCGCGGGGCTCACCATCGACTTTAGCTCGACGCCGCGCATGACCGGCACGCTCGAGCACTGGCAGTACGATACCTTTATTACCCGCTTCAGCGATCCGACCATGGAGCCGGCGTATGTGACTTTTGCTCTCGACAAGGACGGCAAGGTCGAGCGCATCAGCATGAAGGCAGCTTCGCCGATTGCCGATTTCAGCTGGGATTATCATGATCTGGATTTCAGGCCGGTCCGGGTCTCCAAGTCTGCAAAGGGAAGTGAATGAAGCATTGCATCACGATGGTGGGGGCGGCAGCAATATGGCTGCTGGCTGGTTGTAGCGCAGTATCGCCCCCGACGATCACTGAGGTCGATCCCTTCCATCGCCAGTTGCTGACGCTCGATACCCATTTGGACAGCCCGCTGCATTTCGGCCGCGACGGCTGGAGTTTTGGCGAGCGTCACGACGTACGCACCGACATGGCGCAACTTGATTTGCCGCGCATGGAAGACGGCAACCTCGATGGCGGCTTCTTTGCCATCTACACGCCGCAGGGGCCGCTCACGCCGGCCGGCTATGCCGCCGCCAGTGCACTGGCCTGGAAGCGCTCGGCGCAGATCGACGCCATGGTCGAACGCTTCGGCAGCCGCATCGGCGCCGCCCGCAGCGCCGACGATGCGCTGCGCCTGCACCGGCAAGGCAAACTGATTGCCTTCAAAAGTATCGAAAACAGCTATCCGCTCGGCGACAGCGTGGCCGGGCTGGCGCAGTTCCAACGCCACGGCGTACGGCTGGCCGGTGTGGTGCACTCGACTAACAACCAGTTCGCCGACTCGGCCACCGACCAGCCGCGCTGGCATGGTCTGAGCCCGCTGGGGCGCCAGTGGGTGACCGAGATGAACCGGCTCGGCATGGTAATCGACGCCAGCCATGCGTCGGACGCGGTATTCGACCAGCTGCTGGAGCAGTCCAGCACACCGATCCTGCTGTCCCATTCGGGCACCCGCACGGCGTTTGACCATGCACGCAATCTTGACGACGCTCGCCTGCGCCGGCTGGCCGCCGCCGGCGGCGCCATCTGCTTTACCACGATTTACCTGAGCGACCCGGTGATGGGCAAAGAGCGCGCCGACCTGCTGGAACAGATCGACGCCATCGATACCCTTAACGCCGCGCAGCAGCAGGAACTGGCGCGGCGCTGGAAGGCGCTGGACGCCAGCGCGCCGATCTGGGACGCCGGTTTTGAAAAATACATGCAGGGCTTGCTGCATGTGCTGAAGGTGGCCGGTCCCGAACACGTATGCTTCGGCGCCGATTTCGACGGCGGCGGCGGCATCGCCGGGCTGGAAGACATCACCGCGCTGCCGCGCATCACGGCGCGCCTGAAGGCGGCCGGGTATAGCGATGCCGATGTGCAGAATATGTGGAGCGGGAATGTGCTGCGGATTATCCGGGCGGCGGCGGGGCGCGCAGAGGGCCTCTGAAAATCTACGTACGATAATTGAGTTTTCGACGCTCCGTAGCGAACTCAGGAATATCTATACGCGATTTGCTCAGCAGATCTGCCTTTATGGCAGGATGCAGCGCCTCATTGCTAAGCGTAACGCTCAGTTTGCCATGGACGGGCAAAACTTCGTTGGGCCGGGGCTGGTGATTCGCGGTAACGCGTGTGCGGTAGGCTGCAGCGGCCAGTGTGTATGCTTCGAGGTCAAAGATGGACTTTGTTGCAGTGTTCATGGTGCGTCCTCCCATAAGATTTCGTACAAACAGTAAGGGTTTAAGCGCAAACCAACACTTGATTTAATGAGATGATATGGGGCGCCGTGTGCTGCGAACGGCGGGTTTCGCCCCAAAGCGGTCACTCCCGATATTTTTCCATTCTTACATCCCCCTCGCCAACCTCGGTCTCGTTGATCCAGCCGAGATGGCGATACAACTTTGCGGCTCGACTGGATTGATCCGTCTCCAGCCAAGCGACGGAATGAAACTTGAAAATTTCGGATTCACACGCTTTTATCAGTGCCGTGCCAATGCCGAGCCTCTCATATTCGGGCAATACAAAAGCCGCGAATAGACAGGCTGTATTCAAATCCACCATAGAGAATCCAACAATCTCGCTATTAACAGTCGCCACCCATGCGCATGGCGACCGCTCGATTTCGGCTGAGATAAATTCGGGTGTTATTCCAAGCTCGATTAGCTCTTCAGGCGTGAGCACGTTCTCTCGAACCGAGGTTCTGACTTTGAACATGGCGCCTACGTCTGTTGTGAGCGCTGAGCGGATTTGAAAGGTCGCAGTGTTGATAGTCATCAATAAGATCTAGAATTTCAGTATAGTCCGCTATTGGACCGGTGGTACTCGGGGCACTGACGGCTTTTGGCCGTTGTCGGTCGGGATGCTCTACTCTCTGGTTTTCATCATAGTGATAAAGCAACCAGCGGCAAAGGCAATAGTTAATACTCCCGCGATAGCTGCCACCAGCGGAACCAATATAATGGCGGACGTCAACGCAGCTTGGCCACCCAGCACTATGTCTAGCACTGCCCACACAATTAGGCATCAGATTGCCCCGCCCAAAAACTGCGATATTCCAGACCTATTTCGATATCCCAACGCCAGCGAAACCAAGAGGCCCGTTACGCATCCTACCGGTACGCTAGAAGCAACCGCCGCAGTCGCAGCGAACGCACCAAAGGCAATCAAACCTGATGCAAATGGGGCGGTTAGTTTTCGTAGATTCATTGAGCAATTTCCTTTAGCTCGAACGTCGCCTTCTGGCCGAACGCGGTCAGGTTCGCTATTGGCCGAATGCCGTCGTCGCTAAGACCCCGGGGCAGTTATAACTACCGTTGCTATCAATGACAAGTTTACCCGCAAAGTCGATTACGGCTGCCATTCCGCCTGCTACTTTACCGACTTTTCAACCTTATCTGCTGCTTCGGCAAGATAGCTACGCTGAGGTTCATTTAAGTTGGGTTCTGCGGCGCGAAATTGCTACGCCGCATCAGCTATCTCCGAAACAGCATTACGACATGCCCGATGCAGTGAATCCGCGGCTTCAAAGCTTGCCGCGACAATTCCCGCCTCAATCTCCTTTAATTCGAGCGCGGCATCGAAAATACCAAAATGCGGAATATGTCAAATAGCGATCGGCGCCGCGATA
>JBEVNE010000278.1:0-5456 GCA_040508275.1 Duganella sp.
GGGCGCTGGAGATTTGACGGGGGCTGCTCCTAGTACGAGAGGACCGGAGTGGACGCACCGCTGGTGTACCGGTTGTGACGCCAGTCGCATTGCCGGGTAGCTAAGTCTGGAAGAGATAACCGCTGAAAGCATCTAAGCGGGAAACTTGCCTTGAGATGAGATTTCCCAGAGCCTTGAGCTCTTTAAAGGGTCGTTCGAGACCAGGACGTTGATAGGCTGGGTGTGGAAGTGCAGTAATGCATTAAGCTAACCAGTACTAATTGCCCGTAAGGCTTGTCCCTATAACATTGATAGTTATAGTTCTGAAGTGTGTGCCAGTGATGGCAGTCACTACCAAAACCACCTTCTTCCAGATTCAGGGCAGCGCCTCCATGAGGAATGCGATGCCCGTACAAGTCATGCCTGATGACCATAGCAAGTCGGTCCCACCCCTTCCCATCCCGAACAGGACCGTGAAACGACTTTGCGCCGATGATAGTGCTGCAACCAGTGTGAAAGTAGGTTATCGTCAGGCTAGTTATATAGAAAAACCCCATCAGGTGATCTTGGTGGGGTTTTTTAACCCCCAATTTATTGAGGCGGCGCGGAAAAAGACGCGATGCCTGTTGTACCGGTCAATGCTTGATGACCATAGCAAGTCGGTCCCACCCCTTCCCATCCCGAACAGGACCGTGAAACGACTTTGCGCCGATGATAGTGCTGCAACCAGTGTGAAAGTAGGTTATCGTCAAGCTAGTTATACTTTAAAAGCCCCACCGAGCGCGCAACGCTGGTGGGGCTTTTTTCATTCTTTCCCGATCTATTTAAAACTCATAAGCCGCGCTTGCGCCCAGCAGCCAGTTACGCTGGGGCGCCGCCTCGTAATAACGCTTGTTGGTATCGCCCACGATGACCGAGCCGACATAGTTTTTGTCGAGCAGGTTGTTCAGCCGCGCAAACTGTTTGAAACGCCAGCCGTTCCACTGCTGGTTGGCGCTCACGCGTGCGTTGAGGATGCCGTAGCCGGGCGCTGCCTGGTCGGCGTTGGCGTCGTCCGCGTAGATCTTGCTGGTGGCAATGCCTTCCAGCGCGGCGCCGAAGCGGTCGGCGCCATCCTTCCACGCCAACTCGGCGTAGGCATTGGCCTTCGGTACGCCTGGCAGGCGGCTGCCTTCCGGCACTGCACCGAATCCTTGGTCGTAGGTGGCGCGCAGTGCAGTGAGTGCTACCCGCGTGCTCAGTCCGTAGCCCAACACGGAATCGAGCGACACTTCCAGCCCCCGGCGCAGCGTCTTGCTGGCGTTGCGGTAGCTGGTGCGGCCACCGCCGCTGCTATCGACCACCACTTCGTCGCTGGTGCGCACCTGGAACACGGCCGCGTTGAGGCTGGTGTGCTCATCAAGCCTGGTCTTGACGCCGGTTTCCAGGTGCGTGCTGCTGGCGGGATTGAGGCCGAAGTTGAAACCTCCTGCCCGCGAATAAAACAATTCGTTGAGCGTTGGCGTCTCGAAGCCGCGCGCCGCGCTTGCATACAGATTGACCATTGGCGTAACCCGGTATAGCACGCCGAGTACCGGCGTGGTGTGGCTGAATTCCAGGTCGCCACTGTCGTTGCCGTTGCTGACGAAGCGGTCATCGACCGACACTTTGACCGTGCTGCGGCGCACGCCCGCGCTCAGCATCCAGGCGCCGCTTTGCCATTCCGTTTGCAGGTAGGGATCAAGATTGGAGACCACATCCTGTTCGTCGCGGCGCAGCGCGCCCTTGACGCCGAATTGCGTGCCGACGAAATTCTCGTAGCCTTTGCGTGCATCTTCGGAGCGGCCATACTCGATGCCCCAAGTAGTGCTCAGTTTTCCCCCTGCCAGTTCGCGTACGTGAGTCCAGTTCACATCGGCGCCGTAGAAATCGCGGTCAAAGTCGATCACACCGCCCGAGTGCGTGACCGGCGCCTGGAACGCGCGCGAGAAGGACTGGTACTGGATGACCTGGCGGTTGCCGCCGTAGATCATCACGCGCAGGCGGTCGTCGCCAAATTGCTGTTCCCAGTTGGCGCCGATCTGCTGGTGATCGATGCTCTTGCGTGTGTTGTAGCGCTCGGCCAGTGTACGGCGCGGGTTTTGCGTGTCGCTGGCGTCGATCTCGCCGGCGCGCGGATCGCGCTGGTATGTGGCCCACGAGACGCCGAGCGGGTCTTGCGTATCCTTCTGGCGCAAGCCGCTGGCGACGATGGTCAGCTTGGCATCCTGCAGCGGCGCCAGCGTGAGTTTGGCAAAAGCCTGGTCGCGCGTGGCGGCGCTGTGGGCGCGATAGCCGTCGGTCTCGAAGCGCGAAGCATCGAGCGCGTAGCCAATGCCGCCTTGCTTGCCCTGGGCATTCATATCGGCCTTGCGGCTGCCATAGCTGCCGGCGCTCAGGCTGGTTTCGATCGTGGGAGCGCCTTCGCCGTCGCGGGTAAATAGCTGGATCACGCCGCCGGAGTGGTTGCCGTAGATGGCCGAGAATGGTCCGCGCAGTACTTCGATGCGCTCGGCCATGTCGAGGTTGAAGGTGGCGGCCTGGCCCTGGCCATCCGGCATGCTGGCCGGTATGCCGTCAGCGATCAGGCGTACGCCGCGCACGCCGAAAGTGGAGCGGGCGCCAAAGCCGCGCGATGAGATTTGCAAGTCCTGTGCGTAGTTCTGGCGGTTTTGCGCCACCAGGCCAGGCACGGCGGCCAGCGCCTCGGACGCGTTCACGCGCGGCTGGCTTTGCTGGATGCGGGTGGCGTCGATGACGTCGATCGAGGCTGGCATGTCGAAGACGGTATGGCCAATGCGGGTGGCGCTGACGACTACCACGTCAGCAACCGGAACGATGGCCGCTTCTTCCGCCTGGGCGTTGGTGACAGCGGCGGTGCCGCCCAGCGCGACCAGCGCGGCGATAGCGTTCCAACGAACAGGGTACTGCTGCTGCATAAAGACTCCGTATGGTGATCAGGTGGC
Source organism: Duganella sp. (assembly GCA_040508275.1). GTDB lineage: Bacteria > Pseudomonadota > Gammaproteobacteria > Burkholderiales > Burkholderiaceae_D > Rugamonas. The sequence continues at coordinate 2,964 of JBEVNE010000278.1, forward strand.
GGGACTGCGCCGGATTGTCCTCATCATAAAGTAGCCCTTGCCATTCTGCTTTCAAAGCGCCTGCGGTGCGCCGCATAACAACCATTAGCGGCCATAACGAACACAGCGTGCGCCACCTGCCGCCTGGTTGTGGCAGGGTAGACCTCTCACCGTTTGTGCGATCAGGGCAGGACCGTAGCATTCGCATTTTTGATGACATCCAACGAGAAAGAGGGCGACATGAATCTGGCAGACATCAGCAAACTGGGCGTAGCCAATCCGTTTAAACAACGTTACGACAACTACATCGGCGGCAAGTTCGTGGCACCGGTCAAGGGCGAGTATTTTGGTAACATCACCCCGATCACCGGCCAAGTGTTTTGCGAAGTCGCGCGCTCCACTGCGGAAGACGTGGAACTGGCGCTGGACGCCGCACACGCCGCCAAAGTGGCGTGGGGCAAAACCTCGCAGGCCGAGCGCGCCAACATTCTCAACAAGATCGCCGACCGTATGGAAGCCAACCTGGCGTTGCTGGCCACCGCCGAGACCATCGACAACGGCAAGCCAATCCGCGAAACCACCAACGCCGACATTCCGCTGGCGATCGATCACTTCCGTTACTTCGCTGGCTGCATTCGCGCCCAGGAAGGCTCGGTTGCGCAGATCGACGCCGACACCTACGCGTATCACTTCCACGAGCCGCTGGGCGTGGTCGGCCAGATCATCCCGTGGAATTTCCCGATCCTGATGGCGGTCTGGAAGCTGGCGCCGGCGCTGGCCGCCGGCAACTGCGTCGTGCTCAAACCCGCCGAACAAACACCGGCATCGATCATGGTGCTGGTGGAAATGATCGGCGAACTGCTGCCACCCGGCGTGCTCAATATCATCAACGGCTATGGCCTGGAGGCAGGCAAGCCCTTGGCGTCCAGCAAGCGCATCGCCAAGATCGCATTTACCGGCGAGACGGGTACCGGCCGCCTGATCATGCAATATGCGGCGCAGAACCTGATCCCCGTCACGTTGGAATTGGGCGGCAAGTCGCCCAATATCTTCTTTGCCGACGTGATGGACGCCGACGATGCTTTCTTCGACAAGTGCCTGGAAGGTTTTGCCATGTTCGCGCTGAACCAGGGCGAGGTGTGCACCTGTCCTTCGCGCGTGCTGATCGAGGAATCGATCTACGAAAAATTCATCGAGCGCGCACTGGCCCGCGTGGCGGCCATCAAGCAGGGTAATCCGCTCGATGCCGGCACCATGCTCGGCGCCCAGGCTTCGCAGGAGCAGCTGGAAAAAATCCTGTCGTATATCGACATTGGCAAGCAGGAAGGGGCTGAGGTTCTGGCCGGCGGTGAGCGTAACGTGCAAGGCGGCGACCTGCAGGAAGGCTATTACGTGCGCCCCACGGTGTTCAAGGGCGATAACAGCATGCGCATCTTCCAGGAAGAGATTTTCGGACCGGTGGTGTCGGTCACCACGTTCAAGGACGAAGAAGATGCGCTGCGCATCGCCAACGATACCCTGTATGGACTGGGCGCCGGCTTATGGACCCGCGATGGTTCGCGTGCATTCCGCGTGGGACGCGCCATCCAGGCAGGCCGCGTGTGGACAAACTGCTACCACCTGTATCCGGCTCATGCCGCGTTCGGCGGTTACAAGCAGTCGGGCATCGGCCGCGAAAACCACAAGATGATGCTTGACCACTACCAGCAAACCAAGAACCTGTTGGTATCGTACAGCCCCAATGCGCTGGGCTTCTTTTAAGGAGCGATGATGATCAACGCCATCGAACGGGTGACGGCCACGCCGGCCGCGCGCGACATGCTGGCCACGCTGCGTGCGCAGCATGGCCAACTGATGTTCTTCCAGTCTGGCGGCTGTTGCGATGGCAGTGCACCGATGTGCTACGCGGCCGGCGAGTTTGCCATCTCCGACAGTGATGTTTATTTGGGTGAACTCGATGGCGTACCGTTTTACATGGGCAGTGAGCAATTCGCCTACTGGGAACATACGCAGCTGATCATCGATGTGGTCGATGGCAACGGCGGCATGTTTTCGCTCGATAATGGCACTGGTCGGCGCTTTCTCACCAGGTCGCGCCTGTTCACGGACGAGGAGTTGGCGCAATTGGCCCCGGCATCCACAGGCCAGCCTGGCCCTTAGTATTCCTGCCCGAGAAAGTTCTTGCCAAGCCCGCCAGGGCTTGGCTATAATTCGGCCCCTCGCAGAACAACGCATCGCTGTTAAAGCCGTTGCAGAGTGAAGCGGGAGAAAAAAGAAGGTTGACGAAACAAGCTAAACGCTTCATACTCTTTCTTCTTCGCTGACGAACAAAACGCTTCGTAGAACAGCAAGCAGTGCCGAATAAAGTTCTTTAAAAATTAACACTCGATAAGTGTGGACGTTTGATGGAAGTGCACGCGGTGCTAGTCACCGCGATACTTAAAACATTAAATGTTCACAAGAAGTAATGAAATAGGCGCTATGAAAATAGTGGCCTGTCAGTATTTTGAGTGG
>JBEVNE010000420.1:0-3260 GCA_040508275.1 Duganella sp.
GCCGCCTGGCACACCCAGCGCGATGAATGGGTGCGGCTGGGACTGGAGGTAGCGGTACTCAGCGGCAGCCTGGGCAAGCTGGCGACGGATCTGAGCCTGATGGCACAGGGCGAAATCGCCGAACTGGCCGAGCCCTCGGGCAATGGCCGTGGCGGCTCCTCGGCCATGCCGCACAAGCGCAATCCGGTATCGTCCATGATCGCGCTGGCCGCCGCCACCCGCACGCCGCACCATGCTGCAGCGCTATTGGCCAGCATGGGCCAGCAGCACGAACGTGGCCTGGGCAACTGGCAGGCCGAACTGGCCGAATGGCCGCAGCTGTTCCTCAGCGCGCACGGCGCACTGCAGGCGCTGACAGACGCCCTGGCCGGCTTGCAGGTCGATCGTGCGCGCATGCTGCGCAATATCGACGCCCTGCAAGGGCTGGTGTTTGCCGAGGCGGCATCGGCGCAGCTGGCCGCCGCCATCGGCAAGCAGGCGGCCCACGCCCTGCTGGAAAAAATGACGGCGCAGGCGCTGGCGGACGGGCGCCATTTGTCAGCGGTGCTGACCGAACACCTGCAAGCCGATGCAGCACTGGCGGCAGTGCTAACGCCGGACCAGATACAAAAGCTGTTCGATCCCGTCGCCGCCACCGCGTCTGCACAGCGGCTGGCGCAACAGCAGTTACAGCAACTGCGCGCCGACATCGCCGCCCAAAATACTGCCCAAAACGCCGCGCCCAATGCCAACTGACACTGTGAGAACCTGATGAGTTTTGATCCGATCGACCACGACTTCGAGCGTGGACTGGGCAATCGCCGCGCCATCCTCGGTGATGCCTGGGTGGAGCGTTCGCTCGCCAACGCCAACAACTTCAATGCCGATTTCCAGAACCTGATCACGCGCTTTGCCTGGAACGAGATCTGGGGCCGCCCCGGACTGGAACAGAAAACCCGGCGCGCCATTGTGCTGTCGATTACGATCGCGCTGGGCCGCTGGGAAGAATTCGACCTCCATGTGCGCGCCGCGCTGCTCGGAGAAGCCGCCAACCGCCTGACACCCGACGAACTCAAGGAAGTGCTGATCCAGTCGGCCATCTACGCCGGCGTACCGGCCGCCAATACGGCGTTCACCCATGCGCTGGCGATCCTGCGCGAGGTCGGCCCACAGATCGGCTACGTGCTGGAGCCGGCAGCGCCGGCGGCGGCCAGCCATCCGGGCACGGGCCGCGAGGGCCGCAGTGGCAGCCAAACCGGCCGCCCCGCCCTGCACTACACGCTGCGCGAACCGCGAAACGGCAAGCTGCCGCGCCACACGGTGGTGCTCAGCCATGCACTGGGCTGCGACCTGAGCATGTGGGATGCGCTGGCCAACACGCTGGCCGAAGAACACCGCGTGATCGCCTACGACCATCGCGGCCACGGCAGCTCGGCAGCCCCCGCCGGCGCCTACAGCATGGCCGACCTGGCCGACGATGCGGCAGCGCTGCTGCGCGAACTCGACACCGGACCGGTAGTGTGGGTAGGACTGTCGATGGGCGGCATGGTGGGCCAGGAACTGGCGCTGCGCCATCCGGCGCTGGTGCGCGCCCTGGTGCTGGCAAATACCACCTCGGGCTATCCCGAACCGGTGCGCGAAGTCTGGCGCCAGCGCATAGCCACGGTGCAGGCGCAAGGCATCGAAGTGATCGCCGATGCAGTAATGGGCCGCTACTTCCACGACGATTTCCGCGCCACCCAGCCTGCCACAGTGGCGCGCTTCCGCCGCCGCCTGGTGGCGACCGACGCCACCGGCTATGCCGGCTGCTGCCATGCAGTCGGCACGGTGGATACCACCGCGCTACTGGGACGCATCCAGGCCCCCACCCTGATCATTGCCGGTGTACTCGACCAGGGCACGCCGGTGAGCATGGCGCAAACCCTGGCCGACAACATCCCCGGCGCCACGCTGGCAGTGCTGGAACACGCTTCGCACCTGAGCTACATCGAGCAGCCGGCACAATTCGAGGCGCTGGTGCGCGAGTTTGTGGCGGGGTTGTAGAACAAGAGCCGCCAGTGGCGGCTCAATCTGCCTACACCCCAGGATCACGCACCTTGTCCACCTGGTCAAACTCGACGTTGTAATACGCGCCGCCCAGCGCTTCGGCCTTGCGGATATACACTGTCTGGACGATATCGCGGGTGGCGGCGTCGATGCTGACCGGACCGCGCACGCTGGTCCAGGCCATGCCTTTCATGGCTGCCAGCAGCTTGTCGCCGCTGCTGTCTCCCGCCGTCCTGGTCAGGGCCTGGTACAGCAGATGCATGCCATCGTAGCCGCCCACCGAATGGAAGTTGGGGCGCATGCCCTTGTTGGCTTTCTGGAAAGCGTCCACGTAGGCCTTGTTTTCCGCCGAGGGATGGGCGGCCGAATAATGGTGGCTGCTGACCACGCCGGCAGCGGCAGGGCCGATGCTGGCCATCAGGTCGTCGTCCAGCACGTCGCCGGTGCAGATCAGGCGCACGCCGGCGGCGGCCAGTCCGCGCTCGGTGAACTGCTTGAGCACGGCCGCGCCCTCGCCCGACGGCACGAACACGAACAACGCATCGGGCTTCAGGTCGCGCACCTTGGCCAGGAATGGTGCATAGTCGGGATTGCGCAGCGGCGCACGTATGGTTTCCACCACCTTGCCGCCGCCCTCCGTAAAGCCCTTGACGAACACCTTTTCGGCATCGAGTCCGGGGCCGTAATCGCTGACCAGCGTGACCACGGTCTTGATTTTATTCCTTGCCGCCCACTGCGCCATCGGCGCCGTGACCTGGGCCAGCGTAAAACCGGTGCGCACAATATAAGGCGAGCGCTGGGGAATCACCGAGGTGGCGGCGGCCATCACGATCATCGGCACCTTGGCCTGGGTGGCGACAGGCGCCGCCGCAAAGGCCAGCGGCGTCAGGCCAAAGCCGGCCAGTACCTGCACCTTGTCGCGCGACACCAGTTCCTGCGCCAGCCGCTTGGTGACATCGGGCGCCACGCCGCCATCGTCCTTGAGCACGATCTCGATTGAGCGTCCGGCCACGCTGGCGCCGTGCTGCTGCAGATACAGCCGCACGGCGGCGTCGATCTGCTTGCCGGTGGAGGCAAACGGCCCGGACATCGGCAGGATCAGCCCCACCTTGAGGACGTCGCCGCGGGCGGCATGGGCCAGCAGCGGCAAGCCGCCGGCGGAAAGGGCAACGGCGCTGGCGGCGCCCAGCATCAAGTGGCGCCGTGGTTGGTTGATAGTGTGTGGCATGGTGTCT
>JBEVNE010000005.1:0-9742 GCA_040508275.1 Duganella sp.
TGATTCAGCAAGAACTTGAGATTATCAACAAGCTCGGTCTGCATGCACGAGCTTCCGCCAAATTTACCCAGCTCGCCGCCAAGTTCCAGAGCGACGTCTGGCTGACCCGCAATGCGCGCCGCATCAACGCCAAATCCATCATGGGCGTGATGATGCTGGCGGCCGGCAAGGGCGCCAAAGTCTTGCTGGAAGCCGACGGCGCCGACGAAACCGAGTGCGTGGCGGCTCTCACCGCACTGGTCAACGACAAGTTCGGCGAAGGCGAGTAATGCCCTCGGATCGCGGCCGTTCCCGCCCTTATGCCGGCGCTGCCATGGCGTCGTTTACGCTGCATGGCATTGCGGTCTCGCGTGGCATTGCAATCGGGCGCGCCCACAAGCTGGCCGCCGCCGCGCTCGACGTCAAGCATTACCTGGTAGCGGAAGAACATCTGGAAGCCGAAGTGCTGCGCCTGCAGCAGGCGCTGGCCCAGGTGCACAAAGAGCTGCAAACGCTGTGGAACGAGCTGCCCAAGGATGCGCCCACCGAGCTGGGCGCCTTCATTGACGTGCACGCGCTGATCCTGTCCGACCCGATGATTTCCGAGGCCCCGCTGGACATCATCCGCGCGCGCCACTACAACGCCGAGTGGGCGCTGCTCACGCAGATCGACGAGCTGTCGGCGCAGTTCGATGAAATCGAAGACCCCTACCTGCGCGAGCGCAAGGCCGACATCCAGCAGGTGGCCGAGCGCGTGCTCAAGGTGCTGATGGGCACCGAGCAGATCCTGCCGCCGGTCGATGCCGATGACGACGAATTCCAGGCGCAGATGATCATCGTCGCCCACGATATTTCGCCGGCCGACATGCTGCAGTTCCGCGACCGTTCATTCATCGGCTTTGTCACCGATGTCGGCGGGCAGAACTCGCACACCGCCATTGTTGCGCGCAGCCTCGATATTCCGGCGGCGGTGGGCATGTCCGGCGCCTCCACCCTGATCGAGCAGGACGACTGGCTGATCATCGACGGCGAAGCCGGCGTGGTGATCGCCAACCCGAGCGCGCTGGTGCTGGAGCAGTACCGCGACCGCCAGAACGCCGCCATCCGCGCCCGCAAAAAGCTGAGCAAGCTGCGCAAAACGCCGGCCATCACCAAGGATGGTACGGAAATCACGCTGCTGGCCAATATCGAACTGCCCGACGATTGCCCGGCGGCGCTGGAAGCGGGCGCCAATGGCGTCGGCCTGTTCCGCTCCGAGTTTCTGTTCATGGGCCGCAACAGCAAGATTCCGTCCGAGGACGAACAGTTCGAGCAGTACAAAAAAGCCGTGGTGGCCATGAAAGGCCGGCCTGTCACCATCCGCACGCTCGACATCGGCGCCGACAAGCCGCTCGACCAAGCCGAGCACACGGCGCTCAACCCGGCGCTCGGTTTGCGCGCCATCCGCTACTGCCTGGCCGAGCCGCAGATTTTCCTGACCCAGCTGCGGGCGATTTTGCGCGCCTCGGCATTCGGCAAGGTGCGCATTTTGATCCCGATGCTGGCGCATGCGTTCGAAATCGACCAGTCGCTGGCCATGATCGCCCAGGCCAAGGCCGAACTGCGCGAAGAAAAAATCAAGTTTGACGACAAAGTGGAAGTCGGCGCCATGATCGAAATCCCGGCCGCCGCACTGGCGCTGCCAATGTTCGTCAAGCGCATGGATTTCCTGTCGATCGGCACCAACGATCTGATTCAGTACACGCTGGCGATCGACCGGGTTGATTATGAAGTGGCGCACCTTTACAATCCTCTCCATCCGGCTGTGCTGCAATTGATCGCCATGACGATTGCGGCCGGGCATAAAGCCGGGATCGACGTCGCCGTGTGCGGCGAAATGGCGGGCGATGTCAAGCTCACCCGCCTGTTGCTGGGTCTGGGACTGCGCGAGTTCTCGATGCACCCGGCACAACTGCTCTCGGTCAAGCAGGAAATCCTGAACAGCGACCTTGCGCGCATCGCGCCGCAAACCCGCAAGATCATGCGCTCGATGGAACCAGGTGTAATTGCAGACGCGGTCGAACAATTGCAGCTCATGTAATCAGCGGCGGGCCCCATCCTCGCGGTCCCGCCTTACTCTATGGCCCGTGGGGCCGCCAAAATAAAAAAACAGAAAACCACATGTCATCCCTCGGATACGTCACGCCGCAAACCATGCATTTTGCCGAGCCGCTGCCGCTGCAAAGCGGCGCCGCGCTGCACGACTACATGCTGATGTACGAAACCTACGGCATCCTGAATGCCGACAAATCCAACGCCGTGCTGGTCTGCCACGCGCTCAACGCCTCGCATCACGTGGCCGGCGAATACGAAGGCAAGCCGAAAAGCACAGGCTGGTGGGACAATATGGTCGGTCCCGGCAAGTCGCTCGACACCGACAAGTTCTTCGTCATCGGCATCAACAACCTCGGTTCCTGCTTCGGCTCCACCGGCCCGATGCACAACAATCCGGCCACCGGCAAGCCTTACGGCGCCGCCTTCCCGGTGGTTACCGTGGAAGACTGGGTGAACGCCCAGGCACGGCTGGCCGACCAGTTGGGCATCCGCCAGTTTGCCGCCGTCATGGGCGGTTCGCTCGGTGGCATGCAGGCGCTGGCCTGGTCCATCATGTACCCGGACCGGCTGCGCCACTGCGTGGTGATCGCCTCCACCGCCAAGCTGTCGGCGCAAAATATCGCGTTTAACGACGTCGCCCGCCAGGCGATCCTGTCCGATCCCGACTATCGCGGCGGCGACTTTTATGCCCACGGCGTGGTACCCAAGAACGGTTTGCGCGTGGCGCGCATGGTCGGTCACATCACCTATCTGTCGGACGACGACATGGCCGAAAAATTCGGCCGCAAGCTGCGCGCGGCGGCCGACGACATTGCCCCCACCGGCAGCTACAAATTCGACTTTGGCGTCGATTTCGAAATCGAATCCTACCTGCGCTACCAGGGCGACAAGTTCAGCGAATACTTCGATGCCAACACCTACCTGCTGATCACCAAGGCGCTCGATTATTTCGACCCTGCCAGCAAGCATGGCGGCGACCTGGCCAAGGCGCTGGCCGGTACCAAGGCGCAGTTTTTCCTGGCCTCGTTTACCACCGACTGGCGTTTTTCGCCGGAGTGCAGCCAGGACATCGTCAAGGCCCTGATCAGCAACCGGCGCCAGGTCACCTACGCCGAAATCGACGCCCCGCACGGTCACGACGCCTTTTTGCTGGAAGACCCGCGCTACCTGAACATGGTGCGCGCCTATTACGACCGCGTGTGGAATGAACTGAAGGAAGCAGCATGAACTTTAACGACTTGAGCGCGGCCCGACCCGACCTGGCCTTTATCGCCCACTGGATAGCACCGCAAGCCCATGTGCTCGATGTGGGCTGCGGCGACGGCGTGATGATGGATTACCTGCAAAGCGACAAGCAGTGCAGCGGCTATGGCATTGAAATTGCCGACGACAAGGTGCTGGCCAGCACCCGCCGTGGCGTCCAGGTGATTCAGCAGGATATGGAAAACGGCCTGGCGCTGTTCGGCAAGGACAGCTTCGATACCGTACTGTGCCTGTCCTCGCTGCAGATGATGAAACATGTCGAGGCGCTGCTGCGCGACATCGTCCGCGTCGGCAAGGAAGTGATCGTCTCTTTCCCCAATTTTGCCCACTGGCCGCACCGCGTGGCGCTGCTGCGCGGACGCATGCCGGTATCGAAATCGCTGCCTTACGAATGGTACGACACGCCCAATCTGCGCTGCGCCACCATCAACGATTTCCGCGACCTGGCCGCCGAGTGCGGCGTGGAAGTGATCGACTGGGTGGCGCTGGCGGAAGGCCGGCGCGTCGATTTTCTGCCCAATCTGCGCGGCGACCTGGCCGTGTTCCGACTGCGTAAAAAGGCCCATTGATGACTGCCCGGGAACAGCACAAGCTCTGGTACGCCTACCTGAACGGCCGTACCGTATCGATCCTGTTTCTGGGCTTCAGTTCCGGGCTGCCGCTGTACACGCTGCTGTACCTGATGCAGGCGTGGCTGGCCAAGGCCGGTCTCGATGTGAAGGCGCTCGGCCTGTTCGGGCTGATGACCTTCCCGTACACGTTCAAGTTTTTATGGGCGCCGCTGATGGACCGCTACAGCATCGGCGCATTGGGCCGGCGCCGTGGCTGGATGGCGCTCACGCAGCTGCTGCTGTTCCTGGTCATCGGCGGCATGGGCATGCTCGACCCCACGCTGGAACTGAGCCTGATCGTGGTGGCGGTGACCGTCATCGCGTTTCTGTCGGCCAGCCAGGACGTGGTGATCGACGCCTACCGGCGCGAGATATTATCTGAAGAAGAGCAGGGCCTGGGTGCGGCGATTATCGTCAACGCCTACAAGGCGGCCAGCCTGATCCCCAGCGCGCTGGGGCTGGTGCTGGCCGACAGCATGTCGTGGCAGGCGGTGTTCTGGATCGTTGCCGCCTTCATGCTGCCCGGTTTTGTCTGCACGTTGCTGGCCAGGGAGCCGGCCGTCTACGGCGCGCCGCCGCGCAACCTGCAAGAGGCGGTGATCCTGCCGTTCAAGGAATTCATCGAGCGCGATGGTGTCAAGCACGCCATCACCATCATCCTGTTCGTGCTGCTGTATAAAATCGGCGACACCATGGCCACGGCGCTGTCCACCAAGTTCTTCCTCGACCTCGGATTTACCACCAAGCAGATCGGCCTGGCCGCCAACGCCACCGGCTGGTGGGCCAGTCTGGCCGGCGGCGCCGTCGGCGGCATCTGGATGATCAAGCTCGGTATCAACCGCGCCTTGTGGGTGTTTGGCGCGCTGCAGGCGATTGCGATTCTCGGTTTTGCCTGGCTGGCCCAGGTGGGGCCCGATCCATTTTTGCTCAGCGCCGTGTTCGGCTTTGAGGCGTTTGCCAGCCTGGGGCTGGGCTCGGCGGCGCTGGTGGCCTTCATGTCGCGCGCCACCGATCCGCGCTACACGGCTACCCAGTACGCACTGTTTTCCAGCCTGGCGGCGGTGCCGCGCACATTCATCAACGCTTCGGTAGGGTATATTGTTGCCGAAACCGGTTGGTTCTGGTTCTTTATGGTCTGTTTCGCACTGGCGTTTCCCGCCATGCTGATGCTCCCTAAAATCGCACCATGGAAAAATCGAGATGAAAAACTTAAAACTTAAAGGCGCCGCGCTGGCGCTGGTGTGCCTGATGGGCGCGCTGCCCGCCCATGCCCAAAACGATGGCATTCCCGTTGAAAAAGTAGGTGGCTTCTGGACAAGCATCGGCGGTGATGCCGACCAGGTCAACCAGCAGTCCAAGCTGCAGTACGACCAGATGCTGAAGCAGGCACACGACAAGGACATGGTCGCCACCGACAGCAATCCGCAACTGATACGTCTGCGCGCTATCGCCGATCGGTTGATCCCGTTTACCAAGCGGTGGAACCCCGATGCGGCCAACTGGAAATGGGAAGTCAACCTGCTCAACTCGCCGACCGTCAATGCATTTTGCATGCCAGGCGGGCGGATCGCTTTCTATAGCGGTATCCTGACCAAGCTCAATCTGACCGATGATGAAGTGGCGGCGGTGATGGGGCATGAAATTGCGCACGCGCTGCGTGAACATGCGCGCAAGCAGGCAGGGCAAAATACGGTCGCCACCACGGCCGCACGCGTTGGCGGCTCATTGCTGGCCGGCGTCTTCGGTGTCGATCCGCGTCTTGGTGATGCCGGTGGCAGTATGTTGGCGCAAGGCGCCGCGCTGAAATTCTCACGTAACGATGAGTCTGAAGCCGATCTGGTCGGCATCGATCTGGCTGCCCGCGCCGGCTACGATCCACGCGCTGGCGTGGCGCTGTGGCAGAAAATGGCTGCCGTGAACCAAAGCCAGCAGCTCAGCTTCCTGTCCACTCACCCGACCGGCAAGGACCGCATCAAGAACATGAACAACCATATGAACCTGGTGCTGCCGGTCTATGCGCGCGCCAAGGGTCTGGATGCCAACAAGCTGCCGCCTTACCGCTCGCTGGCGCTGCCCAAATCCTGATGACGTTATCGCAGTCCACGCCCACGCCCCTTCCCATGCGCGACGGCGTGGCGGCCAGCTATCTATGGCTGCCGGAAGGTCAATGGCCTGACCTGATCACCTTTTTGGCTGCTTACTTTGCTGAGGTACCCGAGGCCACCTGGCGCGACCGCATGGCGCGCGGCCACGTGGTCGATGGCGATGGCCAGCCGCTGGCGCCGCACAGCAGCTACCGGCGCGGCATGCGCATTTTTTATTACCGCGAACTGGAGCAGCCGGAAACGCCGATCCCGTTCAAGGAAGCGATCCTGCACATTGATGATCATCTGGTGGTGGTCGACAAACCGCATTTTCTGCCGATGACGCCCACCGGCCGCTTTCTGCACGAAACGCTGCTGGTACGGTTGAAAAAAACGCTGGGCGAAGCGGACCTCACGCCTATTCACCGGCTCGACCGCGAAACCGCCGGCGTGGTGATTTTCTCGCGCAACCGCGCCAGCCGGGGCGCCTACCAGTCGCTGTTCCAGCGACGCGCCATCGAGAAGGAGTACGAAGCGCTGGCGCCTACACTGACCGGCGTAACGTTCCCGTTCACCTACCGCAGCCGCATGGTCGATGGCGACAAATTCTTCATCATGAAGGAAGAACCGGGCGAACCGAATTCCGAAACCATCATCGACGTGATCGAACAGCGCAGCGACAGCACGCTATACCGCCTGTTCCCGCACACGGGCCGCAAGCATCAACTGCGCCTGCACCTGGCGTCGCTCGGTATCCCGATCGTCAATGACGCGTTTTATCCGGTGGCGCTGCCGTGCAAGCAGGACGATGTGTCACAGCCCTTGAAGCTGCTGGCGCGGCGCATTGGTTTTGTTGATCCGCTTACGGGTGACCAGCGGGAGTTTTGCAGCTTGCGCAGTCTTTGAACCGGTCAGCCATAAACGATCGTCAACGGCGCATGATCCGAAAACTTCTCATCCTTGTACACCGCCACCGTGGTCGCCTTGGCGGCAATTCCCGGGGTGGCGACGTGGTAGTCGATGCGCCAGCCGACGTTCTTGGCGTAGGCCTGACCGCGGTTGCTCCACCAGGTGTATTGCTCTTCGCGCGGATCGAGGCCGCGGTGCACATCGACAAAGCCCACTTCATCGAAAATGCGCGTCATCCATTCGCGCTCTTCCGGCAGGAAGCCCGAATTTTTCTTGTTGCCTTTCCAGTTCTTCAGGTCGATTTCCTTGTGGGCGATATTCCAGTCGCCGCAGATCACCACCTCGCGCCCTTCGGCATGCAGCGCTTGCAGGTGCGGCAGGAACAGGGCCATGAAACGGAATTTTGCTTCCTGGCGTTCGGGGCCCGACGAGCCTGACGGGCAATATACGGAAATCACTGTCAGATTGCCAAAGTCGCAGCGCACGTAGCGCCCTTCGGCGTCGAATTCCGGCGCGCCAAAACCGAGCACCACGCGGTCCGGCTCGATCTTGCTGTAGACGCCGGTGCCGGAATAGCCCTTCTTTTCTGCGTAGTGGAAATGGCCGTGATAGCCGCCCGGGTTGAGGAATTCCGGCGTCATGTCCGGTGCTTGCGCCTTGAGTTCCTGCACGCAGACGAAGTCGGCATCCTGCTGGGCCAGCCATTTGAAGAAGCCCTTGGAGGAGGCCGAGCGGATGCCGTTGAGGTTGGCGGAGATGATTTTTGGCATAGGAACGGGTGCTTAACAAAGCGTCGAAATTTTTAGAATGCATGAGTGTAGCGGTAAAATACCGCCACTTTCCAGAAATGAACAGAAACGGGCCAGCATGAACAATTTACGACAGGATTTTATTGAGTTTTCGGTCAAGACCGGTGTGCTGCGCTTTGGCGAGTTCACTACCAAGGCCGGGCGCCAGTCGCCTTATTTCTTCAATGCCGGCTTGTTCCACGACGGCGCCACGCTGGCGCAACTGTCGCAGTTTTATGCGCAAACCCTGCTCGATTCGGGCGTCGAGTTCGACATGCTGTTCGGTCCCGCCTACAAGGGCATCACGCTGGCGTCGGCCACTGCGATGGCGCTGGCCGGCAAGGGCCGCAACACCTCGTTCGCCTACAACCGCAAGGAAGCCAAGGCCCATGGCGAAGGCGGCACCCTGGTCGGCGCCAAGCTGCAAGGCAAGGTGGTGATCATCGACGACGTGATCTCGGCCGGTACCTCGGTGCGCGAATCGGTGGACATGATACGCGCCGCTGGCGCCGAACCGTGCGCCGTGCTGATCGCCCTCGACCGCATGGAACGCGCCGGCAAGGATGGCGAACTGTCGCCGCATTCGGCGGTGCAGGAAGTGGCGCTGCAATACAATATCCCGGTCATTTCGATCGGCAACCTCGATGACCTGTTCGGCTACCTGAATGGCGCCGGCGCCGATCCGCAATTGCTGGAACATAAAGACGCCGTGGCGGCGTACCGCGAGCGCTACGGCATTATCTGACGAGTACCTCGAAAAAACCTACTGCGCGACCCGCTATCGCCGCTGCGTTGCTCAGCGTACCTCCGTACGCTTGCGCTCCTCCCAACGATAGCAGGCCGCTCGCTACGGTTTTTCGAGGTACTCTATGTGCTACATTGGTAGACACCGATATTTCTATGGTGTAACCTTTTAGTGCGGCCCTGAGACTGCAGACAAAACGAGGCGTATCAATGAACATTGCAACATTGAAGGTGCACGGCGACGACGAGGGTCTGGCAGACATCCGCGATGGCTTGCCGATTGAGCCGGACAGCGACTGGCGCAAGGGCGACGTCAAGCCCGACGGCCGGGTACGCATCGATTCCGGCTTTTACGTGCGCATCGGCGCCGACCAGAATCCCGATACGCTGCTCAAACAGGTGCGCACCTTCCTGGCCGAATCGTCGGCCCGTGGCATCCATTTCGAACGCTCCGACGTCGCCGCCGAGCTGCGCGTATCGTTCAGTTCCGAGCTTGGTGCCGCCACGCCCAGCCTCGACCTTTCCCTGGCAGACCTGACACTGCTCGTCGAAATGGGCATTAACCTCAGCATTACAGCCTGAGGCGCTTTGCGCCATATCAATATCGGTTGGCTTTCGTCTTGCGAAAATCGAGAATAGCCCACCGGGAGGCCTCGTGCTATCCATCAAAAACTTGCAAGAACTAGCGGTTGCGCGCTTAGACGACGCACGCGTGCTGTGTGCTGCACAGCGCCTGGAAGGCGCATACTATCTTTCTGGGTATTCTGTGGAGCTGGCGCTTAAAGCCCAGATATGTCGTACTTTGCGGTGGCCTGGCTTTCCGGAAACGAACAAAGAATTTGAACGTTTTAGTTCTTTCAAGGTCCATAATCTGGAGGTCCTGTTAAAACTCAGCGGACGTGAAGAATCGGTCAAGCGACGGTATTTGGCGGAGTGGACTACTGTCAAGCGATGGCTTCCAGAATGGCGATACCTCCCTGTCGGCGCCACCTCAAGAGGTGATGTTGAAGACATGCTTTACGCTGCATCCACCTTGCTCAGAAAATTATGAATAATTTTATTGAAAAGCTGGAAAAGGTCGAGCGCAACCTTTCCTTGTCCCATGGGCCTATCGATTTCTTTGCCGCGGTTCGACCTGATCATTCCCTGAGGTTATGGGATTTGCTGGTATCCGCACCGTGGTTGGAACATGGCAGACTTGCGGCTCTTCGCCATGTTGCGAATGCGCTCAACAAGGAGTTTTCGTCTCAGGAAATTGTCGAGTTTTCAG
>JBEVNE010000008.1:0-28240 GCA_040508275.1 Duganella sp.
AATACGGCGGTATTTCCCGCTTAGCTCACTAATTCCATGTGGAAATTTTTAGTCTTGCGCAGCAGGCGCCAGCAACGCCAACTGCTCCGGCGTCAGATAGCACCACTCCCCTTCCGCCAAGCCCAGCGACTCCAGCGTCAACTGGCCGATGGCGGAACGGTGCAAGGCGCTGCAATGGTTGCCGGCGGCGGCCAGCATGCGCTTGACCTGGTGGTATTTGCCTTGTTCCAGAACGATTTCGAGCTGATGCTCGCCGCGCTGGATACAGGTTTGCGCCGCCAGCGGCGCCGGTTCGTCATGCAACTGCACGCCGGACAGCAATTGCGCCACCAGCGCATCGCTCACGGGATCTTGCGTGGTGGCCTGGTAAATCTTCGGCACATGGCGCTTCGGCGACGATTGTGCATGGATAAAGGGGCCATCGTCGGACATCAGCAGCATACCGGTCGTATCATGATCGAGCCGGCCGACCGGCTGCACTTCGCGCCAGGTGAATTGCTCAGGCAACAAGGTCAGCACGCCAGGGTGGTGACTGGGCTTGCGCGAACACTCGAAATTGGCGGGCTTATGCAGCGCGATGTAGACATGTTCGTGGTAGACCCACTCTTCTTCAAAAATGGTCAGCACCAGTCCGGAGGTCTCGACCGATTCCTTGAAATTGTCATGCACCACGCCGCCGATGCTCACTTCGCCATCCTCGATAAGGGAGCGGCAGTACTTGCGGGTGCCAAAGCCCTGCGATTGCAGGATACGGTCCAGGGATAATTTACTCATGCGCGGATTTTACAGGATGGGCCCGCAGGCGGGAAGATAAGGGGGAAACCGGCCCCTCCGCCTGTCCAGGACAGGGTGTATTATTGATGTATATCAAGTTCAGACATCAATGCAGCGCTAGACTCAAGTCGCGTTAGGAATTCGCCTAATGCACTAGGAAATACCAGTAGGAGCCGTA
This sequence comes from Duganella sp., assembly GCA_040508275.1. GTDB lineage: Bacteria > Pseudomonadota > Gammaproteobacteria > Burkholderiales > Burkholderiaceae_D > Rugamonas. The sequence continues at coordinate 953 of JBEVNE010000008.1, forward strand.
CGATGACCATGATATACACCCCCGTTGTTTCCAGCCGGACCGTGCTGGCACGTTCCCACGCCGCCATGCACCGCACCCAGTTGTTGCTCAGCCTGTGCAGGCATTGCACGGTGGTGCGCGTTTCAGGCGCGGGCACAACGACTCAGGCGGCATGGCATGCCGAACAGCAAAAAGCTTTTTTGGCTTGGCTCGACGCCGGCGGCTTCGCGCAGGAAGATGTCAGGCAAGAAGACCTGGCGCCACATCACGTGGAACAAACCAAACGCAACGAGCAGGAACGCTGAAACATACTGTCAGCATAAGGCAACGGCGAAGAACGCCAATGGAAACAGCGGCATTGCGCCGCTGTTTCCGGCACCCAGCAAGGGCACCGACGAGGAATCACAATTCTCTCAAGTCCGCATCCGCGATGCGGTGAAGTAGTTCAATCTGCCTGGATAACGCTTTGCTGACAACGAGATAAACAGTTTATATCGGCCTCCCTTGGAAAGAACTACCCCCTCACTATAGTCCACCTGATCGAAGATGCAAGCGTGTCGAGAAGAATAATGCGAGGCCTTTCAATGCAGGCTCGGCTTGGCGCTCTCCAGCGCCGACTTCATCACCCCTGCTCCCATGGCGGCGCCGAATTTTTTCAGCACGCGCTCGGGCAAGCCTTCCTGGGTGGTGTAGTCGATGATATCTTCGGCGCGCACCACGTCGCGCGCCACGCTATCGACCGTGCCATAGCCGTCGGCAAGGCCGAGGTCGATCGAGCGGGCGCCGGTCCAGAACAGGCCGGAGAACATGTCTGGCGTCTCCTTGAGCCGCTTGCCACGGCCAGTGCGCACCACGTCGATAAACTGCTGGTGGATTTCTTCCAGCATGGACTGTGCATATTGGCGGTGCTTGTCGCTCAGCGGGCTGAACGGGTCCATAAAGCCCTTGTTGTCGCCGGCGGTCAGCAAGCGCCGCTCGATGCCCACTTTCTCCATTGCGCCAGTAAAACCAAAACCGTCCATCAGCACGCCGATCGAACCGACGATGCTGGCCTTGTTGACATAGATGCGGTCAGCGCCGGCAGCCACGTAATAGCAGCCCGAAGCGCAGATTTCATCGACCACCACGTACAGCGGCTTGGCCGGGTAACCCTTGCGCAGGCGCTGCATTTCGTCAACGATCATGCCGGCCTGGACCGGGCTGCCACCGGGGCTGTTGATATGCAGGATCACCGCCGCCGAACCACTGTCGGAAAACGCCTTGTTCAGCGCGGGAATCACCACCGAGGCGGCGCCGCTGCCTTCTGATTCAAGGGCGCCGGAAATTTCGATCAGTGCGGTATGGCGGCCCAGGGTTTCCTCGGAACCGGTCCAGTTGACGCCCAGGTAAGCAGACAGGAGGGCGACAAGCAGCAGCAACGTGCTGAATTTGAAGAAAATTCCCCAGCGGCGCGCTGCCTTTTGCTCGCGCAGCGTGGAAAACACCAGCTTTTCCAGTACCTCGCGCTCCCAGCCGTTAGTGGCCACTGCCGGCTGCGGCAAGGGTGCAGAAGCTGGCTGCTGCGGTTGAGGCTGAGCAGCAGCGCCGCCATCGTTGAGGTGGTTGCTATGGTCGTTCATGAAAATACACAGTGTGGGTTATCGATCGGCGCAGGTGTTACTGGTGCAACTCAGGCAAGCACAGGACGCACGGCGTCATCCGGCAGCCAGAAAATTTTCTGCTCGCGCTCGATCACGCCAATCGGGCGCAAGCGGCCACCACGGCACGGGCCGCCGGCGCAGGCGCCGCTGTCGGGAGCATAAATGGCGCCATGGGTAGCGCACATCAGGTACAGGCCGCTGGATTCGAAAAACTCGCCTTCGGCCCAGTCCAGTTCTATCGGCACATGGGCGCAGCGGTTCAGATAGGCATACACCTTGCCCTCATAGCGCACCACGAAGCCGGTGGCGTCGGCGCCATCCGCGGTGACAGGAAAGCGCACACCCTTGCCGCCCTCCAGCACTTCGTCGGCAGCACACACCAAAATCTCGTCCATCAGGCGTTCTCGCTCAGCCATTGATGCAGATCAGCCACTGTGGCGGCCGAATACACAGGCTTGCAGGCATCGAGTTGTTCAATCGGATGGGCGCCATATTGCACGGCAATGCCGGCCGCGCCGGCATTATTTGCCATCAGCAAATCATGGGTAGTATCGCCGATCATCACGGTACGGCGCATATCCTGCCCCAACTCCCGGGTCAATTCCTGCAGCATGGCGGGATGCGGTTTGGAAAAAGTTTCATCCGCGCAGCGGGTGGCGTCAAACATCGAGAGCAGCTTGACATCGTTCATGGCGCGGTTGAGGCCGACCCGGCTCTTGCCAGTGGCTACGGCCAGGAAATAACCGTTTTGCGACAGCTCGGTCAGCATGTCGTGCACTCCGGGGAACAGCACCAGTTCATGGTCGCGCGAGAGAAAATGGTAGCGGTAACGCTCCACCATGCGCGGGTACCACGATGGATCGACGTCCGGCAACACCGCCTGCATGGCCTCGTGCAGTCCCAGGCCAATCACATGGGCCGCCTTGTCGTCACGCGGCACCGGCAGCGACAGGTCGCGCGCCGCCGCCTGTATACAACGCACGATGGTCGCCGTGGAGTCCATCAGGGTACCGTCCCAGTCGAAGACGATTAAATCAAATTGCTTTCTTGCCATGAATTCAGCCGCTGCGCTACAGCAAGCCCCGTAAGAATATTTGCGATTAGTTAAGTGGTTTGCCCAAGCTTACCAAGAATCGCTCACATTCGGCGGCTAAAGGTGCATTCAGCGTCATGATTTTTCCGCTGTCAGGATGGGTGAACGTGATTTGATGGGCGTGAAGAAACATCCGCTTGAGCGCACCGCGCTGCTCATCGGCTTTCAGCAAAACGCGGTTCAGGGCAAAATCGCCATATTTATCATCGCCGACGATGGGGAAGCCCGACGCCGACAGGTGAACGCGAATCTGGTGGGTACGCCCGGTTTTCAGCTCGGCTTCCAGCAAGGCGAAATCCTTGAATTTCTTCAACAGTGTAAACACCGTATGCGAAGCCATGCCGTCGGCACTCACCGCCACCCGGCGTTCGCCATCGCCGGTGGTGTACTTGTGCAATGCCAGCTTGATATGCTGGCGCGCATTTTTCCAGTCGCCCGCCACCATGGTCAGATAGCGCTTGTCGGTCAGGCCGTCGCGCATCTGCTCGTGCAGATTGGTCAGCGCCGTGCGCTTTTTTGCCAGCAACAACAGGCCCGAGGTTTCGCGGTCAAGCCGGTGCACCAGTTCGAGGAACTTGGCGTCCGGGCGCGCTGCGCGCAATTGCTCGATCACGCCAAACGACACGCCCGAGCCGCCATGCACGGCCACGCCGGCCGGTTTGTCGATGACCAGCAAGTGATTATCTTCAAAAATAATCTTGAACTCAGCGGCCGGCACGCGCGAAGTATCGGCTTTCTCGGCAATGCGGATTGGCGGAATACGTACGATATCGCCTTCGTTCAGGCGATATAACTGGTCAATCCGGCCTTTGTTAACGCGTACCTCGCCCGAGCGCAAGATGCGGTAGACATGACTTTTCGGCACACCTTTGCAAATTCGCAACAGGTAGTTATCAATACGTTGACCAGCGTCTTCCTCGGAAATTGTGACGAACTGCGCTTGCAGTGCTGCCTGTGAAGGGTTGGGTGACGGGATTTGTGACGGCGCGACAACATGATTTTGCATCTTCATTTTGCCTGTCTTCCCAGAAATCTCTCTAAGTCCTTCATTTTGAATATATAATCGTTTCGCTGTGGCATACAACTGCAGCTGGTGTAAGAATAAAAGCATATTTTACACAGGGGCATCCCACCTGGCCTCGCCTATTTGCAAATTCAGGGGGAAATACGTATACGCATCGCTTTTGCCGATATCAAGGTTGCACCGTTGTTGTAATCGGGTAGCGCAAGAGAGAGACAGAATGAAAGTGATTGGATTGTAAGGATAAGTGCGGCCAGTCGATCAAGAGTCGGCTGGCTGTTTGATGAAGTTGATAACGCTTGCCGTTTTCGCCAGACCCCATGCTTTGCTGCAAGCTCGACGGAAGGCTGACATCAGCCCTGTACGTCGCAATGTCACGCAGGTCATGTTGCGATATTGAATACTTGTAGTACGTAAGCCTGGCTGGATTTGGCTCTCAACGACGTTGCTCACCGCCTGTTTTGCTCTGCCGTCCTCGCGGGCCGCATGGAGCGTGACAGGTGATGCGAGCACGCGGCATGCCGTTCAACCTCTCAGCGCCCAGTTGCGTCTGCAGTGCTGTGTTGATGGTTTTAGCACGCCCTGCCGCCCCGCACAGAATGGGCAATCACCCCGCCATCATTTTGATTCTTCGCGTATACCCCAAAACCTTCGCCGCCGGTTCCCACGAGCCGACGGCATAGAGATGGCCTACGGGTCGCGGAGTTTATATAAATGAAACGCATGTTGTTTAATGCTACGCAGCAAGAAGAGCTGCGCGTAGCAATCGTCGACGGTCAGAAACTGATCGATATCGACATCGAAACCGCCGGACGCGAGCAGCGCAAGTCCAATATCTACAAAGGTGTGATCACCCGCATCGAACCCTCGCTCGAAGCCTGCTTCGTCAGCTATGGCGAAGATCGCCACGGTTTCCTGCCATTCAAGGAAGTAGCCCGCACTTATTTCCGCGAAGGCGTGGACGTACGCAATGCCTCGATCAAGGATGCACTGCGCGAAGGCCAGGAAATCATGGTCCAGGTCGAGAAAGAAGAACGCGGCAACAAGGGCGCCGCCCTGACCTCCTTCGTGTCGCTGGCCGGCCGCTACCTGGTGCTGATGCCAAACAATCCACGCGGCGGCGGCGTATCGCGCCGGGTGGAAGGCGAAGAGCGCCAGGAATTGCGCGAAACCATGGACAAGCTGGACTTGCCGCCAGGCATGTCGGTAATCGCCCGCACCGCCGGCATCGGCCGCAATGTCGATGAACTGCAGTGGGACTTGAATTACCTGATGCAACTCTGGCGCGCGATCGAAGGCGCTGGCAAATCGGCCTCCGGTGCGTTCCTGATTTACCAGGAGTCGTCGCTGGTGATCCGCGCCATTCGCGACTACTTCCAGCCTGATATCGGCGAAATCCTGATCGATACCGACGATATCTACGAGCAGGCGCACCAGTTCATGAGCCACGTGATGCCCGACATGGTGCACCGTGTAAAACGCTACAGCGACGATGTGCCGCTGTTCTCGCGCTTCCAGATCGAACACCAGATCGAAACCGCCTACAGCCGCACCGTGCCGCTGCCATCGGGCGGCGCCATCGTCATCGACCACACCGAAGCGCTGGTGTCGGTGGACGTCAACTCGGCACGCGCCACGCGCGGTTCCGACATCGAAACCACTGCCTTCAACACCAACTGCGAAGCCGCCGAAGAAGTAGCGCGCCAGTTGCGCCTGCGCGACCTCGGCGGTCTGATCGTGATCGACTTCATCGACATGGAAGTGGCGAAGAACCAGCGCGAGGTGGAACAACGCCTGAAGGACGCGCTGCACCACGACCGCGCCCGTGTACAAATGGGCAAGATTTCGCGTTTCGGCCTGATGGAACTGTCGCGCCAGCGCCTGCGCCCTTCGCTGTCGGAAGGCTCGCACGTGACCTGCCCGCGCTGCTCGGGTACCGGCCACATCCGTGATACCGAATCGTCCGCCCTGCAGGTGCTGCGCATCATCCAGGAAGAGGCGATGAAGGAAAACTCGGCCACCATCCACGTGCAAGTGCCGGTGGATGTGGCAGCGTTCCTGCTCAACGAAAAGCGCGGCGAAGTGCTGAAAATCGAGAACCGTCACCGCATTTCGGTGATCCTGATCCCGAACAAGCACCTCGACACGCCGCACTACAAGCTCGAGCGCATCAAGCACGACGATCCGCGCCTCGAAGACAGCCAGGCCAGCTACAACCTGGCCGAGCAGGCGGAAACCGACATGGCTTACAGCAAGCGCCAGAAGGAAGAAGCCAAGCCGCGCCAGGAAGCCATGGTAAAAACCATTACCCCTGATCAACCAGCACCGCTGGTCGAGCGCAAGCCGACGGAAACCGTGATCAAGCCAGCGCCGGCGCCTGTGCCAGCACCGGCACCGCAAGGTTTCTTCGCCAAGCTGTTCAGCTTCCTGAGCCCGAAACCGGCTGCACCGGTATTGCCGCAACAACCGACCATCGTCGTCAAAGCGCCATCGCCTGACCGCGGTGAACGCAATACGCGCGGCCCGCGCGGACGCAGCCGCAATGGCAAAAACGACCGTCCCGAGCGCGCAGAACGCGAGCCAGGCGCCGCCCGTCCGGTAGCCGACGAAGCCAAGGCCGCCGATAGCGGCCGTCCGGCCCGTCCACCACGCCCACCGCGTGAACCACGCGAAGGCCGTGAACCACGCGAGCCGCGCGAAGGCCGCGAACAGACCGTGAACGAAGGCCAGGCGCCGCGCGAGCGCGCCGAGCGTCCTGAACGTGCAGAACGCCCACCGCGTCCGCCACGCGAGCCGCGTGCCGATAAAGCCCCGGCGGAAGCCAAGGCCGAGGAATTGGCGCTGAACCCTGCCGCACTGGCAAACGGTCCGGTGGCCGATGAAGCCGCCAGCATCCTGAAAACCGCGCCTGTCAACGGTCCGGAAGGCGAAGCGAACGATGCGGCAGAAGGCGACGAGCCACGCCGCCGCCGCCGTCGCGGTGGCCGTAACCGCAACCGCCGTGAACGCGATGAGGAAGGCCAGGAAATTGATGGCGTCGAAGGTGCTGAAGGCGAGCAGATCGTTCGCGCTGAGCAGCCGGCCGTGGCGCCTGTCGCTGCTGCTGCGGTCGTGGCGACTGTTGCCAGTGCTGAAGCAGCGCCAGTCGCGCCATCGGCACCCGTTGCCGAGGCAGAAGCTGCTGCGCCCGTCGTTGCTGCTGCGCCAGAAGCTGTGGCTGAAGTTGCTCCAGTTGCCGACGTTGCGGCAGCGCCTGTGCAGGAAACTGCAGCCGAAGCGCCTGCCCCTGCCGTGGTGGAAGCTGAGGTGGCCGCACCGGCAGTAGTACCAGCCACGCCAGCAGCGCCTGTGGCCGTGGTCGCCGAGCAGCCAGCCGAAGCCGTTGCAGTGGAAAGCATCAGTGAGGTCAAGGAAGCCGCTCCGGCTGTTGTTGCCGCCGTACCGGCAATTGAGGCCGCAGAGCCAGTCCCTGCAACCGTAAAAGCAGAGCCTGTAGTTGCTGAGCCAGTGGCAGTGGAGCCAGTGGCTGTCGCGCCAGTGGTTGCTGAGCCTGTCGTTGCTGAGCCTGTCGTTGCTGAGCCAGTTGCTGTCGAGCCAGCGGCCGTCGAACCCGCTGTCGCTGCGCCAGTCGTCGAGGAAGCAGTCTCGGCCGTATCAGCGGTTGAGCCAGCCCCTGTTGCACCTGCACCTGCACCAGTAGCGGCGCCAGCACCGGCGCCAGTCTCTATACAGGCAGAGCTTGCTTCGGCCGGTTTGACGCAGGCAGCCACCGATCCAGCCAAGCTGCGCGCCGCGCAAGAGGCAGCCGCCCAGATCGTGGTGCCAGTGCGCGTACCACGTGAACGCAAGCCGCTGCCGCCGCAGAGCGATGAGCCAATGATCCAGGTCGACACCCGCCGCTGATCGCGCGCGTTGACAACAAAAAGGGAAGCTTCGTGCTTCCCTTTTTTTCATCGCGCCGGACTACACCATTTGCCGCCAGTCCCTATGCCGGATGGATGCCCACCTCCGCAGCGCGCTCGTGGTATCGTAGGCATCTTGCAGGATGCCACAATGGCTCCAGCGTTTCATTTTCAGCACTATTTGGATTCATGTCAGAGAAAGTCATCATGATGGCCGCGCAGCGCCAGCCAGCGCCCGCCATCCCTGCCCTGCTGGAAGCGCCCACCGGTCTGCTCAGCGACCAGCTGGCGCGTCCGCTGCACGATTTGCGCATCTCGGTGACTGACCGTTGCAACTTCCGCTGCGTGTACTGCATGCCGAAAGCCGTTTTCGACAGCAATTACCAGTATCTGCCCCACCATTCGCTGCTGTCATTCGAGGAAATCACGCGGCTGGCAAAGATCTTTGTCGCCCACGGGGTGGAAAAAATCCGCCTGACCGGCGGCGAACCGCTGCTGCGCAAACATATCGAGCGCCTGATCGGCATGCTGGCCGAACTGCGCACGGTACACGGTAAACCGCTCGATATCACCCTCACCACCAATGCTTCGCTGCTGGCGCGCAAGGCGCAGTCGCTGCGCGACGCCGGCCTGCAACGCGTGACCGTCTCGCTCGACGCGCTCGACAACGCCACCTTCCAGCGCATGAACGATGTCGATTTCACGGTGGACGAGGTACTGAAAGGCATCGATATGGCGCACCAGGTCGGCCTGGGGCCGATCAAGATCAATATGGTGGTCAAGGGTGGACTGAACGACCATGAAATCCTGCCGATGGCGCGCCACTTCCGCCACAGTCCCGCCATCCTGCGCTTCATCGAATACATGGATGTGGGCGCTTCCAACGGCTGGAAGATGGACGAAGTGATTCCCTCGGCCGAAGTGGTGCGCCGCATCGGCGCCGAGCTGCCACTGGCGCCGGTCGCCGCCAACTACACGGGCGAGACGGCGGCGCGCTGGCGCTACCTGGACGGCGGCGGGGAAATCGGCGTGATTTCCAGCGTTACCCAAGCGTTTTGCAGCGATTGCACGCGGGCGCGCCTGTCCACCGAGGGCAAGCTCTATACCTGCCTGTTCGCCAGCAGCGGCCACGACCTGCGCGCACTGCTGCGGGAAGGCCGCAGCGACGCTGAAATCAGCACCGCGCTGGCGCAGCTGTGGCGCGCGCGCGGCGACCGCTATTCCGAACTGCGCAGCAGCCATACCAGCAATCTGGCGCGCAGCGCGAACAAGGTTGAAATGTCATACATAGGGGGCTAGGCTTTGAAGAGCACGATCACCGGATGGATACTGGCGGGCGGACGCGGCACGCGCATGGGCCGCGTGGACAAGGGCTTGCAGCCATTCCGTGGCGCCACGCTGGTGGGCCACGTGCTGGCGCGTCTGGCGCCGCAGGCGGGCACGGTGGCGATCAACGCCAACCGCAATCTGTCCCAGTACCAGGCAGCAGCAGATGTCGCCAACGACCAAGCGCAGACGCAGGTAATCGCCGACCGCATCGGCGGTCACGAAGGGCCGCTGGCCGGCTTGCATACGGGCCTGCACCACTGCCGCAGCGCGCTGCTGCTGACCGCGCCGTGCGATACGCCATTTTTGCCGCACGATCTGGCGGCGCGCCTGCACGCGGCCCTGGTCGCACAGGACGCCGATGTGGCAGTGGCCGTAACCATGGAAGCCGATGAACACGGCGGTGCGCTGCGGCGCCAGTTGCACCCGGTACTGAGCCTGCTCAAGGCCAGCCTGCTGCCGCAGCTGGAAGCCTACCTGGCCACCGGCGCGCGGCGCATGGAAGGCTGGTTCAACACCTTGCGCGTGGCCGAAGTCCTGTTCGAGGACAGCGCCGCCTTCCGCAACATCAATACGCTGGAACAGTTGCAGCACCATGAACAGCAGGCGGCTGCTGCCCCTGCGGCCCCTGCTTCAGCCGCTGCGCACCGCGCTGCAGAGCAAGCCAGCGGCGCTGACGACGATCCACTACCGGTCGATGAAGCGCTGCGCCGCATGCTCGACCGCGTGACCACGGTGGCGGACAGCGCACGCGTGGGCTTGCTGACGGCGCTGGACCGCGTGCTGGCCGGCGACATCATCTCGCCCATCAACGTGCCGGCCTACGATAATTCGGCGATGGACGGCTATGCGCTGCGCGGCGTCGATTTGCCGCTGGACGCCGGCGCCGGGCCGCTGACCCTCAATGTCATCGGTCTCGCCCTGGCCGGCCGTCCTTACACCGGCACGGTGGGCGCCGGCCAGTGCGTCCGCATCATGACCGGTGCAGCGATGCCGGCCGGCTGCGACAGCGTGCTGCCGCAGGAACTGGCGGCTGCCGTCGCCGACGGCCAGGTCACCATCGCCCCCGGCAGCCTGCGCAGCGGCGCCAACCGCCGCCGCGCAGGCGAAGACCTGGCACAGGGCGGCGTGGCGCTGCCCGCCGGCACGCTGCTGCGCGCTGCCGAACTGGGGCTGCTGGCCTCGCTCGGCATCGCCGAAGTCACGGTGAAACGGCGTCTGAAAGTGGCGTTCTTTTCCACTGGCGACGAACTGCGCGCACTGGGCCAGCCGCTCGATACCGGCTGCGTGTACGACAGCAACCGCTACACGCTGTTTGGCATGCTGACCCGGCTCGGTTGCGAGGTCATCGACATGGGCATCGTGCGCGACGATCCGCAAGCGCTGGCCGCCGCCTTGCGCAGCGCCTGCACCGAGGCCGACGCCATCATCACCTCGGGCGGCGTGTCGGAAGGGGTGGCCGACCACACGCGCGAAGTCATGGCGCTGACCGGCGACGTGGCGTTCTGGAAGCTGGCCATGCGTCCCGGCCGGCCGCTGGCGTTTGGCCAGGTGTGGGACAAAGGCGGCGACGGTAACAGCAAGGCCTGGCTATTCGGCCTGCCCGGCAATCCGGTGGCGGTGATGGTGTCGTTCTATCTGTTTGCGCGGCCAGCCTTGCTGCGCATGATGGGCACGACCATGGGCCCAACCACGCCGCAACTGACACTGCGGGCGCGCGCCACGGAGACGATACGCAAGCGGCCCGGCCGCACCGAATACCAGCGTGGCATCGTCAGCAACGGCGCCGACGGCGCGCCGCAAGTGCGGCTGACCGGCGCCCAGGGTTCAGGCATATTAAGCTCGATGACACAGGCCAACTGCATCGTGGTGCTGGGCCATGGCCAAGGCCAGGTGGCGGCCGGCGAGATGGTCGATATTGTGCCCTTCGACGGATTAATGTAGGAACAGCGACAGGCGCCCTGGCCTTACCCTCACTGCTCCGTGTCAGCCTCATTCTGCTGGCCCAGCAGCAGCTGCGCCACATCGCCCGGCAGCGCCTCTACCGATTTGAGCTTGCGCGCCATCTGGCGGCTGCGCGTTTCGGCCGACTCGATATTCCTGGCGGCGCGCTCCAGCGTCAGCTTGGTGGCGGCCAGCACGTCGCCAAATTTGGCAAACTCGGTCTTGACCGCGCCCAGCACCTGCCACACTTCCGACGAGCGCTGTTCGAGCGCCAGCGTGCGGAAGCCCATCTGCAGGCTGTTGAGCAGCGCTGTCAGCGTGGAGGGCCCGGCAATGCTGATCCGGTGCAGCCGCTGCAGTTCGTCGGCCAATCCCGGGCGCCGTATCACCTCGGCATACAAGCCCTCGGTCGGCAAGAACAAAATGGCAAAGTCAGTGGTGTGCGGCGGCGCCAGGTATTTTTCGGCGATGGTCTTGGCCTCGGCGCGCACGGCGCGTTCCAGTTCGCGCCCGGCCAGCGCCACGCCGTCGGCGTCGGCACGCTCGGCCGCCTCCTGCAGGCGCTCGTACTGCTCCTTGGGAAACTTGGCGTCGATCGGCATCCAGACGGGCGCCGCACCGCCGCTCTGCCCGGGAAGTTTCAGGGCAAACTCCACGCGTGCGCCGCTGCCGGCGATGGTCTCGACGTTTTTCGCATACTGATCGGGCGTCAGCACTTGCTCGAGCAGCATTTCCAGCTGTACCTCGCCCCAGGTGCCACGGGTTTTCACATTGGTCAGCACGCGTTTCAGGTCGCCCACGCCGAGCGCCAGCTGCTGCATTTCGCCCAGGCCCTGGTGCACGCGTTCGAGCCGCTCCGACACTTGCTGGAACGAGGCCGACAGGCGCGACTCCAGCGTGGCGTGCAGTTTCTCGTCCACGGTCTTGCGCATCTCTTCGAGCCGGGCGCCATTATCGGCCTGCAAATCCCTGATCTTCGCTTCCAGCGTGGCGCGTACTTCGGCCATGCGCGCGGCGTTCGATTCGGTCAGCCGCGCCAGGGTCTGGTTCATGCTGTCGGCAAAGTGCTTGAGATTGCGCGACTGCTCGTCGCGCGCCACCAGTCCCTGGGTTTCCAGCTGGCGGCGCAGGCCATCGAACTGCTGCACGGTGGCTGCATGGGTGGCCTGGGCGGTGGTTTGCAACTGCAGCCGGACCTCGCGCTCCACCCGTTCGATGCGCTCGGCCAGGCCGGCCATGGCGGCAACATCAGCCAGCGCGGAAGGGGCACTGGCGCGCGAACGCAGCAGAAGCAATAACAGCAACAGCGCCACCAGCGCCAAGGCGGCCAGCAAACCATAGAACTGGGTGGAGGTCATGGCGATCAATCCGGTTTGTTGCGCATCCAGTCGGCAGTCTGGAAGAACGAGTTCATCAAGCGCACCCGCAAGGTGGTCTCGATGCCGACGTCTTCCATGGCCCAGGCCATGCAGCGCAGCCACTGGTCGCGTTCCTGGGTGCCAATGGCGAACGGCATGTGGCGCATGCGCAGGCGTGGATGGCCGTGGGCCTGCTGGTACAGATCGGGGCCGCCCATCCAGCCGCTGAGAAACATGAACAGGCGCTGGTTGGCATTGTCGAGCGAGGGGCCGTGCACGGAGCGCAGCAGCTGGAACTCGGGTTCGAGTTCCATCAGGTCGTAAAAACGGTCGACCATGGCGCGCACCGTGGCCTCGCCACCGATGGTCTGGTAGAGGGTTGTCGATTCTTCAGTCATAGCCGTCATGATAGCCTACCAGCCGTTCCCCTGTGCGCTGCCTGGTCACACTCAGGCCAGCGCCAGCCGCTGCAGGCGCCGCGTGGACGACCAGTTGCCGACATCGGCGGCATCGCGGATCGCTGCACAGGCTTCGACGATGCGCAGCAACTGCGCCCGCTCCAGTCCCGCGTTGAGCGTGAGCCGCACCAGCGCGCGGTTTTTCGGCGTGGCCGGCGCGCAGAACATGGCGCCCACCACGCCGTGCCGTTCGAGCAGCTTGCGCAGCGCCAGCGTTTTCGGTTCGCTGCCCGCCTCGAGCGCGATGATCTGTTCGCTGCCATCGCTGACGTTGTAGCCGAGCGCACCGAGCGCCTCGCGCAGCGCCAGCGCGGTGACGTGCAGCGTGACCCGGCGCTGGTCGGCGGCGGCGACAAAATCGATGGCGGCATCGAACCACGCCAGCTCGTGGCCGAGCAGACAGGAACTGAAAATGGCAGGGCGCGACGCCGACAGAAAATAACCCTTGAACTTGCTGGAGCAGGTGATGATCCCGGCGCGGCCGGCAAACGCCTTGGCCAGCGACGCAGTCCGAAAATGCACCTGGTCCTGCAAGCCGTGCGCCGCCACCAGGCCGGCGCCGCGCGGACCGTGCGTGCCCAGCGAATGCGATTCGTCGACGATCAGCACGCAGCCGGTACGCCCGGCAATTTCGGCCAGCGCCTCCAGCGGCGCCATGCTGCCATTGGTGCTGTATAGCGCGTCGACGGCGATCACGCCACGTCCGTGGCGCGCCAACTGGCGCTGCAGATGCTCGATGTCGTTGTGGCGAAAGCTCACCGCCAGCGCACCGGCCGACTGCACGCCTTCCCACAGCGAGGCATGGGCCTGCATGTCGAGATACACCGGTATCCCGGGTTCCGCCAGTGTTTGCACCAGGCCGACATTGGCTGCCCAGCCCGACTGCGTGAGGATGGCGTCGCCGGCGCCGAGGAAACGGGCAAATTTATGCTCGAGCTGATGCTGGCGGCTGCCCTCCTGCAAATACACGGCCGACATCAATTGCTCGTCCTCGCGGCCATGCAAGGCCGCCACCTGGGCCCGCACCAGCGCCGGTTCACCAGCCAGGCACAGGTAGTCATTACCGGCCAAAAACACGGCGCCCGGCGGTGCGGCCTGCCATGCGTGCGGATGTTCGCCGCCGAGCAGCCCGGCAATCCGGGTAAGGTAATGCTCATCCATGCGCCGCCTGACATACGCCGGCATGCATAGCTCGGCAGGCGGATGGGTATATGGCAGGCGCGTTCGGGGTGCTTGCACAGCGCTGGCGTGGGACATGGGACTCTCCTGTTTCTCGGTAAAAATTGCTTTTTTAAGAACTTCTCGGAGCACCATGCTGCAAAAAAATCAGAAACCGATTGATCCATATCAACGAGTGATTTGATACGCCTGAGTACGTTACGAATACGAGTGATGATAGGCCTCGCGGACACGTCACCTTTTGCCATGAAGCAACCACTGCAAGAATTATGGAAACGTTGGAAGACCGGCGTCGTGCAGTCGCTGCTGCAGTATCACGGCCGTGAAGACCATGCCACCGTGCGCGTACTGCTGCTGGCATGCATCGGCACGGTCGCCATGCCGCTGTATTACGTGATCTGGCAGCATTTTTTCCCCCAGGAGTACGAGAGCCTGCCACTGCGCCTGCTCGGCATCGTGCTGTGCGCCATCGGCCTGTTTGCGCGCCAGTTCAGCCGCGCCATGCTCGATCTGTACCTGCTGGTCGCGCTCAGCTATATCTTTCCGTTTTTCTTTACCTTCATGTTCCTGATGAATCACGCTTCGGGGGTCTGGAGCGAATCGCTGCTGATCGGCCTGATCATACTGTTCCACTTCGATACCAGCGTCGCCCTCAAGGCTTACCTGATCGGTACCAGCCTGGCCTGTGCGGCGGCGGCGGCGATGGGTGAAGGCGCGATCATCAACAGCCGCCAGACGCTGCAACAGTTGCCGATCCATTGGTTCACCCTCACCGCGCTGACCGCCGCCAAGATCAGCCGCCATGTGCTGGAGCAGGAAAAACTGGCCGGCCTGGGCGCCGGCCTGGCCACCGTGGCGCACGAACTGCGTACCCCGCTGACCAGTGTGGACGCCAATGTGCGCGGGCTGCTGCGCATGTGCTCGGAAGGCAGCGGCAATTTGCAGGCCGACCGCCTGGGCACCATCGACGCCTTAGCGCGCATCCAGTTCGAGGTGCGCCATATGAACCACATGATCGACCTCTTTTTGCTCAGCGCCACGGCGGTGCGGCGCAGCCTGCGGCCGATCGAGACCGTGTCGATGGAGGCGGTGGTGGAAGCCGTACTCAAGCGCTATCCGTTCGTCAACACCAGCCAGCAAAAACTGGTGGCGCTTGAAGTACGTCGCAATTTCTGTTTTGCCGGCCAGTCCGAGCTGTCGGTGGTGGTACTGCTGAACCTGCTGCGCAATGCATTGAAGGCGGTACAGCGCGCCGGCAAGGGCCGGGTGCGCATCGTCGTCGATGGCGGCCATGCGCCGCCGCGTTTGCTGTTCATCGACACTGGCTGCGGCATCCCGGCGCCGCAGATGCCGCTGATTTTCAACCGGTTTTATTCCTTCCCGCCGCACAATGGCGCGGGGATAGGCCTGGCGCTGTGCCAGGACATCATGGAAGCGTGGAACGCCACCATCCGCTGCGTGTCGCGCGAGAGCGCCTACGCCGTTTTTATCCTGGAATTTCCCCTGCCGCCACCGATTGCGAGGTAACCATGCACCTGCCCGTGTATTCCCACCCCACTCTTACTGTGCTGGTCGACGACAGCGATTCGTTTCTGCGCAGCCTGGCATTCCAGCTCGATCCGCTGCACGCCAGCAAAACCTTTCACGATACGCGCGGGGCTCTGCACTGGCTGCGCGAGCACGCGCACCCGCAGTTCCGCCCGGACCTGCCGCTGCAAGTCAATTTTGACGCCCATGCCCATGCCCATGCCGGCGTGCAGGCGGGGGAACAGTTCAACGTGGCGCTCGACCTTGAGCGCATTTATCGTATCGCCGAGCAGCAGCAGCGCTTTGCCACGCCGTCGGTGCTGGTGGTCGATTATTCGATGCCGCAAATGAATGGACTGGAATTCTGCGAACTGGTGCACGACCTGCCGTGCAAGAAGATCTTGTTTACCGGTGCAGCCGATGAAAAAATCGCCGTCAGCGCGTTCAATCGCGGGTTGATCGACCGCTACATCAAGAAAAGCGACGACCAGGCGCTCGATATACTGGAAGCGGAAATCGCCACCCTGCAAGGCCGCTATTTCGACGAACAGTCGGAAACCTTGCGCGAGCTGCTGCTACTGCACAACTACCACTTCCTCAGCGACCCGGCGCTGGCCGCCCAGGTGTTGCAGCTCAAGCAGGAGATGGGCTTTGTCGAGCACTACATCTTCCCCAACCCCAGCGGCATGCTGTTCCTCGATAAAAACGGCGGCACGCGGCTGATGCTGATAGAAACCGAACAAGGCATGACAGCCCAGTACGAAATGGCGCGCGACAGCGACGCCCCGCCCTCGCTGCTCGACGCGCTGCTGGCGCGCCGCGTGCTGCCGTTTTTCTCGGATGCCGACGGCGACGGCATGTATGCGCGCGGCGTGGGCGACAACTGGCACCGCTACTGCGCCACCCCGCAGCGCTGCCAGGGCCGCGAAACCTATTACTGGGCCCTGTTCGATCTGCCGGCACACTATTTTGCCCGCGCACCGCGCGCTTATACCGATTTTTTACGCCAGCAGCGCGAGCTGGCGATTGCCTGAATCAGCCCTCGCGCAGGGTTTGCAGTGGCGGCTGCCGCAATACATTGCGCAAACCCAGCCAGCCGCCGGCAATCGCGCACACGGCGCCGGCCACCAGGCCGACCAGCCACACCGAGGGCGTAAAGCTCCAGGCAAACTTGAACTGGTAAGTAGCCAGCGCCCAGCCCATGACAGCCGCGCCGCTGGCCGCCAGCACGCCGGCCAGCGCACCGACCAGGGTAAATTCAATCAGCTGCGCCTGCGACAACTGGCGCCGGGTGGCGCCCAGTGCGCGCAGCAGGCCCGATTCGCGGGTGCGCTCATCCTGCGAGCCCATCAGGGCGGCATACAGCACCAGCAAGCCAGACGCCAGCGTAAAGATGAACAGGAATTCGATGGCCGTCACCACCTGGTCGAGCACCTGCTGTACCTGGCGCAGCAGGCCGCCGACATCGACAATGGTCAGGTTGGGGAAATCGCGCGTGAGGCCGTTCATCAGCGCACCCTGCTGCGCCGGCAGGTGGAACGCCGTGATCCAGCTCTGCGACACTTCCGTCAGCGCCGCCGGGTTGATGATGACGAAGAAGTTGACGCGCATCGAACCCCATTCAAGCTTGCGCAAGCTGGTGATGGTCACGTCCACGGGCGAACCGGCAATATTAAATTGCAGCTTGTCGCCTACCTTCCAGCGCAAGGTCTTGGCAATGCCCTCTTCCACCGACGCTTCGGCCACGCCGGGGCCGTCAGTGAACCACTTGCCGGCGACGATCTCGTTCTCGGCCTGCATGGTGGCCATGGTGGACAGGTTGAACTCGCGATCAGCCAGGCCGCGTGCGCGGTCTTCGGTATAGGTGTCCGCCGTGACCGGCTGGCCATTCACCGAGGCCAGGCGGCCGCGTATCATCGGATACTGCGGCGCGTAGCTGACGCCGGCGCTTTTCAGGCGCGCGGCAATGTCGTCGCGCTGCTCGGGCTGGATATTGATGATGAAACGGTTCGGTGCATCGGGCGGTGTGGCGTTGCGCCAGGCCGTCATCAGGTCTTCGCGCACCACGGTCAGCACCAACAACGCCATCATGCCCAGCGCCAGCGACACCACCTGGGTAATGGTGGCGCCCGGACGGCGCTGCAGCGAGGTGATGGCGAAGCGCCAGCTTTGGTGGTCGATGGCGCCGCGCAGCGGCTTGAGCGCTTTCAGCCCCAGCCACGCCACCAGGCCGAACACGGCGAACGCGGCGACGAAACCGAGCGCCGTGTAGAGCGCCAGCATCGGGTCGCCCGCCTGCCACAGCAGCAGCGAAGCAAAACCAACAAAACCGAGGCCGTAGGTGGCCAGCGCCGCCACCTGGGGCGGCTCCTGTTCGCGGCGGATCACGCGGTTATGCGGCACCTTGCGCAGTTGCAAAATCGGTGGCAGGGCAAACGCCGCCAGCAGCAGGATGCCGGTAGCCACACCCTGCAACGCCGGCCAGATCGATGGGCCCGGCAAGTCGGCCGCCACCAGCTTGCCCAATACTTCCAGCAGCACATAGTGAGCGCCAAAGCCGAGCGCCACGCCCATGGCGCTGCCGGCCAACCCCACCAGCAGGAATTCCACCAGGTACATGTGCGTGACCTGGTTTTGCGTCAGGCCCAGGCAGCGCAGCATGGCGCAGGCATCGAGGTGACGCTGCATGAAGCGGCGCGCCGCCATGGCCACGGCCACCGCCGCCAGCATGGCCGACAGCAGGCCCACCAGCGACAGGAAGCGGTCGGCACGGTCGAGCGTGTTGCGCATTTCGGGACGGCCGTTTTCCAGCGATTCCACGCGCACACCCTTGATGTTGCCATTCTTGATGGCGTCCTGCACCCATTGCTGGAATGCTTGCGCCGCAGTTGCCGCCCCTGCACCAGCATTGGCGAACGGCGCCGCCACCAGCAGCCGGTAGGTCACGCGCGAACCGGGCTGGATCAGGTTGGTGGCAGGCAGGTCTTGCAGCGACAGCATCACGCGCGGCGCAAACGCCAGGAAGTTGGCGCCGCGGTCAGGCTCGGAGGCAATCAACTGAGTAACACGGAAAGCCTGGTCGCCCAGCCGCACCTCGCCACCGAGGGCGATGCCCAGGCTGCCCAGCAGGCCGGCATCGACCCACAGCGTACCTGGCGCCGGCACGGCGTTGGCGGCCGTGCCTTCGCTCTGCTCGGCCTTGACCGGATCGGTGCTGATTTTCAGCTGGCCGCGCAGCGGATAGCCGGCGCCGACTGCCTTCAGCGAGGACAATACCGATTGCGACTGCTCGCCCTGGCCGGCACTGGCCATGCTGGGGAAGACCACGGTGTCGGTCGTTACCAGCCCGCGCCGCTGCGCTTCGGCGCGCCACTCCGCACGTACCGGCAAATCCGAGCTGACCACCACGTCGGCGCCCAGCAACTGGTGGGCGTCACGGTCGAGCCCGCTACGCAGGCGATCGACAAAGAAGCCGGTGGCCGACAACGCGGCCACTGCTACCGTCAGGGCGATCAGCAAAAAACGTAACTGGCCGGCGCGCCAGTCGCGCGCCGTCATGCTCAGGGCGAGTTTGATCATAAGAATTTAAATGGCGGCAAAATAAGCGTCGACTTCGTCCAGGAACACCTGCTTTTGTGCGGGCGGCAGGAACGATGCTTCAAAGGCGTTGCGCGCCAGGCGTTGCGCATGCGACAGGCCCAGCGGCAGCGCGCTGAAGGTGGCGATGTAGTTATCGTTCATGTAGCCGCCAAAATAGGCGGGATCGTCGGAATTGATGGTGACCTTGATGCCGGCGTCGAGCAGCTGCAGCAGGTTGTGCTGGGCCATCTCGGGGAAGACGCACAGCTTGATGTTCGACAAAGGGCAGACGGTCAGCGCCATCTGTTCGCGCGCCAGGCGCTGCACCAGCGCCGGGTCTTCCAGGCAGCGCACGCCATGGTCGATGCGTTCGACCTGCAGCGTATCGAGCGCGGTTTCAATGTACGCGGGTGGGCCTTCTTCGCCGGCGTGGGCCACCAGGTGAAAGCCCAGCTCCTTGCAGCGCGCAAACACGCGGGCGAATTTTTCCGGCGGATTGCCGCGCTCGGACGAATCGAGGCCGATGCCGATGTATTTGTCGCGGTACGGCAGCGCCGCTTCCAGCGTGGCAAACGCATCTTCCTCGGACAGGTGGCGCAGGAAACTCAGGATCAGCGTGGCGCTGACCGGGCTGTCCTGGCAGGCGCGATAAATGCCGTTGATCACGTCCTTGATCGGCACGCCGCGCGCGGTATGGGTTTGCGGGTCGAAAAACAGTTCTGCATGACGGACATTGTCGGCCTGCGCGCGCGCCAGGTAGGCGGCGGTCATGTCGTAAAAGTCCTGCTCGTGCAGCAGCACGCTGGCGCCGGCGTAATAAATGTCGAGGAAGGATTGCAGGTCGGTAAAAGCATAGGCGGCGCGCAGCGCTTCCACCGACGGGTACGGCAGCGTGACGCCGTTGCGCGCGGCCAGCGCAAAGATCAGTTCGGGCTCGAGCGAACCTTCGATATGGATGTGCAGTTCAGCCTTGGGCATGCCTTCGAGCACGCTGCGCAATTGGGTGTTTAACATGTTTTATTCCTGGTGCAGATGACGTAATTGGAGCGTATACCCGAGCATCTTAGCGCACGACGCGCGCAGGCGTGATACTGTGGTGTAAATGGCGCTGAAATACGCTGAAAAGGCCTGCCAGAACACGAAAAACAATACGCGTTTATCGTTCAAAATCATGATGTTACGAAAGAGTATTAAGGATATAACGACATATCTTTTGACTTCCTCGGGCAATAGCGCAATAATAAATTTCATAGACGTAAGAAGCATTACGACCAACACATAAAAGCCGTCCACCGGCGATAAAGTCAGCTCACAGCGACGGGCAATCCGTGCTAAAGGAGGAAACTCAAGGAAGCTGACCATAAGAAAAATAATTCAGGGAGAGAACGCACATACCAGGGCCAGGGCAGCGATACTGCCGGTGACCCGTGACCAGTTGTTAGACCTCATCAAAGGACATTCAACATGACCATTTTTGACAATTACGCTGCACGGTACGAACGGACTAAAGAAGAAGAGATGTCCATGAAGGAATATCTCGACCTTTGCAAAAAAGATCGCCTCACCTATGCCAGTGCGCCCGAACGCATGCTGGCCGCCATCGGCGAACCGACCCTGGTCGATACCCGCAACGACACCCGGCTCTCGCGCATCTTCGCCAACAAGGTGATCAAGATTTACCCGGCCTTCCGCGAGTTTTACGGCACCGAGGAAGTTATCGAGCAGGTGGTTTCCTACTTCCGCCACGCGGCGCAGGGACTGGAAGAGCGCAAGCAGATCCTTTATTTGCTGGGGCCGGTTGGCGGCGGTAAATCATCGATCGCCGAAAAGCTCAAATCGCTGATGGAGCACGTACCCTTCTATTGCCTCAAGGGGTCGCCCGTCAATGAATCGCCGCTGGGCCTGTTCAACGAAGCCGAAGACGGCACGCTGCTGGAAGAAGACTACGGCATTCCGCGCCGCTACCTGCGCAATATTCCGAGCCCATGGGCCGTCAAACGCCTGCACGAATTCAATGGCGACATCAACCAGTTCCGCGTGGTCAAGCGCTACCCTTCCGTGCTCAAGCAGATCGCCATTTCGAAAACCGAACCCGGCGATGAAAACAACCAGGATATTTCTTCGCTGGTCGGCAAGGTCGATATCCGCAAGCTCGAGGATTACTCGCAGGACGATCCCGACGCCTACAGCTATTCCGGCGGCCTCAGCCTGGCAAACCAGGGCCTGATGGAATTCGTCGAAATGTTCAAGGCGCCGATCAAGGTGCTGCACCCGCTGCTGACCGCCACCCAGGAAGGCAATTACAAGGGTACCGAGGGCTTTGGCGCGATTCCGTTCGATGGCATCATCCTGGCCCACTCGAATGAATCGGAATGGAAAACCTTCCGCAACAACCGCAACAACGAAGCTTTCCTCGACCGTATTTACATCGTCAAAGTGCCTTACTGCCTGCGCGTGACGGACGAAATCAAAATCTACGACAAGCTGCTGGCCAACTCCTCGCTGGCGGCAGCGCCGTGCGCGCCAGGCACGCTGCGCATGATGTCGCAGTTCGCGATCCTGTCGCGCCTGAAAGACCCGGAAAATTCTAGCGTGTTCAGCAAAATGCTGGTCTACGATGGTGAAAACCTCAAGGACACCGATCCCAAGGCCAAATCCATGCACGAATACGTCGATTATGCCGGCGTGGACGAAGGCATGAACGGCTTGTCCACGCGCTTTGCGTTCAAGATCCTGTCCAAGGTCTTTAACTTCGACAACACCGAAGTGGCGGCCAACCCGGTGCACCTGCTGTATGTGCTCGAGCAGCAGGTGGAACGTGAGCAGTTCCCGCCCGAAACCGAGCAACGCTACCTCTCTTATATTAAGGAGCACCTGGCGCAGCGCTATGTCGAGTTTATCGGCAAGGAAATCCAGACCGCCTACCTGGAAAGTTATTCCGAATACGGCCAGAACATCTTCGACCGCTACGTGACGTTTGCCGACTTCTGGATCCAGGACCAGGAATACCGCGATCCCGATACCGGCGAGAGTTTCGACCGCGAATCGCTGAACAACGAACTCGAGAAGATCGAGAAACCGGCCGGCATTTCCAATCCCAAGGATTTCCGCAACGAGATTGTCAACTTCGGCCTGCGGGCGCGCGCTAATAATGGTGGCAAGAACCCGGCGTGGACCAGCTACGAGAAATTCCGCACGGTCATCGAGAAGAAAATGTTCTCGAATACCGAGGAACTGTTGCCGGTGATTTCGTTCAATGCCAAAGCCAGCGCCGAAGACGCCAACAAGCACGCCGACTTTGTCGCGCGCATGGTGGAAAAAGGCTATACGGCCAAGCAGGTGCGGCTGCTGTGCGAATGGTACCTGCGCGTCAGGAAATCATCGTAAAAGGAAACTCGAGAAACCTACTG
This sequence comes from Duganella sp., assembly GCA_040508275.1. Classification (GTDB taxonomy): domain Bacteria; phylum Pseudomonadota; class Gammaproteobacteria; order Burkholderiales; family Burkholderiaceae_D; genus Rugamonas. The sequence continues at coordinate 23,369 of JBEVNE010000008.1, forward strand.
CGCGGTCCGCTCGCTACGGTTCTCGAGCTTCCTTAAGTACCATCGCAGGTTGGCAAGTCCTATAGTTGCAGGAGGTATCTTTGTCTTATCTCATCGACAGACGGTTACAGGGCAAAAACAAGTCTGCGGTCAATCGCGAGCGCTTCCTGCGCCGTTACAAATCGCAGATCAAGGACGCGGTGGGGCGCGCCATCAAGGGGCGCTCCATCACCGACATTGAAAGCGGGGAAAAAGTCTCGATCCCCGTCAAGGATGTCGGCGAACCCTCATTTGGTCACGCCCATGGCGGCGTGTGGGAAACCATTAGCCCGGGCAACCAGGAATATCAAAAGGGCGATCAGATCAGCCGGCCCAAGGGCGGTGGTGGCGCTGGCCGGGGCAAGGCCGGCAACAGCGATCAACTGAGCGAAGATGATTTCATCTTCGAGCTGTCGCGCGAAGAATTCATGAACTACTTCTTCGAAGACCTGGAGCTGCCGCACATGGTCAAAACCCAGTTGACCGCCACCACCGAGTTCAAGAACCAGCGCGCCGGCTATAACATCTCGGGCACGCCATCGAATATTCATGTGCTGCGCTCGCTGCGCGGCGCGCTGGGGCGGCGTATTGCCGTGGGCGGCAATTCACGCAAGCGCCTGGCCGAAGCCGAACAGGAACTGGAAGCGCTGCTGCGCGAGGAACCACCAGCCGATCCCGTCCACATCGCCGAACTGCGCAAGCTGATCCACCACCTGCACACGCGCCTGCTGGCCATCCCCTATATCGATCCGTTCGACCTGCGCTACAGCAACCGCATCAAGGTGCCCAAGCCCATGACCCAGGCCGTGATGTTTTGCATCATGGATGTTTCCGGCTCGATGGATGAAACCCGCAAGGATACGGCCAAGCGCTTTTTCATTTTGCTGTACCTCTTCCTCAAGCGCGCATACGACAAGATCGAAGTGGTCTTCATCCGCCATCACACGGCGGCCTCCGAAGTGGACGAGGAAGAGTTTTTCCATTCGCGCGAGTCGGGCGGGACGGTGGTGTCGTCGGCGCTGCACCTGCTCGACAAGATCATCGACGAGCGCTACGGCGCCGGCAGCTGGAACAGTTATGTGGCCCAGGCCTCGGACGGCGATAACTGGGACAACGACTCGGTGCTGTGCCGCCAGTTGCTGACCAATACCATCATGCCCAAGGTGCAGTACTACACCTATGTCGAGATTACCGATGGGCCGCAGCAAAACCTGTGGGAACAATATTCGCAGGTGCCCGACTACCACCAGCACTTTGCCATGCAAAAAATCGTCACGCCGGCTGATATCTACCCGGTGTTCCGCGAACTGTTCAAGAAGCAGCCCAAATCATGAACGACATGACGCACCTGCCCCCTGCCCCGGCGCCGTCGGAACCTCGGCCACGTCATCCCAACGCGCTGCCCGAGCAATCCGAATGGACGTTCGAGCTGATCGAGCAGATTCACACCGAAATCCGCCGCGTGGCGCGCGACTTCGGCCTCGACACCTATCCCAACCAGCTCGAAATCATCACGGCCGAGCAGATGATGGATGCCTACACCTCGGTGGGCATGCCGGTGTCGTATAACCACTGGTCGTTCGGCAAGCACTTCCTCAGCACGGAAAAAGGCTACAAGCGCGGCCAGATGGGGCTGGCCTACGAGATCGTCATCAACTCCGATCCCTGCATTGCCTATTTAATGGAGGAAAACAGCCTGACCATGCAGGCGCTGGTGATTGCCCATGCCGCCTATGGTCACAACTCCTTCTTTAAAGGTAACTACCTGTTCCGCACCTGGACCGACGCCGAAGCGATTGTCGATTACATGGTGTTTGCCAAGAACTATATTGCAGAATGCGAACAGCGCTACGGCATCGACGAAGTCGAACTGCTGCTCGATTCCTGCCACGCCATCCAGAATTACGGCGTGGACCGCTACAAGCGGCCGGCCAAGCTGTCGCTGGCGCAGGAACGGGCGCGCCAGAAAGAGCGCGAAGCCTATGTGCAGTCGCAGATCAACGAGCTGTGGCGTACCCTGCCACGGCGCGAGGAAGAAGAAGTCAATAAGAAAACCCCGCGCTTCCCGCCCGAGCCTGAGGAAAACCTGCTGTACTTTATAGAGAAGTACGCACCGCTGCTGGAACCGTGGCAACGCGAGATGGTGCGCATCGTGCGCAAGATTTCGCAGTATTTCTATCCCCAGCGCCAGACCCAGGTGATGAACGAAGGCTGGGCCACGTTCTGGCACTACACCATCCTCAACCAGCTGTACGATGAAAAAGTCATCGGCGACGGCTTCATGATGGAGTTTTTAAAGAGCCACACCAACGTGGTCTACCAGCCGCCCGTGCACAGCCCCTATTACAGCGGCATCAACCCGTATGCCCTGGGCTTTGCCATGATGACCGACATCCGCCGCATCTGCGAGCATCCAACGGCCGAAGACCGTGAATGGTTTCCCGACATCGCAGGCAGCGACTGGCGCAAGACGCTGGACTTTGCCATGCGTAACTTCAAGGATGAGAGCTTTATTGCCCAGTACCTGTCGCCCAAGCTGATCCGCGAATTCCACTTCTTTGCCGTGCTCGACGACGATCACAACGAGAAGCTGGCGATCTCTGCCATCCATGACGAGCTCGGCTATCGATACGTGCGCCAGCAACTCGCTGAACAATATAATCTTGGCAATCGAGAACCCAATATTCAGGTATGGTCGGTCAACACCCGCGACGACCGGGCTTTAACACTGCGCCATACCCAGTTTCAGCGCCGTCCGCTCAACCAGCAGGCCGGCGAGGTGCTCAAGCACGTAGCGCGGCTGTGGGGCTTCGACGTCAACCTCGAAACAGTGGGGCCAGGCGGCGAAGTGATCAGTACGATGGAGGTAAAACGCGAGAAACGCTCACGTTTTTGACTACTCTATCGTGTATGTGCTTGCTATCCTGAGAAAACCGGCCCGAAGTGGGCACGGCTCTTGCATGGAACAAGGACCGGGTTCAGGGGCACGTCCCCGGCCCAGGTCTTTTTTTTTGCCGGAATGCATGGCGAGATGAGGAAGTCAACTTTTTTTTGCACCAAAGTAAGCTTGGAAGATGAGGAAATTTCACCATGGAAACTTTTACAACCAAATTATTAACTGCAAGTAGAAAAGTTACCCTCATAAAATTTCGCAAAAGCGCTTAAGGGAAAACTAAGTAATGTCAAGGCTAACTCTGCAGCAATGGTGCGCCGCAACAGCGCAAGCGATGTTCCATAGTGGTGCAAAGGGAGCGCTAACACAGAGTAAGCAAGAACGAAATTTAACCGGTTTTAGGGATGAAAAATCTATGTAAAATCAAGAATTCGTATGTATAATTCGCCGACGTCCCGGATGCGGCTGTTGTTTTTTGCCGCCATTTTTGGGGTTTAGTAGCAACAAAAAAGAGTTGGTATTGGAGAAAGCAGGCATGAATTTCACGCACGAGAAAAGCACTGGGAAAAACTTTACGGGCATTACCATTGTCGTTTTGTTGCACGCCATCGTTGGTTACGCAGTCATATCTGGCTTAGGAACTCGCCTGGTGGCAAAACTGGTCGCGCCCGTGGAGACAAAAATCATTGAGGAAGTGGCACCGCCGCCGCCTAAAGAACTGCCTCCGCCGCCACCGCCACCAGAGATGAAAGCGCCACCGCCGCCATTCATTCCGCCTGTCGAGGTGAATGTGCAGCAGCCGCCACCGGCGCAAAACGTACTGGCTGTCAAGACCAACCAGGCGCCGCCGACCACGGAGATCCAGAAAGCACCGCCAGCACCACCGGCGCCGCCTGCACCTCCAGCACGTAGCGGCCCACCGAACGTGGCTGCGGTAGCTGACTTCAGCACCTGCGCGCTGCCTGAGTGGCCAAAGTCGTCGCTGCGTAACGAGGAAACCGGCACGGTCACCCTGTCGTTCCTGATCGCTGTCGATGGTCGTGTAGCAGATTCCAAGATCGTGAAATCCTCGGGATTCCGCGACCTGGACAAAGCAGCGGTAGTGGGCATTAGTAAATGCAAATTCAAACCGGGTCTGACGGACGGGAAACCGACGGAAGCATGGATGCAGATGCAATATCTCTGGAAGCTGGAGTAAAAACGAGGCAGCAGCACCGTCTCAACTTAGTAACTTTCGTTGTCGATTACGTTCAGCGATCTGATTATTTATAAATTTGGAGGAAGCATGTTTAAGAATACCCGTTTGTCCGCTGTACTGGCCGCTGTAATGTTTTCCATGACGGCCACCGCCGCCATGGTCAGCGCACCAGCTTACGCTCAAGAGACTGCACCTGCAGCCTCGGCGCCAGCAGCGGATGCGGCAGCAGCACCAGCACCAGCAGCTGATGCAGCAGCACCAGCAGCCGATGCAGCTGCACCAGCAGCACCAGCGCCAGCAGCAGCCAGCCACGAAGAAGTAGAAAATCCATACGGTTTCAAAGCAGTCTGGGACGGTGGCTTCGTATCGCGTTCGACCCTGATCATCATGATCATCATGTCGATGGGTTCGTGGTACATCATCATCACCAAACTGATCGACCAGCAAAAAATCTTCGGCCAGGCTAAAGAAGCCAGCGCCAAGTTCTGGAAAGCTTCGTCGATCGCTGCTGGTTCGGCAACCCTGAAAGAAGGTTCGCCATTCCGCTTCATCGCTGAAACCGGCACCAAGGCTACCGCTCACCACGACGGCGCCCTGCTGGAACAAATCGACCTGTCGACCTGGGTGACAATGTCGATCCAGCGCGCTGTTGACAAAGTTCAATCGCGTCTGCAAGACGGCCTGTCGTTCCTGGCAACCGTTGGTTCGACCGCACCGTTCATCGGTCTGTTCGGTACCGTTTGGGGTATTTACAATGCGCTGA
>JBEVNE010000281.1:0-19872 GCA_040508275.1 Duganella sp.
CGACGTGTATGACGTCATCCAGGTGATGAAGCGCTGCGCCAGCTTGGCGTACTGGGCCGGCGCTTCCTGATCGTCGTCATCGTATAAAAAAATCACGTCGAGGTCGGACACATAGCCGAGTTCCTTGCCGCCCAGCTTGCCATAAGCGATCACGGCAAACTGCGGCGTCTCGCGGTGGCGCGTCGCCACCGTCTGCCAGATCGCCTGGATGGCGGCGGCGACGATGGTGTCGGCCAGCGCCGACAGGTAATCGGCCAGTTTTTCCACGGTCAGATCGCCGGCCAGGTCCTGCGCCAACAGGTGGAACAGCTGCGCGTGATGTATTTCTCGCAATATGTCCATCTGCCGCTCGGTGTCGCCGCTGGCAGCGTCGAGTTGCAGGCGCAGGTCTTCCGCCAGGCTGAGCGGGTCGAAAACGGCGTTGCGTACGCGATCATCGAGCAGTTCGTCGAGCAGGATAGGGTGCTGGCTGAGGAACTTGGCGGCCCAGCCGCTGGCGTGCACCATGCGGATCACGCGCGCCAGCGTGTGCGGGTATTCGGTCAGCAGGGACAGATAGGCCGAGCGGCGCGCGACGGCTTCGAGGAAATCGAGCAAGCGGCCCAGCGTGGCTTGCTGGTTGCCGCCGCTCGATTCGCGCGCGCACGCCACGATCAGTGGCAGCGCCGTATTGATCAGCGTCTGCAGACGGTTGCGGCTGGCTTCCGGCATCGATTGCAGGCGCGGCGCCTGCCAGGTGGCGATCAGGCGCTTGGCAGCGTCTTCCGGCTGGTCGAAGCCCAGCGCGGTGAAATGCGCGATCATCGCTTCGCGGTTGTCGGGATCGGCGCCTTCATTGCTCGATTGCAGCTCTATCTGATTGTCGCCGGTGGATTTGTCGGCAAACATCTCGTCGAATTGGCCGGCGACGAATTGCCGGTGCGCTTCCAGTTGTGCCAGCAGCGTGGCCGTATCGGCCAGGCCCATCATCTCCGCCACCAGTTGGCGGTCGGCGTCGCTGGCGGGGAGGGTGTGCGTCTGGGCATCGTCAATATATTGCAGCCGGTGCTCGAGATTGCGCAGGAAGGTGTAAGAAGCCAGCAGTTGATAGACGATGGCGTGACTGAGCAAGCCTTTCTCTGCGACGATGCGCAAGGTAGTACGGGTTGAGCGGTCGCGCAGGGCGGCGTCGCGTCCGCCGCGGATCAGCTGGAAAACCTGGGTCAGGAATTCGATTTCGCGAATGCCGCCCCGGCCGAGCTTGACGTTATTGCTGCGATCCGGGTGCAGCCGCTCCTGGCGGTTGACCTCGGCACGGATCTGGGCGTGCATGGTGCGGATGGCGTCAATCACGCCAAAATCGAGGTAACGGCGGAACACGAACGGCCGTACGATGGCTTCCAGCGCTGCGATATCCTCGGCGCGCCCGGTCACGGCGCGAGCTTTCACCCAGGCATAGCGTTCCCATTCACGGCCCTGGACGATCAGGTATTGCTCGACCATGGACAGGCTGGCGGCCAGCGGGCCGGAGCCGCCATTCGGTCGCAAGGCCATATCGACGCGGAACGTGTAGCCATCTTCGGTGATCTCCGCGAGGGCGGCGATCAGTTTTTTGCCCAGGCGAATGAAGTATTCATGGTTGGACAGGCTGCGCTGGCCGGCGCCGGCGCGTGTTTCGCCGTCTTCGGGATAGACAAAGATCAGGTCGATGTCGGACGAGACATTGAGCTCGCCACCGCCTTGCTTGCCCATCGCCAGCACCATCAGTTCCTGCGCCACACCGGATTCGTCGCCGGTGGGCACGCCGTGGGCGGCACGCAGTTCGGCGTCGATTTCTGCCACGTGGCGGGCGATGGCAAAATCGGCAAAGCGGGTCATGGCGGTGACCACTTCGGCCAGGTCGGCCTGCCCTTGCAGGTCGCGCCGGATCAGGCCGCACACCAGCAGGTTGCGCAGGCGCCGCATGGCGCGTCCGAGCGGCAGCGGCGGCGCGCCTTCCGGCACGGCCGCCGCTTCGGCGGCAAGCTGGTCCGCCAGGTCGATCTGGTCCAGCCTGTGCTGTGCCAGGGCGTCGGATTTGGCAGCGCGGTCGGGCGCGGCGGCCAGCCAGCGCTGGTAAAAACGGGAAACGGAAGGAGCAATCATTGCAGTTTATTTCCTGATACCAATTAGTGAATGCATCAAACAATAACCGAAAGCGTAAAAAGCGTGTAAAAACATGCTATTGCACCGTCGGCTTGCGCTGTGCGGCCCCCAGGATGAGTTAAAATTGTTGCACAAATTTGGAGCGTCAAGCTGGGGCCGAGTGTAGCGGAAGGTGGCAAGTTATTGGTAGTAGCCTGCGATGGGATTGAATTTTTAATTTGCTAACACAAAAATCAGAAGAGGAGATCGTGACAGCCGAAGGGCCGTTGGCTGCGCGCTGGCACCGGCTTCGGGCCGCCTATCGGGTATGCAACCTGGCCACGCATCATGTGCTCGGCTTTACCATCAAGCTGGCGCTGCTCGTCTATTTCGCTTTCGCTGTGCTGTTTTTGCTGTTGCGCTATGCTGTGTTGCCCAATATCGAGCATTACCGCGACGACATCGAACGCGCCGCCAGCCGCGCCACCGGCAGTACCGTCACCATCGCCCGCATCGATGCGTCATGGAGGGGGCTGCGTCCCAACCTGGTGTTTGGCAATGTTGTACTGCACGACCGCCAGGGCAAACCGGCGCTGGTGTTGCCGCAAGTCGCCGCCACCCTGTCGTGGTGGAGCGTGGTGGCGGCCGAGCCGCGCTTCGAATCGCTGGTGCTCACGCGCCCCGATCTGGCCATGCGCCGCGAGGCGGATGGCCGCTTGTTTGTCGCCGGCCAATATATCGACCTGAACAAGCCTGGTGACGGCAAGGCGCTCGACTGGCTGCTGTCGCAGCGCGAAATCGTCATCCGCGAGGGCCGCCTGCGCTGGACCGACGCCAGCCGCCATGCACCGACACTGGTGCTCGATGGCGTCACTGCCATGCTGCGCAACCGCTGGCTCCACCATCAACTGGCGCTCAAGGCTACGCCACCGGTAGCACTGGCCGGGCCGCTCGATATGCGCGCCGATTTCACTCACCCGGCGTTTGGCGCGCGCATGTCGAATATGTCGATGTGGAAAGGTGAGCTGTATACCGACTTGCGCGATACCGACGTTGCCGCCTGGAAGCGCTGGATTGATTTTCCCGTGCAACTGGATTCCGGCGGCGGTTCGCTGCGTACCTGGCTCAGCTTTGACCAGCAGCGCCTGACCGCCTTCACCGCCGATGTCGGATTGCGCAATGTATCGGCCGTGCTGGCCAGCGATGTGCCCCGGCTCGACCTCCAGCAACTGAACGGCCGTATTGCCGCACGCGAAGAGCTGGCGCCGTTGCTGTCGCCGGGAGCGCCCGGCACGGGCCTGCGCCAGTTTGGCGCGCGCGGCCTCAGCGCCGAGGTCAGCGGCCTGACGCTGACCACCAGCGACGGCCTGACCATGGAGCCGACTTCGCTGTCGGCCGCTTTTACCGCCGCCGCCGGACCGCGTGCGGAAAAATACGTGGTACGTGCGGCCCAGCTCGACCTGCGCACGCTGGCCGGCATCGCCTCGCGCCTGCCGTTGACGGCGCAGCAGCGCAGCATGCTGGCCGACACCGCACCGAGCGGCCTGCTGCGCGATTTTTCCGCCGAGTGGCAGGGCAAGTTCCCGGCCTTGCAATCGTACCGGGTCAAGGGCGAGCTGGTGGGACTGAGCCTGAAGCCGCAGCCGGCGCGCGCCGCCCAGCCCAGGTCGGGCAAGGGCGCCACGGCGATTGCCGCCACGGCGGCGGTGCCGGCGATTCCCGGCGTGGACAACCTCACCGGCTCGATCGACGCCAGCGACCAGGGTGGCAGCTTCAAGCTGGCGTCCCAGCAACTGGTGGTGCAGATGCCGGCCTATTTCAGCGATGCGGCGATGCCGTTCGATCATCTCAATCTTGATGCGCGATGGACCTTTGAAGCGCAGGACCGGCTGCGTTTGCAAATCGATAGCATGGACTTTTTGCAACAGGGTTTGCGCGGTTCCTTGCGTGGCAGCCATACCATGCCGCTGACCGGTAAAGGCGCCGGCCACATCGACCTGACCGGCACGCTGGACGGGTTCGAGCTCAACCGCATTAACCGCTACCTGCCGCTGCAGACGCCACACGAACTTTACACCTGGCTGACGGGCGCGCTGGAAGGGGGGATTGCCAGCGATGTCAACGTGCGCGTGCGCGGCGATCTCGCCCATTTCCCATTCCAGGGCGAGCATGCGCCGCATGGCGAATTCAAGGTGGCCGGCAAGCTGACCGAAGGCAAGCTCAACTACGCCCCCGGCCATTACCTGCGCAGCGGCGGCGAACTGAGCAAGGAAGTCGGCAAGGATGGCCAGCCCTTGCCCGAATGGCCGCAGGCCGAGCATATCAAGGGCAGCTTTGTGTTTGAGCGCGGCCGCATGGAAATCCGCGGCGATACCGCCACCACTGGCGGCGTGGCGCTGAGCAATGTCAAGGCGGTGATTCCGGACCTGACCATCCATGATTCGATGCTGGAAATCGATGGCAATGCGGCCGGGCCGATGCAGGAATTCCTCAACTATGTCGCCCACAGCCCGGTGCTGGACTGGATTTCGCGGTTCACCGAAGCCACGCACGCCAGCGGCAACGCCAGCCTGGCGCTCAAGCTGCGCCTGCCGCTGGCGCACTTGCTCGATTCCAAGGTACAGGGCACGCTGCAACTGAATAACAACGACATCGTGCTGATGAATGATTTGCCGGTGATTCAATCGGCGCAGGGCAAGATCGAGTTCAACGAGCGCGGCGTCAACCTCAACCAGCTGTCCGGCATTTTCCTCGATGGCCCGGTGGCGATCAGCGGCGGCAGCCAGCGCGACAACTCGATTGTCGTCAAGCTCGGTGGCATGCTCACTGCCGATGGCTTCCGCAAGACCTATCCGCAGCCGGTGATGCAGCGCCTGTCCAGCCATTTCTCGGGCACGGCGCGCTACAACGGCACGGTCACCGTGCGCGATCACCAGGTGGTGGTGGCGGTCGATTCCAACCTGTCGGGACTCGGGCTGGATTTGCCGGCGCCGTTGAGCAAGCCGGCACAGGACAACCTGCCGCTGCGTTTCGTGCTCACCAGCGGATTGACGCCCGACGCCAGCGGCGCCGTGCACGATGAGATCCGCATTGCGCTCGGCAACGGCATCGCTGCCTTGTACCAGCGCGAAAAAATCGGCAAGGCGCCGTGGAAACTGCTGCGCGGCGGTATCGGCATCAATACGGCGGCGCCGGAACCGGCCAGCGGCCTGACCCTCAATATCAGCCTGCCGGCGCTCAATGCCGACACCTGGCTCGACTTCGGCAAGGCAGTGGCCGGTGGTGACGCCGACTCGGGCGTTGATCCGGCTGCAGAGTCAGGCGGCGATTTCAGCCAGTACGTGGTGCCGGACGCCATCGCCGCGCGCACCAGCGAACTGTTGATCGGTAACCGCAAGCTGGAAAACGTCGTGGTCGGTGTCAGCCGCCACAAGTCGATATGGCAGGCCAACATCGATTCGACCCAGGCCAACGGCCACCTGACCTGGAGCGAACCTTCGACCGGCCACGGCTTGGGCAAAGTCACGGCGCGCCTGTCGTCGCTGGTGATTCCCGCTTCGGCCTCGAAAGAAGTGGCCGATCTGCTCGACGGCAAGAACAGCGCCGCCGCCACCATCCCGGCGCTTGATGTGATGATCGAACGCTTCGAGCTGTTCAACAAGCCGCTGGGCCAGCTGGAATTGCAAGCCAATAACGTGCAGTTGCCCGATTCGCGCGAATGGCGCATCAGCAAGCTGTCGCTGGCCAATGCCGACGGCGAATTGAGCGGTAGTGGCAAATGGGTTACACGCGGCAATGCCCACACCACCAGCCTGCACTTCAACCTCGACATCGCCGACGCCGGCAAGCTGCTCGACCGCTTCGGCTTTATCGATACCGTGCGCAACGGCAAAGGTTCGCTCAAAGGCGAGCTGGCCTGGGACGGTTTGCCGTATGCCATGGACTTGCCGAGCATAAAAGGCCAGATCGCCCTGAGCGTGGAAAAGGGGCAATTCCTCAAGCAAGATCCGGGCGCCGCCAAGCTGCTTGGCGTACTGAGTTTGCAAGCGCTGCCGCGCCTGCTCAAGCTCGATTTTCATGATGTGTTTTCCGAAGGGCTGGCCTTCGACGGCCTGACCGCCGACGCCACCATCGAGCATGGCATTGCCCGCACCCACAACCTGAAAATGCACGGCATGGCGGCCACCGTGCTGATGGATGGCAGCGCCGATATCGCCAACGAACTGACCAATCTGCACGTGGTGGTAATCCCCGAAGTCAACCTTGGCACGGCGCCGCTCGTGTATGCACTGGCGGTTAATCCCGTCATCGGCCTGGGCAGCTTTTTGGCGCAATTGTTCCTCAGCGCCCCAGTGATGAAGGCCTTGACCTATCATATGCAGGTGACCGGGCCGTGGAAGGCGCCGGTTGTCACCAAGCTCGATGCCGCCAGAGCAGAGCCGCCGCCCGCCAGGGTCAAACAATAGACTGAGCGTCCACCAAGGGAGAAACGCCATGAGCCATACCGTTGCTGCAATCCAGATGATTTCTTCGCCGTCCGTGACGGACAATATCGCCACCGCCGACCGGCTGGTGCGCCAGGCGGCAGCCGGTGGCGCGCAACTGGTGCTGTTGCCCGAGTACTGGGCCATCATGGGCGTCAACGACAGCGACAAGGTGGCCGTGGCCGAGCCGCTGGGGCAGGGGCCGATCCAGGATTTCATGGCGGCGCTGGCGCGCGAACTGGGCATCTGGCTGATCGGCGGCACGCTGCCGCTGGCATCCGATGATGCGGACAAGGTCATCAACACCACGCTGGTGTATGACCCGCAAGGCCAGCACGTGGGCCGCTACGACAAGATACACCTGTTCGGCTTTACCAAGGGCGCCGAGTCGTATAACGAATCGAAAACCATTGTGCCCGGTAAAAACATCGGCGTCGTCGAGGCGCCGTTCGGCAAGGTCGGCATGTCGGTCTGTTACGACCTGCGCTTCCCCGAGCTGTTCCGTGCCATGGGACCGGTCACGCTGATCGTGGTGCCGGCCGCCTTTACCTTTACCACCGGCCAGGCGCACTGGGAAATCCTGCTGCGCGCACGCGCCATCGAAAACCAGTGCTATGTGCTGGCAGCCGCACAAGGCGGCCTGCACCCGAACGGCCGCCGTACCTGGGGCCACAGCATGCTGATCGACCCGTGGGGCACGGTTAAATCTGTGCTGGCCGAGGGCGAAGGCGTGGTGCAGGGCGAGATCGACCCGGCCTTCCTGGAAGGCGTACGCCAGAGCCTGCCGGCGCTCAAGCACCGGACCATGTAAGGTCAGCGCATTGCGCGTCACCATGCCCTCATTCGCCCCCGACCTGTCCACCCTGGCGAGCGCCCGCGACATCCTGCTCACGCCCTTCGGTCTCGACGACGGGCAGTTGCTGAAAACGCTTGGCGCCATGTTCACGCACAAGGTCGATTACGCCGACCTGTACTTTCAGTGCACGCGCAGCGAAAGCTGGAGCCTGGAGGAGGGCGTGGTTAAAACCGGCAGTTTTTCCATCGACCAGGGCGTGGGCGTGCGCGCCGTGGCGGGGGAACGCACGGCGTTTTCGTATTCGGATGATATTTCGGCCGTGGCGCTGCGCCAGGCAGCCGATGCCACCCGCAGCATTGCCCGCGCAGGCGCGGGCAAGGTCAAGGTGTCGGGGGCGCTGCGGCCGGTCGGCGGGCGTGCCCTGTATCTGCCGCATGATCCGCTGGCCTCGCTCGATGCGGCGGCCAAGGTGGCGCTGCTCGAGCGCGTCGAGCAGATGGCGCGCGCCAGCGACCCGCGCGTGACTCAGGTGATGGCCGAGCTCTCCGGCGAATACGACGTGGTGCTGGTGGTGCGCAGCGATGGCGTGCTGGCGGCCGATATCCGTCCGCTGGTGCGGCTGTCGCTGACCGTCATCGTCGAGCAGCATGGGCGCCGTGAAACCGGTACGTCCGGTGGCGGTGGCCGTGATGACTATGGATTGTTTACCGACGCAGTGCTGGATGGCTACGCCAGTGCAGCGGTGCGCGAGGCGCTGGTCAATCTCGAGGCGCGGCCGGCGCCGGCCGGTCCCATGACAGTAGTGCTGGGGCCGGGCTGGCCCGGCATCTTGCTGCACGAAGCGATTGGTCACGGGCTCGAGGGCGACTTCAACCGCAAGGGCGCGTCGACATTTTCCGGCGCCATCGGCGAGCGCGTGGCGGCGCCTGGCGTGACGGTGGTGGACGACGGCACGCTGGCCGGCCGCCGTGGGTCGCTCAATATCGACGACGAAGGCAATCCCACCCAGTGCACCACGCTGATCGAAGACGGCATATTGCGCGGCTACCTGCAGGATACGATGAATGCACGGCTGATGAAGATGCCGGTCACCGGCAACGCCCGGCGCGAATCGTTTGCCCACCTGCCCATGCCGCGCATGACCAACACCTATATGCGGGCTGGCGACAGGGATCCGCAAGAGATACTGGCCTCGGTCAAACACGGCTTGTACGCGGTCAATTTTGGCGGCGGCCAGGTCGATATCACCAACGGCAAATTCGTGTTTTCCGCCAGCGAAGCGTATCTCATCGAAAATGGCAAAATCAGCCACCCGGTGCGCGGCGCCACCCTGATCGGCAACGGCCCGGACGTGCTGCAGCGCGTAGCGATGATCGGCAACGACTTGCAGCTCGATCCCGGCGTGGGCGTGTGCGGCAAGGAAGGCCAGAGCGTGTCAGTCGGCGTGGGTCAGCCGACCTTGCGCATCGATGGCATGACTGTCGGTGGCACGGGGTGATGCATTTTAGTGAACGTTGGTTGTGCTTGACAGAAAGGGCTTGCCAAGCCTGCGATAATGGGCGTATAGTCTTTTCACTTATTTACCAAACACATCACGAACTGCGTTTGCCATGACCTGCTTCTTCTTTACCGGCTACTTTTACTTTAGCAATTCCAACCCAAAGGCGGTGGAGTAGCGGCCGGTGCACGTAGCAGCAAAACGAGTTCCAGCAAATCCTGAAAAAACCGCCTCCCGAGGCGGTTTTTTTTTACCCGAAGATTTTCACCCTGATTGGAGAACAGCATGCCCCGTACCGATGATTTACGTATCCGCGAGATGAAGGAACTGACACCACCGTCACACCTGATCCGCGAGTATGCCTGCACGGAAACGGCGGAACACACGGCCGCCAATGCGCGCATCGCCCTGCACCGCATTCTGCACGGCCAGGACGACCGCCTGATGGTGGTGATCGGCCCATGCTCGATCCACGACCCGAAAGCGGCAATGGAATACGCCCATCGCCTGGTGCAGCTGCGCACCGAGCTCAAAGCCGACCTGGAAATCGTCATGCGCGTGTACTTCGAAAAACCGCGCACCACGGTGGGCTGGAAAGGCCTGATCAACGATCCGTTCATGGACAGCAGCTTCCGCATCAACGACGGCCTGCGCATGGCGCGCGAACTGCTGCGCGACATTAACGACCTGGGCCTGCCGGCCGGCACCGAATACCTCGACGTGATCAGCCCGCAGTACATCGCCGACCTGATCAGCTGGGGCGCGATCGGCGCGCGCACCACCGAGTCGCAGGTGCACCGCGAGCTCGCCTCGGGACTGTCCTGTCCGGTGGGTTTCAAGAACGGTACGGACGGCAACGTCAAGATCGCTGTCGATGCGATCAAGGCGGCATCGCAGCCGCACCATTTCCTGTCGGTGACCAAGGGCGGCCATTCGGCCATCGTCTCCACCGCTGGTAATGAAGATTGCCACATCATCCTGCGTGGCGGCAAGGCACCGAATTACGACGCTGCCAGCGTGGAAGAAGCCTGCAAGGCGATTGCCGCCCAGGGTTTGGCGCCACGCGTGATGATCGACGCCTCGCACGCCAACAGTTCGAAAAAGCCGGAAAACCAGGTGCCGGTGTGCGCCGATATTGCCGGCCAGGTCGCGCGTGGCGATAGCCGCATCGTCGGTGTGATGGTGGAATCGCACCTGGTGGCGGGCCGCCAGGACCTGGAGCCGGGCAAGGAGCTGACCTATGGCCAGTCGGTGACGGACGGCTGCATCGACTGGGACAGCAGCGTGCAGGTGCTGCAGGGCCTGGCGGCAGCGGTACGCCAGCGCCGGCTGGCGACGCTGGCGGCGGAGTCGGCTTCCAAATAAACCCGCACGGCCACGCAGGGTCGTATCCGGTACGGGGTACGACCCTTAAGTGGTAAGGGTCGCGTTTTACAAAAGGGTGCTGGGTTTAGAAGGTGTAGCTGGCCCGTGCATACAACGCCCGGCCAACCGGGTCGGTGTAGCGCGGATCGAAACCCTTCTGGAACAGCGTGCCCTGGTTCGAGAACGGCGGCTCTTTGTCGAGCAGGTTCTTGACGCCGGCCGTCAGGCTCACGCCCTTGAAGCCGGTGTAGGTGCCCGACAGGTTCCACAAGCTGTACGACGGCACCGTGTTGATGAATTCCGGTGCAATGTCGAGGTTCTGGTCCAGGTAGCCCGATTTGTACGACTGCGCCAGCGTGGCGCTCCATTCGGCCAGGCGCCAGTTCAGCGCGGCATTGTGCTTCCAGCGGAATACCGGGTTGTTGGCAGCATAGCGTGCGACGTTTTGGGTATAGGCGCCGCCGCGTTCATCCTGGTATTCGTACTTGTGCACCCAGGTGCCGTCGAGCGTGAAGCTCAGGGTGCCGTAAGGGCTGTTGCCCGAGCGCAGGGTCAGGCTGACATCGATGCCGTCGGTGTTGACCTTGCCGAGGTTTTCCTTGAGGTCGAGGATAGCGTTGGGCGTGCCGTCGGCATTGCGCAGGAAGCGTTCGCGGTATTTCTCGAAGTTGCCATAGATGGTTTCTTCGGGCAGCGCATTGATCTTGTCCTTCAGGCGGATATTGAAATAATCGACCGACAGCGTGGCTTGCGGAATCGGCTCGATGACCACGCCAAAGGCGAAGGTTTTCGATTTTTCCGGGTTCAGATCAGGATTGCCGCCTTGTAGCTTGTATTGTTGCAAATCGCAGTCGCGCAGCGGATTGGCGATCGGGTTGTTGGCCAGCACGCCGCCCGGGCACAGGATCGGGTCGTTATACGAGTTGCTGGTATCGTTGCGCGAGAGCGGCGCGTTTTTCTCGAACAGCGTCGGGGCGCGGAAGCCGGTCGATGCCGAACTGCGGAACAGCAATTGTTTGGTCGGCTGGTAGCGGATGCCGAGTTTTGGATTGGTGGTGTTGCCGGCGTCGCTGTAGTCGTCGTAACGGACGGCAAACTGTACTTCCAGGTCTTTCAGCAACGGCAGGTTCAGTTCACCAAACACGGCCTTGATGGTGCGCGAACCGTCGGTCGATTGCGAACCCGACAGACCCGAGCTGGCAGCCTGGCCGGCAATGTCGCGGTTGACGAAGAAGTCCGCTTCTTCACGGCGCAGTTCGCCGCCGATGGCCACCGCCGCCTTGCCGCCTTGCAGGTCCCACAATTCGCGGCTGGCCTTGGCGTCGATGCCGGTGCTGCGGGTCTTGCCTTTTTGTACCTGGCCGCGCAGCGCGGTACTCTCCAGGTAGGCTTTGCCGGCAGCGTCTTGCAGGCCGAACGGGTTGAGGATGCCGTTGCGCACGCCGGCGGCAAACGATTCATCGCGCACATAGCCGCCGGTGAAGTATTCGGCCGAGCGGCTTTCGGACAGGGTAAAGCCGGTCTTGTAATCCCAGCCGCGCAGCAAGCCTTCCACCGAAATGCTCAGGCGGTCGGCCTGGCCCTTGGATTCGATTTCGCGCTGGCCCGCTTCGGTGGGGCGCCAGTTGACCGACAGCGGTTGGCCCGACAGGCCGGGATAGGCGGGTACGCCGCCCGAATTACCGGGATAGTATTTGCTGGTGTTCGGCAGGATCAGGCCGGCCTGTGGCGGCGGCGCCGTACGCGAGCGCACATCGTTTTCTGCGTGCAGGTATTCGACGGAGGCCTGGTGGTCGTTGTTGATCTTGAAGGTGGCTTTGCCGAAGAAGGTTTTTTGTTCCTGTTCCGGCAGGTTATCGATCTGGCGCGTGTAGTCCTGGCGGCAGGTGCCGTTGCTGGCGCGTGGCACCGACAGCGGGGCGTCGCAGCCGGTGGCAAAGCCGGGATTGCCGGCCACGCTGGAGCCGGGATCGAAGAAGTTGCCGGGGAAAGTGGTGCCCGAGGTCAGGTTCAGGCCGCGCGATGGAATCACGCCGGTTTTCGAGTATTCGCGCTGTTGCGAGGTCAGGATATCGGTCTTGTGATAGTCGAATACGCCGAACACGTTATAACCATCCTGCTCGAGGTCGCCAAAGCCGCTCGACAGATTCAGGCGTTTTTCATCGGCGCCCGGTTTGCGCGGCGCAATCGCTTCAGCGGTGATGGTGGTGGTGTTGACGCTGCGCTTGGTGATGAAGTTGATCACGCCACCGATGGCGTCGGTACCGTAAATGGCAGAAGCACCGTCGCGCAGCACTTCCACGCGTTCGAGCGCGGTGACGGGGATGATGTTGAGGTCGACGCTGGCGCCGTCATACGGATGGTTGGCAATCCGGCGCCCGTTCAGCAGTACCAGGGTTTTATCGCCACCCAGACCGCGCAGGTCGGCGCTGGCCTGGCCGCCGGTGGGCAGGCCGGAACTGTTGCCGCCGACGGCATTGCCGGCGCTGAAGCTCGAGCTGTTCGAGGGAATCCGGTCCAGCACTTCCTGCGCCGTGGTCAGGCCCTGCTTGACGAAGTCGTCGGCACGGAACACGGTCAGGGGATTGGCGGTTTCCGACACCAGCCGCTTGATCGACGAGCCGGTGACTTCCACGCGCTGCATCGGCTGCTCGGTGGTTTGGGCTTGCGCCGCTGCGCTCATCAGTCCGAGTCCCAGCAGGCCGCTGGCGCCAAGGATGCGTATCGTTCGTGCCAACACTGTTTCAACCATCATTATTTCACTCTCCCAAATGAACTTCGGCTCGTTGTCTGGCGTGTCGCCATGTCGTGGGCGGCGTGCTCGTGGCGCCGTCTCATTTCCATCAGATCATCGGGAGAGATAGCGTGTCAACGTGGAAAATTTGGAAATTAACCGGGAATTCACGATTATTGCGTCATGGCGATTGCACCAAAGAGTATCGATTTCAGGTGCTAATTTGGTGCTCGGCGGTGTTTTGTTATCGTAAAGATTGTCTATATTATAAAAACTGGCTAAATAGTTGGTAGTGGCGTCGTGGCGGGGCAACAAGTTGGTGCAGTGAGCGTTTCAGCAATCGTCATGAAGCTAGCTTCAGCCAGTGCAGAGGTGTTGCATTTACGCCGCAAAAAAAAGCCGGCCCCGACGGGCCGGCTGCTTGGTGGCAGCTGATCGGGCGATCGGAAGAACTTGTAGCTTGTGCACAGTTTCATGTAGCGACCGTATCGCAGTTGATATGCCCCGAGGCTGAATAGCCATGCATTTTTTACGTTAAGATATCTATATGCCGAACTTTATCCAATTGCTGCAAGAATATGGTGTGCTGATCGTGTTTGCGATCGTCCTGATTGAACAGATCGGGCTGCCGATTCCCGCCTATCCGATCCTGATCGTGGCCGGCGCTTTGTCGGTCGATGGCGACTTTAGCTGGCCGGCCGTGCTGGCCGTGGCTGTGTGCGCGTGCCTGATCAGCGACGGCTTCTGGTTCCGCATGGGGCGCCTGTATGGCAAGCGGATTCTCAAGCTGTTGTGCCGTATTTCGTTGTCACCCGATTATTGCGTCAGCCAGACCGAGGACAGCTTTACGCGCTGGGGGCCGCGCATGTTGATCGTCTCCAAGTTCATTCCCGGCTTTAACACCATCGCCGCGCCGCTGTCTGGCGCCATGGGGGTGTCGGGGCGCACTTTTGTTGGCTACAGCATGCTGGGGGCGGCGTTGTGGAGCGGCACCGGCATCGCCATCGGCGCGTTTTTCCATGCCAGCATCGATGCTGTGCTGAACGCGCTGAGCGAGCTGGGCAGCACAGCGCTGATGGTCTTGCTGGCCTTGCTCGCGCTGTTCATCGCCTATAAATATGTCGAGCGCAAGCGTTTCCGCCAGGCCGTGCAGATCGACCGCGTCACCATCGACGAACTGCGGCAATTGCTGGAGCAGGGGCATGAGCCGGTGCTGGTCGATGCGCGCAGCGTGACGGCGCAAACCCTGGAGCCGGCCATTCCCGGCGCCGTGCTGTTCAATGGCGGCCCAGCCTCCACCGATCTGATCGCGGTGGACCGCAAGCGCCACATCGTGGTGTATTGCAGCTGTCCCGACGACGTCACGGCCGCCCAGGTGGCCCAGCAGCTCAAACAGCAGGGCTTTACCATGGCCCGTCCGCTACAGGGCGGACTGGATGCCTGGAATGCCGCGTTCGGCGTGCGCGCTGTTGCCGGTGATGACGGGAGCAAGGTGGCGCAAGGTCAGCCTGCGGTGTGATGCTGGCGACGTTTGGTAGTTATACTACGCCTTGAGGCGCGGTGAATTCACGGTTTTAGCCGTTGGTATGTACTAAAACTACAAACTTCGCTTGCCACGCCCTGCCAAAATATCTTAAGCTTGGGTTCCCACTTATATTCGCGCATTATGACAGCTCCTCTTACGCCATCTTCCCCGAGTGCCGGTTTTGCTGGTGGTCCACGCCTGCTGGCGGACGTCGGCGGCACCAATGCCCGCTTTGCGCTGGAAACCGCGCCGGGCCAGATCGTGGCGATCGAGGTATTGCCGTGTGCCGAGTATCCGACCCTGGCGGCGGCCTTGCTGTCCTATCTCGGCTCGGCCGAGGTGGGCGCCATCGTCAGCGCGGCCGGTGTTGCTGGCGTTCGCCATGGCGCCATCGCCATTGCCAATCCTGTCAATGACGACATGGTGCGCATGACCAATCACCACTGGGAGTTTTCCATCGAGGCGCTGCGCCAGGAAGCCGGCTTCGATACCTTGGTGGTGGTCAACGACTTTACCGCGCTGGCCAGCTCGCTGCCTTTCCTGTCGCCCGAACAAAAGCGCCCGGTCGGGCAGGGTACGGCGGTGGAGGGTAGTCCGCTGGGCCTGATCGGCGCCGGCACCGGTCTCGGTGTATCGGGGCTGATTCCAGGCAAGCAGGGCTGGACCGCACTGTTGAGCGAAGGGGGGCACGTCAGCTTTTCGCCCGTCAATGAGACTGAAGTGGCGATCCTGCAATTTGCCTGGAAAGAATTCGAGCATGTCTCGGCCGAGCGCCTGATGTCCGGCGCTGGTATCGAGCTGATCTATCGCGCATTGGCGGACCTGCATGGGGTGGCGCCGCAAGCACTGAGCGCCGCCGATATTTCGCGCCGCGCCCTCGCCGGCGAATGCAAGCTGTGCGATGAGGCGATTGAGGCATTCTGCGGCATGCTCGGCACGATTGCCGGCAACCTGGTCGTCACCCTGGGCGCCCGTGGCGGCATTTATATTGGTGGCGGCATTGTGCCCAAGCTGGGTGAGCGTTTCGAGCGTTCGGGTTTCCGCGCGCGCTTTGAGCACAAGGGGCGTTTCAACCAATACCTGGCGCAAGTGCCAACCTGGGTGATTACCGCCGAATACCCGGCATTTGTTGGTGTATCAGCAATATTGTCGGACAGGCTTGCTGCCATGTAAGGCAAGTTACATTTCGCTGCGGTGAAATATGCTCTTTTATTGTTTTATCAGGTACAATTGCGTCGGTTGGATGAAGCGTCCTGATGGATCCTGCAGGTTTTCGCCCGAAAACGGCGCGGGATAGTGGCGTTTCACGTAGCAAGCGACGACCTCGTCGGTTTTCGTCGGCAAGTCCTCTCTCCCGCCTGGCGTGTCGCTACGGCGTCGGAAAACAGCTTCAGCGAATGCTCAGGCAGGCGGCATCCAGAATGCGGCGTCTGCCTCACTGAATGTAATTGATTCATTCTTTGCATGCGAATGCAACCACAAGATTGCTATGGATAATGCTGAGGCTAAAAGAGTCCTCGAAACTGCCTTGCTATGCGCCCGTGAGCCTTTGTCGCTTTATAGTCTGAAAAAGTTGTTCAGCGACGACGAGCAGCCCGAGGAGGCTGGTGCGGCAGGCGCCGATCAGATCCGGCAGTGGCTGGAAGAATTACGCCAGGAATGGACTGGCAAAGGGGTGGAAGTGGTGAGTCTGGCCAGTGGCTGGCGCTTCCAGAGCCGGCCCGAGATGAAGCGTTATCTCGACCGTCTGCACCCGGAAAAACCGCCCCGGTATTCGCGGGCAACGCTGGAAACGCTGGCCATTATCGCCTACCGCCAGCCCGTGACACGTGGCGATATCGAAGAAATACGCGGCGTTGCCGTGAATTCGCAGACCATCAAGATGCTCGAGGATCGGGGCTGGGTGGATGTAGTGGGCCATCGCGACGTGGTCGGGCGCCCGGCCTTGCTGGGAACCACCAGGCAGTTTCTCGATGACCTCGGCCTGCAGTCGCTGTCCCAGTTGCCGCCGTTGCAGCAGGTGGGTGGCGCTGAAGGCAGCGGGTCTGATATGGCGGCGCTGGAAGCCGCGTTGCAGCAAAACTTTGAAAAAGCCACGCACGGCGACAGCGCCGCGCCAGCTGATGAGGGCACGGAGGTGCCGGTGGCTATAGCAGCCGCGACAAGCCCGGACTCCGGCCAAGCAGTTAATCAAGACCACGTGAATCGCCAGGATTCAACGGTCGACGTTGAGCACAAGCAAGAAACGAATAATGAACAATCCTAATACCCCAGAGACCGTCAACGACGCCGCAGAGCAGGCAGTTGCCAAGCCCAAGCGTCGCACCAAAGCCCAGATTGCAGCCGAGGCTGCTGTCGTATCGACCGAGGCCGGCAGTGTTGCCGCGCCGGTAGCCAAGGCCAGGCGCAAGAGCGTGGCTGCTTCGGAGGCTGTGCCAGCCTCGGACGCCGCAGTTGCGGCTGACGCGCCAGCTGTCGTGAAAAAACCGCGCGCCAAGCCGGCTGCCAAGGCAGTGGCGGTTGAGGCCGTAGCTACGCAGGCATCCATTCCAGGCATCGAGCCAGTAGCGGTTCCAGCGGTTGAGGCTGGCGCAGCCAAGCCGGCGCGTGCGCCGCGTGCGAAAAAAGCGGCTGTAGCCGTTGATGGCGGTGCCGATGCGCAGGTCGCGGTTGCCGGCAGCAGCGCGCCGGAAGCCGGTGCTGCCGGTGCCGAGGCGGCAGTATCCGCCGAAGCTGGCCAGCGTGCCGAGCGCGGCCCGCGTCCGCGTGGTCCACGCCAGATGCGTGAGCAGCGCGCCGTGCGCCAGGCGCTGGCGCCCAAGGTGGAAGCGGTGGCAGATGCTGCGGTTGCTGCGGTTGCCGAGGGTGCTGCCGGTGTTCCTGCCCAGTCTGCTCAGCAGCAGCGCGGCCCACGCCAGGCCAACGCCCAGGGCAAGCAGGGCGGTCAGCACGGCAAGAACGGCAAGAATGGCAAAAACGGCCGCAACGGCAAGCAGCGTGGCCAGCAAGGTGGCGACAAGCTCAGTGCCGCCGATGCAGCGTTCTCGTTCGTGACCTCGGATGCGTTCGACAGTGAAGATCAGGGCAAGGGGCGTCAGCCAGCCAAGCAGGCGCGCCGCGACCTGACCGCCGAGGACGATGCACCGAAGCTGCACAAGGTGCTGGCTGAAGCCGGTCTCGGTTCGCGCCGCGACATGGAAGAGCTGATCGTTGCCGGCCGCGTGTCGGTCAACGGCGAGCCGGCCCATATCGGCCAGCGCATCCTGCCGACCGATGCCGTGCGCATCAACGGCAAGCTGATTCAGCGCCGCGTGAGCAAAAAGCCGCCGCGCGTACTCGTGTACCACAAGCCGGCCGGCGAAATCGTCTCGATGGACGATCCGGAAGGCCGTCCATCGGTGTTCTCGCGCCTGCCGACCATGAAGGCAGGCAAGTGGCTGGCCGTGGGTCGCCTCGACTTCAACACCGAGGGCCTGTTGCTGTTCACTACCTCCGGTGATCTGGCCAACCGCCTGATGCACCCGCGTTACGGCATCGACCGCGAATACGCGGTGCGTACGCTGGGCGTGCTGGAAGAAGGCATGCGCCAGAAGCTGCTGGCCGGCGTGGAGCTGGAAGACGGCCTGGCGCAGTTCTCGAAAATTGCCGATGGCGGTGGCGAGGGCATCAACAAGTGGTACCGCGTGATCATCGGCGAAGGCCGTAACCGCGAAGTGCGCCGCATGTTCGAGGCCATCGGCCTGACCGTTTCGCGCCTGATTCGTACCCGCTACGGCGCCATGACTCTGCCCAGCAGCCTGAAACGCGGGCGCTGGGAAGAGCTGGAAGAAAACCAGGTACGCGATCTGATGTCGGTGTACGGCGTCGAGAAAAAAGGTGCTGGCGACGGCGCTGCCCGTGGCGATGGTGCGGCTGCTCGTGGCAGCAAGGGCCCAGCCAAACCGGCGCAGAACAAGGGGCCGGAAAAGCGTCCGCAGCGTGCGCGCGCCGACTATGACGACCGCGACGATGACGACGAGGACGATATCGACGAGCCAAACTTCAATCGCGCCGATGTCAGCAATGACAACGTGCTGCCGTTCGGTAAGCCGGCGCGCGGCCAGGGTCGCGGCCAGGGTGGTTTTGGTGCTCAAGGCCGTGCTGGCGGTAATGGTGGCAATGGCAGCGGCGGCGGTAATGGAAACGGCCGTGGCGGTCAGGGTGGCCAGGGTGGTCAGGGTGGCCGCACGGGTCGTCCCGGTGGCGCCCAGAGTTCGGGTCGCCCTGGTGGTCGCCCGCAGGGCATTGGTGCTTATGCTGGCGGTCGTCCGCTCGGCGAGGCGCCGGCGCGCAGCGGTGGCGGCGGTGCCCGTCCGCAAGGGCAAGGTCAGAATCGCGGCCAGCAGCCCAAAGGTCCGCGTCAGCCTGATCCCTTGCAAACCACGTTCGGCTTCGGCAGCGCCGGTGCGCCGCGCCGTGGTCAGCAACAGCCGCGTGGTGGCGCCAGCGATCATGGCATGCCGCGCCGCCGCAAGGGTTGATGCTGAGTCCTGGGGGTGTTTTTAACGATGCAGCCCCTGTTTTTGCTGTTGTAGCGCCGTCTTTCCGCCCGTGCCGATTGCAGCGCTGAGCGAATAAGGTTATAATTACCAGCCTGGTAAAAGTTCTGTTGCAGCCAACGCTGCAAGCTCTCTGGAATCAGGCAGGTAGTACAGGAAGATGGGCAGATGCCCATTTTTTTTTTGTTGAACGGGTTTCACACCCCTGGTTGAGCCCCTTTACATCGTCTGTTTTTGAAGCATCGGAAACAGGTTTTAATCTGGAGAATTTCTTGCAGCTGCCGCAGTTAATTGAAACGACCGTCACCGGTCTGGGCTATGAGCTGGTTGATGTTGAACGGGCCGAGCGCGGACTGCTGCGCGTGTTTATCGATTTCAGCGCGGCCGACGCTGAAGAAAAAGGTCCGATCACCGTGGAAGATTGCGCCACGGTGAGTCACCAGCTGTCGCACGTGCTGACGGTCGAGAACGTGAATTACGAACGTCTCGAGATTTCGTCGCCAGGGCTCGATCGCCCCGTGCGCAAGCTGGAGGACTTTGTGCGCTTTGCCGGTTGCGAAGCAATCGTCAAGTTGCGCGTTGCCATGCCGGGTACGAACAACCGGAAATCGTTCCAGGGGATTCTGCAAGAACCCCAGGGCGAGAATTTGTCGTTGGAATTTGAAGGTACGGATGGTCCGGCGCTGTTGGAATTTACGCTCGCCGATATGGATAAGGCACGCCTGGTGCCGCAAGTGGTTTTTAAGGGACGCAAAGCATGAGTCGCGAAGTTTTGTTATTGGTAGACGCGCTGGCGCGTGAAAAGAACGTCGATAAGGATGTCGTATTC
>JBEVNE010000056.1:0-7688 GCA_040508275.1 Duganella sp.
GGGCACGATGAACAATATGGGTGGCGGTTACTCCCCCGGCGCCCAGAATGGCTACCCGCCACCACCGGGCCACCCGCCGGGCGGCTATCCAGCGCCGGGCCAGGGCTACCCACAACAGGGTTACCCACAAGCACAGGGCAGCGGCATGGGTTCGCGCATCATGGGCGGCCTGGCTACTGGCGCTGCCGTTGGCGCCGGCTTTGTCGCCGCCGAGGCGATTGCACGCCAGTTTGGCGGCAACCATGCGGCCGACAGCCAGGCCACCGAGCACGGTCGCAACGACATCATTTACGAAGATCCCAGCACCAGCAACATCGTGCAGAACGACAACATGGGCGGCAACGACTTTGGCGTCAGCGGCGGCTGGGATGATGGCGGCGGCGATGCCGGCGGTGGCGACGACTGGAACTAGGCGTGGCCGCACTCGGCGAGGAATTGCGGGAGGTTAATCAGTATTACTCCAATCAAATGATGTTCACGATTCCGCCAAGGTAATTTGCACGGATAGCTATTGTGCGATTGTCTCAGGGGATGCATACTTTGCACTGCATCCCATTCTCATTCGCATCGCGCGCTCATCACGCGCTCAATCAGCTGGACTTTACCCCTTGGAACTTAGCAACCGTCACATCATGGAGCCCGCACGCCCGATTTCGGTCCTCGTCGTCGATGACCACCCGCTGCTGCGCGCCGGGCTCGGGGAAGCCATCGCCAGCCAGGACGACATGCTGCTGGTCGGCGAGGCCTGCAATGGCCGCGAGGCGCTCAGCCGCTACGAAGAACTGCGACCCGATGTGACCATCATGGATATCGCCATGCCCGAGATGGATGGCGTCACCGCGCTACAACACATCCGTAGCGAGCATAGCAGCGCACGCGTGGTCATGCTGACCACCTACAAGGGCGACGCCCAGATCCTGCGCGCAGTCCAGGCCGGCGCGGCGGGCTTCCTGCTCAAAAGCACGCTGCGCCGCGAATTGCTCGACACCGTGCGCGGCGTCCACATGGGCCAGCGCCGCATTCCGCCGGAAATCGCCATGGAACTGGCCCAGCACATGGGCCAGGGTCCGCTCAGTCCGCGTGAAATGGAAGTCCTCAACCACGCCGCCAGCGGCAACTCCAACCGCCGCATTGCCGAGCATCTGTCGATTTCGGAAGAAACAGTGAAAGCGCACATGAAAAATGTACTGGCCAAGCTCGCAGCCAATGATCGTACCCATGCGGTAACGATTGCGCTGAAGCGCGGGATTATTACGATCTGAGGTGGTGACCTGGACGGCGGAGGCTTGAACCCCGACAATCACCGTTCAGGATAAGTCACTGTTACGATTGGGGGTCGCCCGCCGCCACGGTTTGAGCGTTGGACGGCAGGTTTACCCCACCTCAATCCCCGCTCACCGCCGCCATCCACGCCAGCATCACGCACGGCAGCAGCAGTCCGCTGAAGCCGACCGCTATGTAGGCATAAGCACCGAGTATGCAGCCGGCCGCAAACGCCAGCACCGGCCAGGCCAGCGTTTTGCAGCGCCCGAGTGCCTGGCTGTCGCCGCGCAGGGCGTCGGTCAGTTCGATCACCAGTTGCGTGACGTTGCCGGTCATCACCGTGGTGGCGGCCGATTTACCGAGCAGCAGCTTGCCGTAGGCATTCTGCGTGGCCATGGCGCCGGCGCAGAGCATGCCGGTGAGCAGGCTTAGCGGTTGGTGGGCGTTGGCCATCGGCGAGGCGACAAAGGCGCACACCACGGTGGCGATCAGCAGGAACAGTTGCAGCAGATAGCTGTTGCGCAGCGCCGGGCGGCTGTTGCGCTCCCAGTGCAGGATCAGCAAGCGGGAAATCGCCACAAACACGATAAACACGGGGAACACCAGCAGCTTCGGGATCAGCTCATGCGCGGGCTCCACCAGGGCACGGCCGATCAGCACGAAGTTGCCCGTCACGTGGGCCGTGAACAGCCCGAACAGGCCGATAAAGCCCAGTGTATCGACATAACCGCCCAAAAATCCCAGCGATATGCCTTGCTTGATATTACCTCGTTCCATGGTTACCTTTTTGTACTTCCAGAATATCGAGCCACGCGACCAGCAGGAAGGCGCCCGCCAGGCCAAGGTGCTCGAAAAAGCCATTGGCGGCTGAAAAACGCTCCGGGCCGGTCATCTCCCAGAAGCGGTTGGCCATCAGCGTGGCCATGACGGTAAACACTGCCAGATAGCCGGCGCCCAGCCAGCGATAGAAGCCGGCCAGGATCATCAGGGAAGCGCCCAGCTCACCGACGATCACCAGCGCCGCCATTGGCGCCGCCGGCGACACGCCGAAGTGCTGCATCTCGCCGATGGCCGCGTTGAAGTCGGTGAGCTTGTTGAAGCCGCCCTGCAGATATGCCGAGCACAGCAGCAACAGGCAAACCCAGCGCACCCAGGGTGCGCGCAGGAAAGCCGGCAATGCTGGAGCCGGGCGGGCCATTACACCGCCCAGCAGGCGCAGCCCAGCGCACCCCAGAAGCTCTTCAGGTCGGTGGTCGGCAGCTTGCTGGCCCACGCCGAAGCGTGCTGGTGGCCGTGGACATTACACGCGTTGGAGCAGCCGCACGACGCTGCCTGGGCGCGCAATTGTGCCTGCTGCTGCTTGCGCTTTTCCAGTTCCTTCAAGGCGGCGCGGTTGTTGCCGATCTGCTCGCCCCAGCCGGCGTAACCGCCAAAGCGGCGCACCGGCGACCAGTCCGGCATGGCCGGTGGTGGTGGCGTGTCGTGTGCGGCGAAACGGCCGGCCGCATAGACGACCTTGCCGCCGACCAGCGTCAGCTCGGAGGTCATGTCGGTGATCTCGCTTTCGGCGCAGGCATAGAAATCCTTGTCCGGCACGATCAGGTCGGCCAGTTGGCCCACTTCGATCCGGCCCTTCTTGCCCTCCTCGTTGGAGAACCAGGTAGTGTTTTCGGTCCACATGCGCAGCGCCGTTTCGCGGTCCAGGCAATTGGCGCGCGGATAGAGCTGCATGCCGCTGACGGTCTTGCCGGTAATCAGCCAGGACAGCGACACCCACGGGTTGTAGGAGGCCACGCGCGTGGCGTCGGTGCCGGCCGAGGTTTTCACGCCCGCTTCCAGGATTTTTTTGACGGGCGGCGTGGCTTCGGCGGCGCCATGACCATAGCGCTCGACAAAATACTCGCCCTGGTAAGCCATGCGATGCTGCACCGCCACGCCGCCGCCGAGCGCCGCAATGCGGTCGATCGAACGGTCGGAAATGGTTTCAGCATGGTCGAAGAACCAGTTCAGGCCAGTCAGTGGAATATCCTGGTTGACGCGCTCGAACACATCGAGCGCGCGGCTGATGGTTTCGTCATAGGTGGCGTGCATGCGCCACGGCCAGCGGTTTTGCGCCAGGATGCGCACCACACCCTCCAGGTCTTCTTCCATATTGTCGGGCATGTCCGGGCGCGGTTCGCGGAAGTCTTCAAAGTCGGCGGCCGAAAAGGTCAGCATTTCGCCGGCGCCGTTGTGGCGGAAGTAGTCGTCGCCCTGCTGGTAGGTCACGCTCTGGGTCCAGTTAAGGAAGTCCTCTTTTTCCTGCTTGGGCTTTTGCGTAAACAGGTTGTAAGCCAGGCGGATGGTCAGTTGGCCGGCGTCCGATAGTTGCTGGATCACCTGGTAGTCTTCCGGGTAGTTCTGGAAGCCGCCGCCGGCGTCCAGAACGCCGGTAATGCCCAGGCGATTCAACTCGCGCATGAAGTGGCGCGTGGAATTGACCTGGTATTCGAGCGGCAGCTTGGGGCCCTTGGCCAGCGTGGAGTACAGAATGGCCGCATTGGGCTTGGCCAGCAGCAGGCCGGTGGGGTTGCCCGAACCGTCGCGCAGGATCTGGCCGCCGGCCGGCTCGGGGGTATCTTTGGTGTAGCCGACGGCGCGCAGCGCGGCGCCGTTGAGCAGTGCGCGGTCGTAAAGGTGCAGGATGAATACTGGCGTATCGGGCGCCACGGCGTTCAGTTCCTCGATGGTCGGCAGGCGTTTTTCAATGAACTGGTGCTCGGTAAAGCCGCCGACCACGCGCACCCACTGCGGCGCCGGGGTGATATCCACCTGCGCCTTGAGCATGGCCATGGCATCGGCCAGGCTGCGCACGCCGTCCCAGCGCAACTCGAGGTTGAAATTGAGGCCGCCGCGAATGATGTGGCAATGGTTGTCGATCAGGCCGGGCAGCACGCGCTTGCCGTGCAGGTCGATCACCTGCGTGGCGGGACCGGCCAGCGCCATGATCTCGTTGGCGCGGCCGACGTGGGTAAAGCGGCCATCCTTGATGGCCACCGCCTCGGCATGCGGATTGCTGCGATCGAGCGTGGTGAACAGGCCGCGGTGGAGAATCAGGTCGGGGGTGGTATTGGTCTGGGTATTAGCGGCGCTCATTATGCGTTCCTTTTGCTGTCATCGGATTTCTGGGCGCCTGGCAGTTCGCCGAAGCAGTGTGGTTTGACGTGGTCGTTCAGCCACGATACCTGCGTGGCCTGTGGCTTGAGCCACTGGCGCACCAGCGACGGAATCTGTTCACCGACCAGCATGCCCAGCAGGCCGACCAGGGCGATCACCGGCGGCGCTGGTGAACGCACATTGATCAGGGCGTAAATCACGCCGACCAGCAGGCCGGCGGCGATCGATAGAATATACATCTTCATGGCGGGAGGCTCCTGTGGATGCTCGGAGAAATGAATGGTGCGCACAGTGTAGGGGTGTAGCCGGTGCTTGCCATCACTGAGCAGGGCTATCCGCAACTACCCATATCGAGGGGGGATCACGCCCCCCGGATCGGGTCGTGGCAATTGCCACAATAACGCTTACGCTGTCGCCTGTGTTTCAACCACCCGGAGAGCATCATGCGACTCGACAGCAAAACCTGGTCCGTACCGACGGCGGCCATCAGCACCGGCACAGCATCGGGCGCCATGTATGCGTGCGGCCAGCCGATCACGGTGCGGGTAAGCCATGCGGACGCCATCGTCAACGCCGGCCTGGCCGCCCTGCTGGCGGGGTGCAGCGACGTCACACTGCTCCATGCAAGCGAGCCGGTTGCCGATCAGGGCGTCGATGTCATCATCACCGACCATAAAACCGGCCTGGCGCTGATGCAGCAGGCCTCACGTTCCCAACCCGGCGCAGCAGCGGCGCGGGTGCTGATCGTCACCCAGCTCGACCGCGAATGGGAAGTGCGCACGGCGATGGTGGCCGGCGTGCATGGCTACCTGCTGCAAAACAGTCCGGCAGAACAACTGCACGCGGCTGTGCGCACGCTAGGGCGCGGCAACCGCTACCTGAGCGCGGAACTGAGCCGCTGCGTGGCCGACAGTTTTACCCGCACCGGACTGACCAGCCGCGAAACCGATGTGCTGCAATTGCTGGCCCAGGGCCAGTGCAACAAGTCGATTGCGCGCGAACTCGGTATCGGTGTGGGCACGGTCAAAACCCACGTCAAGGGCCTGTTCGACAAGCTGGGCGCCACCGCGCGCACCCATGCCGTGGTGCTGGCCACCCGGCGCGGCCTGGTGGGCGAGCACGCACAGCGCCAGCATTGATTCGATTGCAAGCGTTGTGATAACAGGTACATCCCTGTAGAATCGCCGGCATGTCAGTCCACATCGCCAGCCATAGCAACTTGCACCGCCAACCGCACACTGCGCTGTTCCAGCGTGTGCTGATGGTGTTCGTGCTGCTGTTCCTGGCCTTGCAGTTGCTGGGCGCCAATGTCCATGACCATGGCTACACTGAAGACCATGCCAGTTGCGCCGCCTGTCAGGTCGCCGATATGCCGCTCGGTGCGGCGCCGGCTGCAGCGGTGGTGGTGCCGGTTGCAGTGCTGGTGGCGCTGGCGCTGGTGAGTCTCGATCATCCCGCTTCACTATTCCGCAGCAGCTACCTCACCCCGCCTTCCCACGCGCCGCCGGCGTCTGTTCTTTTCTTCTGATTTTCTGATTTTTACCCCATAGAGCCAGGCGGGGTCTGACCCAAACGGGGTCGGACCCCTATGTTGGAGCGCGTGCGTATCGCAATGTGCTTGTGGGGTAAATCCACGCTTGAATACAAGGATTGAACATGCAACCAACGCCACAATTGCGCGCCCTGCCCCTGCTGCTGGCCGCCGCTTTTTACACCACCCACAGCCACGCCGAAGACACCGATACGCCGCAGCCACTGCAGCAGGTGGAAGTCACCGCCGCCCACCTGAAAAGCGCGCGCATCGACCTGTCGCCCAATGTCGGCACCACCGTGTATTCGATCGACCGCCACATGATCGACCAGTTGGGCCAGGGCGACAACACGCCGTTCAACGAAGTGCTGCTGCGCCTGCCCGGCGTGAGCCAGGATTCCAAGGCGTCCGGCTCGATCCACGTGCGCGACGATCACGCCGACGTGCAGTACCGCGTCAACGGCGTGCAGCTACCGGAAAGCATTTCCGGCTTCGGACAGTCGATCGACACCCGTTTTGTCCAGCAGGTGGACTTTCTGACCGGCGCGCTGCCGGCGCAGTTTGGCCTGCGCACGGCCGGTATCGTCGATATCCAGACCAAGGAAGGCACGAGCAAACCGGGCGGCCGCATTGGCGTGCTGGTGGGTAGCAATGACTACGTGTCACCGAGCGCAGAGTTTTTTGGCACCCAGGGCGCTTTCAATTACTACCTGTCCGGCAGCTATGTGAAGAACAATATGGGTATCGAAAATCCGCTGCCCACACGCGATGCCCTGCACAACCAGACCAGGCAGGCCAAGTCGTTTGGCGCGCTGTCCTACTTCCTCGACGACCAGACCCGCCTGGGCCTGATGTTTGGCACCTATAACGGCCGCTTCCAGATCCCCAACAACCCCGACCAGGCGCCGGCGTTTTCGCTGACCGGCCAGAGCGACGCCGCCGCCGGCACCAGCACGCTGCCATCGTCGCAGCTGGACCAGCGCCAGCGCGAAGTGAACCGCTTCCTGGTGCTGTCGCTGCAAAAAAGCCTGGGCGACCTGAATTACCAGGTGTCGGCCTTCCACCAGTATTCCGAATTGCACTACACGCCCGATCCGGCCGGCGACCTGATTTACAACGGCGTCGGTTCCAACACGCTGCGCTCCAACTCGGCCAGCGGCGTGCAGTTCGACACCAGCTACAAGCTCACGCCCGAGCACACGCTGCGCGCCGGCCTGGCTTACGCGCGCCAGAACACGCACAGCGACAACAGCGTAGCAGTGTTCGACATCGGCGCCGACGGCAGCCAGGCCAGCAGCGACCCGCGCACCATCATCGACAACAGCCGCCAGACCGGCAAGCTGTCGAGCGTGTACCTGCAGGACGAATGGCGCATCGCCGCGCCGCTCACGCTCAATTACGGCGTGCGCTACGACAAGGTGCAGGCCTTCATCAACGAACAGCAATGGAGCCCGCGCGCCAATCTGGCCTGGCAGGTCGGCAAGGATACGGCGCTGCACGCCGGCTACTCGCGCTACTTCACGCCGCCACCGCAGGAACTGGCAGCGCAGGAAAGCATCAACAAGTATGCGGGTACCAGCAACGCACCGGAAGTGGCAGTGTCCGACAATGTGCGCGCCGAACGCACCAATTACTTCGACGTTGGCGTCAGCCACAAGGTCAACGGCCAGCTGACGCTGACCGCCGATGCCTACTACAAAAAAATCCACAATATGCTCGACGAAGGCCAGTTTGGCCA
>JBEVNE010000097.1:0-54870 GCA_040508275.1 Duganella sp.
AGGCTTCGCAGCGCTCACCCTGCCTCCGCAGGGAACACCACCAGAACCCGGGTTCCCGGGCCATCCGTACGCGCCTCGATGCGCAGCGTGGCGCCGTGGCGCACGGCGATTTCTTGGGCAATCGGCAGCCCGAGGCCGCAACCGCCGGCGTTGCCCTCGCTGACGGCGCCGCTGCTGCCGCGATAAAAGCGTTCCAGCACCAGGCTGCGTTCGG
This sequence comes from Duganella sp., assembly GCA_040508275.1. Classification (GTDB taxonomy): domain Bacteria; phylum Pseudomonadota; class Gammaproteobacteria; order Burkholderiales; family Burkholderiaceae_D; genus Rugamonas. Next base: position 215 of record JBEVNE010000097.1, read on the forward strand.
CCGCGGGAATGCCGGGGCCGTCGTCGTCCACGGCCAGCATGACTGCCGGCGTGCCGCTGGCTGGCGGCGCCAGTGTGCACAAGACCAGCGTCACCACGCCGCCGCGGCGGTTGTAGCGGATGGCGTTGTCGATCAGGTTGGCGAGCAGCTCGCGCAGCAGGTGTGCTTCTCCCGCCACCGTCACCGTGCCATCGGGACCGTCGTAACCGAGGTCGATATCCTTGTCCAGCGCATTGTCGGCCCAGCGTTCCACTTCGGTGCGCGCCAGCGCCGCCAGATCCACGGGGGCCAGCGTGAGCGGCTGGCCGGTGTCCTGCTCCGAGCGCATCAGGATCAGCAACTGTTCCGTGACGTGGTGCAGCCGGCCCACGGCCTGGTGCACGTCGCCCAGTGCCTCGTCGTGACGTACCGGATCGCGCTCACGCATCAGGCGCTGGGTTTGCACCTGCAGTGTGGCCAGCGGCGTGCGCAACTGGTGGGCGGCATTCGAGATGAAGCGCTTCTGCGAGGCCTGCTGGGCGCGTAATTTGAGAATCAGCCGGTTCATGGCGCCGATCAGCGGTTCGATCTCGACGGGCAGGCGCTCCGTCTCCGCAACTGGCGCCAGCCGCTCGGCATCGTAGTCGCCGAGGCGGCCGGCTATCGCATCGACCTTGCGCAGGTTGCGCGTGACGGCAATCCAGATAAAGGCGCCGGCCAGCAGCAGCACGGCCAGTTGCAGCGGCGCCCATTGCACCAGCAGTTTGGCGGTCATGTGTTCGCGCTTGTGCAGGGTTTCGGCAACCTCGATGCGCAGCATGCCATCGGCGCTGCCGGGCAGGGCCTGTTCCAGCGCGACGATGCGCACCGGCCTGCCCTGGTAGAGGCCATCGTAATACTGCGGCTGGTCCGCTTGCAGCGGGCGTGGTGCGGGCGGCAGCACGGCATTGCCGAGCAGGCGCCCGCCGCGCGCGGTGGCAGCCTGCCAGTAGATGCCGTCCATGCGGTCCCACTCGAACATCTCGATGGCCACGGGTGGCAGCGACAGTTGTACGCGGCCGTCTTTCACGTGTGCCTGGGCCGCCAGCGTCATGGCCGAATCGAGCAGCCAGCGGTCGTGCACCATGTCGCCGATGTGGCGCGCAATGGCCATGCCGCCGGCCGCGCCCAGCCCCAGCACCAGCAGCAGCGGCACGCTCAGGTGCAGCAGCAGGCGCCGCCGCAGGCTGGGGCGCGCCGGCGCTTTCATATCAGCCATGGGCGCCATCCCCGTCACCGCTCTCTATGCGGTAACCGAGGCCGCGCAGTGCGCGGATCAGCACGCGCGAACCGGCATCGCCCAGCTTGCGCCGCAGGCGGCTGATGAACACTTCGATCATGGCCGGGTTCTTTTCCTCGGCATGGTCGTACAGGTCGTCGAGGAACTGGGTCTTGCTGACCACCTTGCCGGGGCGGCGCAGCAGCAGGCCAAGCACGGCAGCTTCCGCTGCCGTCAGCGCCAGTTCCTGGCCATGCACGCTGGCCTGGCGCGTGGCCAGCTCGAACACCACGTCGCCAAACGTGGTGCGCGCATCGAGCGGCTGGCCGCGCCGCAGCAGTGCGCGCAGGCGCGCCTCCAGCTCCGGCAGGGCGAACGGCTTGGCCAGGTAATCGTCGCCGCCCGCGTCGAGCCCCGAAACGCGGTCATCGAGATCGTAGCGGGCCGTCAGGATCAGCACGGGGGCGGCCATTGCTGCTGCGCGCAGGCGGCGCAGCACTTCCAGGCCGTCCATATCGGGCAGGCCCAGGTCGAGAATCACGAGGTCATAACTGGTGGCGGCGCAGGCGGCAATGGCGGCCTGGCCATCGGCGGCCAGGTCGGTGATATAGCCCGACTGCGCGAGCGAACTGCGCAAGCCGTGGGCAAGTTCACGGTCATCCTCTACTAATAAAAGCGGCATCGGTACGGGAGCAAGGAAGTGGTTGGGACGGTGTTCAGAGGCAGATACGCTGATGGCAAGGTTCAGGCAAGGATGCTTCCGTATGATGGGCGCGGCCTTAGCTAGGGAACTTGTATGAACACAAAACAGAAGTCGATTGTAGCAGCACTGGCAGCGTTGGCCATCATCGCGCCGCTTGCGTACACGCTGGCCGGGCAGGGCGCAACGCCTGCTGGATCAACCTCGCCTGTATCTGTAGCTGCACCTGCACCTGCCAGTCCTGGTCCCGGCCAGCTGCGCTTTGCCGCAGGTGCGCCGCAACTGGCAATGATACGTGTGCGCGCCTTGGCTGCCGGCGCGGCGCCCGCCAGCGACATGCTCAGCGCGCGCATCGTCTATGACGAAGACGTCACGGCGCGCCTGGGCGTGGCCGTGGCGGGGCGCGTGGTGCGCATTGCTGCCGCTCCCGGCGACCGCGTGCGCGCCGGCCAGGTGCTGGCGGATATCGACGCACCTGAGGCCGGCGTCGCCAGGGCGGACCTCGACAAGGCCAGGGCCGACGAAACGGTCAAGCGCCTGGCGGCCGAACGGGCCAGGGCGCTGGTGGCAGGCGAGGGCATCGCCGGCAAGGATATCGAAGCGGCCGAAGCGGAGCTGGCGCTGGCGCGCGCGGAAACGGCGCGGGCAACGCTGCGCGTGCAGTCGCTGGCGCCGGCGGGCGCCCGCGTGCAGGGTCAGCGTATCGGCCTGGCCAGTCCTGTGGCTGGCGTGGTGGTTGAACGGACGGTCACACCGGCGCTCGAGGTCAGTCCCGACAGCAGTGCACCGCTGTTCGTGGTCACCGACCCGAAACAGCTGTGGCTGTTGATCGACGTACCGGAGGCGCTGGCAGCCAAGGTGCAGCGCGGCATGCGGGTGGGCGTCGAGAGCGATGCCCATGCCGGTCAGCGCTTCAGCGCGGTGGTCGCTCAGCCGGGCCAGTTGGTCGATGCCGACACCCGCCGCGTGACCGTACGCGCGCGGCTCGATAATCGCGACGGCAAGCTGTTGCCGGGCATGTATGTGCGCGCGGCGCTGCTGGAGGCTGCCGGCAGCGCCGTGCGCGTGCCCAATGGCGCGCTGGTCAACCGCGGCCTGTACACCTATGTTTTCGTCGAGAAGGCGCCGGGACTTTTCCAGCGCCGCCAGGTCACGCTGCAGACGCGCGGCGGCGACGCCAGTTACGTGGCCGAAGGGCTGGCCGACAATGAGCGCGTGGTCACGGACGGCGCGCTGCTGCTCGATGCCGAGATGAGCGCCCGTGCCGGTGACGCACCATGATCGACCGCCTGATCGTGTTCGCGCTGCGCCAGCGCGTGTTTGTGATGGTGCTGGTGGCGGCGCTGGTCGGCTTCGGCCTGTATGCGCTGTCGAATCTGCCCATCGAGGCTTTCCCCGATGTGCAGGACGTGCAAGTGCGCGTGATTTCTCAGCAGACCGGCCAGGCGCCGGAAGACATGGAACGCATGGTCACGCTGCCCATCGAGCGCGAGGTGGCGGGCATTCCGCGCCTGGCCAATGTGCGCTCGGTGACCATGACCGGGCTGTCGATCGTCACGCTGACGTTCGAGGATGGCACCGACAATTACTTTGCGCGCCAGCAGGTGACGGAAAAGCTGGCCACCGTGGAGCTGCCGGCCGGCGTGCAGCCCGAGCTGGCGCCGCTGTCCACTGCCGTGGGCGAGGTGTATCGCTACACGATCGAGGCGCCGGGCATGTCCGAGACCGACATCCGCACGCTGCAGGACTGGACCATCCGCCCGGCGCTGCGCATGACGCCGGGCGTGGCCGATGTTACGAGCTTTGGCGGCGCCATCAAGGAATACCAGGTCGAGGCAGACCCGCAGCTGCTGCGCAAGTTCCAGGTCACGCTGGCGGACCTGAGCGATGCCATCGGCAATGGCGCCGGCAGCGCCGGCGGTGGCCTGATGCGCCTGGGGGATGCTTCGCTGATCGTACGCTCCGCCGGCCTGTACGCCAGCCTGGACGACCTGCGCCAGGTGGTGATCACGGCGCGCGCTGGCAGAGCCATCACGGTGGCAGACGTGGCCAGCGTGCGCACTGGCGAGCGGCCGCGCTTCGGCATCGTCGCCGCCGACCAGCGCGACAGCATCGTGCAAGGCATCGTCACCATGACCAAGGGCGGTAACCCGTCCAAGATCAATGCCGAGCTGCGCGAGCGCATTACGCGGCTCGAGGCGCGGCTGCCGGCCGGCGTCAGGATCGTGCCGATCTATGACCGCACCGACCTGGTCCAGCACACCGTGCTGACGGTGGCGGAAAACCTCGTCGTCGGTGCGCTGCTGGTGATCGTGGTGCTGGCGTTGTTCCTGTCCAACTGGCGCGCGGCGCTGATCGTCGCCACGGTGATTCCGTTGTCGCTGCTGTTCGCCTTTATCCTGATGAACGCCTTTGGCGTTTCGGCCAACCTGATCTCGCTGGGCGCGGTGGATTTTGGCATCATTATCGACAGCGCCGTGGTCATTGTGGAAGCGCTGATGGTGCGCATGGCGATGATGAGCGCGCAGGACGCCGCCTCGCCGCAGGCGCGCATGCATGCGCTGCACCGCACGATGAGCGACATGGCGCACCCGGTGCTGTTTTCCAAGGCGATCATCATCGTCGCCTTCCTGCCCATCTTTACCTTTCAGCGCGTGGAAGGAAAAATCTTCACGCCGGTGGCGCTGACGCTGACCTTTGCCCTGCTCGGCGCCGTGCTGCTGACGTTCACGCTGCTGCCGTCGCTGCTGTCCTGGGCGGTGCAGAAGCGCACGCTGGCCGAACAGCACAAGCCATGGCTGGATAAGCTGCAGCAGCGCTACCGCGCGCTGGTCGGCCGTTCGCTGGGCCGCGCGCGCCCGCTGCTGTGGTTATCCGCCATTCCGGTGGTGATCGCGTTTGCGCTGGCGCCGCGCCTGGGCAGCGAATTCATGCCCAAGCTCGATGAGGGCAATATCTGGCTGACCATTACCTTGCCGACCTCGGCCTCGCTGGAAACCACCAAGCAGGTCGAGCGCCTGGTGCGGGCCAAATTGCTGGCCTATCCCGAGGTGGCCCACGTGATCAGCCAGGTGGGCCGCCCCGACGACGGCTCCGATCCCAAGGCGCCGAACAACCTGGAAACCCTGGTGGACCTGAAGCCGCGCGGCACCTGGCGCTTTGCCGACAAGGAGGCGCTGGTGGCCGACCTGTCCGGCGCGCTCGCTGCCATTCCCGGCGTGACCACCAATTTCTCGCAGATCATCCAGGATAACGTGGAAGAATCGCTGTCGGGATTTAGAGGCGAGATCGTCGCCAAGATCAGCGGCCCGGACCTGCACGACCTGGAAAACCATGCGCAGCACCTGATCGACATCCTCAACAAGATCCCCGGCGCCATCGATGTCGATGCCACGCGTATCGGCGGCCAGAGCGAGGTGGTGGTCACGCCTGACCGCACCCGGCTGGCGCGCTATGGCATCACCGTCGCCGACGTCAACACGCTGGTCGGGCAGGCGCTGTCCGGCGCTGCCGTGGGCAGCTACTTCGAGCAGGACCGCCGCTTCGACGTGGTGCTGCGCGTGGCCGGCCAGGAGCAGCGCAGCGTTGATGCCATCGCGGCGCTGCAACTGGTGGTGCCCGGCACGCAGGTGGGCAATGGACCGGGCACCATTGCGCTGGGCGATGTCGCGCAGGTCGAGATTCGCCAGGGCGTTTCGCGCATCCTGCGCGAGGCCGGTTCGCGCACGGTGATCGTCAAGATGAACCTGCTGGGGCGCGACCAGGGCAGCTTCATCGCCGAAGCGCAGGCCGCCGTCAGCCAGCAGCTGAAACTGCCCGATGGTTACGACATCGCCTGGGGCGGCCAGTTCGAGAATTCGCAGCGCGCCAGTGCGCGCCTGAGCGTGATCATTCCGCTCACGATCCTGCTGATGTTCTCGCTGCTGTTCTGGGCGTTCCGCTCGGTGCGCCTGGCCGGTCTGGTGCTGGCGATGGTGCCGTTCACGATGATCGGCGGCTTTGCGGCGCTGGCGTTGGCGGGGCTGCACCTGTCGGTGTCGGCGGCCGTGGGCTTCATCGCGGTGGCCGGCATCTCGGTGCAGAACGGCGTGATCATGGTCGAGGAAGTGATGCAGCGCGTGCGCAGCGGCGTGAGCGTTGCAGGCGCCATTGCCGACGGCGCCGCCACGCGCCTGCGGCCGATCCTGATGACGGCGCTGATGGCGGGCCTGGGCCTGCTGCCGGCGGCACTGTCGCAGGGCATCGGCAGCGAGACCCAGCGTCCGTTCGCCTGCGTGATCGTCGGCGGCATCATCACCGGTACGCTGTTTACGCTGCTGGTGCTGCCCGGCGCCCTGCAACGCTTTGCCAATTTTTCCGAGCCCGATGACGCGGCTGCCAGCCCATGAATGACACTTCACTCCACCAGCGCCGTGCCCACGCACGCGCCAGCACGCCACTGGCAGCACCGCTGCTGACCGCCATCGCTGCGGCGCTGGCCACCTTGCTGGCCGGCTGCGCCGTCGGTCCCGATTATGTGCGTCCGGCGCTGGCCATACCGCAAGCCTATACCGCGGCGGCGCAAGGCCAGCGCTACACCACGCAGCAGGATATTGCCCGCGACTGGTGGATGGCGTTTCAGTCGCCGGTCCTTGGCGCGCTGGTCGAACAGGCATTTAAAGCTAATGCATCGGTAGCGGCGGCCCAGGCCACGCTGCGCGCGGCACAGGAAAACGCCGGCGCCCAGCGTGGCTACTTCTTCCCGGTGATCGAGGCCGGCTACAGCCCCACGCGCACCAAGATTGCCGGCAACCTCGGTGGCAATTCGCCGGGCGTGCAGGGCAATGGCAGCGTGATCGAAACCGGCGGCGGCACCCCGGCCAGCCAGGGTGGCAAGGCGCCGTTCACGGCGCCCGTCACCTACAACTTCCACACGGCGCAGGTCACGGTCGGCTACACGCCCGACGTTTTTGGCGTCAACCGCCGCGCCTTCGAGTCGGAGCAGGCCCAGGCCAGCGCCGAGCGCTTCCAGCTCGAAGCGACTTACATTACGCTGGCGGCCAACGTGGTGTCGGCTGCTTTCGAAGATGCGCTGCTGCGCCGCCAGCTGGCCATTATGGCGGCGATGGTGGCGGCCGACCAGCAGGCGCTGGCGCCAGCGCGACAGCGGCCAGGTCTCGGGTATCGAGCTGGCCGCGCGCCGCAATGCGCTGGCGCAAACGCGCCAGCAACTGCCGCCGCTGCGCAAGCAGTTCGAGCAGAATCGCAACCTGCTGCGGCAACTGGCCGGCATCGCGCCCGACGGCGAGCTACCGGCGTTTGCGCGCGACGCGCTGCCTCTGCCGGCAGAACTGCCGCTGTCGCTGCCGTCGCAACTGGTCGAACAGCGTCCCGACATCCGCCTGGCCGAAGAGCAGCTGCGCGCAGCCACTGCGCAGGTGGGCGTGGCGCGGGCGGCGCGGCTGCCGCAATTTACCGTCAGCGGCAACGCCGGCGGCACGGCCAGCCAGCTGGGACAGATGTTCTGGAGCAGCGGTAAATTCTTCGACCTGACCGCCAACCTGGCGCTGCCGCTGTTCGATGGCGGCACGCTCAAGCACCGTGAGCGCGCGGCAGTTGCCATGCTCGATGCTGCCGCTGCCGACTATCGCGCCGCCGTGGCGACGGGCTTTCAGAACGTGGCCGACGTGCTGCAGGCCATCGATGCCGACCACGACGCCTTCGATGCGGCGCAGGAAGCCAGTGCGGCTGCACAAGCGCTGCACAAGCTGACGATGCGCCAGCACGCCGCCGGTTACCTCGACCGGTTGGCGCTGATCGCCGCCGAACAGGACGCGCGCCAGGCTGCGCTGGCGCTGGCACAGGCGCAGGCCAGCCGGCTCGGCAACGCGGCGGCGCTGTTCCAGGCACTGGGCGGCGGCTGGTGGCACCGCAGCGCTCAGCCTGGTGAGCCACCTGCCGGCTGAGGTGGGGCGTACCGGTCGCGTCCATTGCCACCGCCCGCCGGCGCTCGCCACGCTTATTCGTGGTGCTTTTAGACGCGATAACGTGGCTTCTTGACGCGTGGTTTGGTAACATCGTTTCTTTTTGCGAATTTTAATTCGTAATCCGAACTCTGTTCAGTGTGCGATGCGTACGCTGCGCACCAGCCTCACAGGAAAACGATGAATCACCAGGTAATCACGGCGGCGCTGCTGGCGCTGCTCGCGGGCCACAGCGCCATGGCCCAGTCCAACCAGTCCAACCAGTCCAACATCACGCTGTACGGCGCCGCCGACGCCGCGCTGGCCTACACTTCGAACCAGGGCGGTCACGCCAACACCTACGTACGCAGCGGTAACAAGGATGGCAGCCGCTTCGGCCTCAAGGGAACGGAGGCGCTCGGCGGCGGCACCAGCGTGCTGTTCACGCTGGAAGCCGGCTTCAACCTCGACGATGGCGCGTCTACGCAAAGCGGCAGCCTGTTCAATCGCCAGGCCTTCGTTGGCGTCAGCAACCAGCGCCTGGGCACGCTGACGGCCGGGCGCCAGTACGCGCCATACTTTACCTTCCTGAGTCCACTCGGCCCGCTGGGCGCGGTGACCGGTGCAGCGGGCGCTGCTGCCGGCGATATCGATGGCCTCAGCATCATCATCCGCAACAGCAACGCCATCAACTACGTGTCGCCGAACTGGGGCGGCGCGCAACTGGGGCTGATGGTGGCGGGCGGCGAGCAGGCCGGCCATGGCGGCAGCGGTGGGGGACTGAGCGCTGCCGGCAAGTACGACGTCGGCAACTGGCGTTTCGGCCTCGGCTACCAGCTGATGAACAACGGACTGGACCGCACCGGCTGGGACCCGCGCGCCGCCAGCAATTTTGCCCGCTCCCCCGTGAATGCCGGCTACCTGTCCGCCGCCAAGGTGCGCTACCTGGCCGGCGGCGCGCGCTACCAGTGGGGCGCGCTGAGCCTGGGCGGCACATTAAGCAACGTCCAGTACCGGCCCGACGCCGCCTCGCGCTTTGCCGACAACGCCATCTTCAACACGGCCGGCCTGGTGGCAAGCTGGCAGACCGCCTCGCCGTGGGTGCTGGGCGCAGCGTTCTACAGCACGCGCGCCAATGCGGCCAACGGCATCCACGACGCTGCGCGCTACCGTCAGTTGGCGCTGCAGCAGGCGTACTGGTTGTCGGGCCGAACCGCCATCTATGTGCTGGAAGCGGTCCAGCACGCCAGTGGCGCCACGCTGGCAGCAGACGGTGTACGCGTGATCGACGCGGTCGCCGTGATCGGCGATTCGCAGGCTGGCACGCCGTCGTCCAATGGCCGCCAGCGCGTGCTGATGGTGGGGCTGCGTCACGTGTTCTAGTGCTGACTTGGCGACTACCCTCGCGCCGGTATGCAATCGACTGGAAAAAATACGACCGCCAGGGGAAAAACCATGCCGGCGACGCACGCCGATGGGGAAGGTGGTCATTGATTTCGGTGATGATTAGTTCGCAGCCCGTCATGCCGGTACGCGGCCTTCAGCGGAACTCCTCGACGATAAAATCGATAAACGCCCGCATCTTGGCCGGCAGGTTGCGGCGGCTCAGGTAGTACAGGTATAAATCGGCGTCGGCCAGCGCATAGCCTGGCATGACGGTTTTCAGGCGTCCGCTTGCCAGGTATTTGGCGGCGTCCCATTCCGAGCGCTGCACGATGCCGTGGCCGTCGAGCGCCCAGTTCATCACCACGTCGCCGTCGTTGCTCGAGACGGCGCCGCGCACCTTCACCAGTTCTTCGGTTTTCCCTTTCTGCAGGCGCCAGGTGCCGTAGACGTCGTCGTTCTGGCGGTGCAGGATGCAGCGGTGCTGTTGCAGTTCCTCGAGCGTGTGCGGCTCGCCGAATTGTTGCAGGTAGGTGGGCGAGGCGCACAGCAGTCGCCGGTTGGACATCAGCTTGCGCGCCATCAGGCGCGTGTCCGGCAGCGCGCCAAAGCGTATCGCCAGATCATACGCTTCCTCTACCAGCCCGATCGGACGGTCGGTCAGCTGGAGTTCCACCTCCACCTCGGGGTGAAGGTGCGCAAAGCGCGACAGGATGGGCGCAATGCGCGTGCGGCCGAAACCGGGCGTGGCGTTAATCCTCAGCAGGCCCTTGGGCGCGGCGCGGCCGCGCGAAATCGATTCCTCCATGTCGCGGATCTGGTCGAGAATCGCCGTGGCCTGGGTCAGATAGGATTCGCCGTCATCGGTCAGGCTGAGGCGGCGCGTGGTGCGGTTGACCAGGCGCACGCCGAGTTTTTGCTCCAGCAGGTTGAGCCGCTTGGTAACGGCCGGTGGCGTGATGCCTAGTTCGCGCGCGGTCGCCGCCATGCTGCGCAGTTTTGCCAGCAAGACGAAAAACGCCAGGTCGGGAGCGGTGTCATTCTTCATTTTAAGTAAATAAAGGTTTCAATTCAGGTGAATCTTGTCTGTCTTGTTCAATAGTAAGCTAAGTCATGCGCTCAATACAGCACAGATGAACACTGGAGACCCACATGAAAATTATTGAAATCCGCGAAAAAACCGTCGCGATCAGCTCCCCGATTCGCAACGCCTATATCGACTTCAGCAAGATGACGCTGAGCCTGGTGGCCGTGGTGACCGACGTCATCCGCAACGGCAAGCCTGTGATCGGCTATGGCTTCAACTCGAACGGCCGCTACGGCCAGGGCACGCTGATGCGCGAGCGCTTCATTCCGCGCATTCTGGAAGCCGATCCGGCCGCGCTGGTCAACGACGCCGGCACCAACCTCGATCCGCACAAGATCTGGAACTGCATGTTCACCAACGAAAAGCCGGGCGGCCACGGCGAGCGCTCGGTGGCCATCGGCACCATCGACATGGCGATCTGGGATGCCGTCGCCAAGATCGAGGACAAGCCGCTGTTCCAGTTGCTCGCCGACCGCTACGGCAACGGCCAGCCCGACCGCAAGATCTTTGTGTACGCCGCCGGCGGTTATTACTATCCGGGCCAGGACCACGGCAAGCTGAAAGACGAGATGCGCAGCTATATCGACCGTGGTTACACGGTGGTAAAGAAGAAAATCGGCGGCGCTACGCTGGACGAAGACCTGCGCCGCATCGATTCGATTCTGAGTGTGCTCGGTGACGGCCAGAAGCTGGCGGTGGACGCCAACGGCCGTTTCGATCTCGATACCGCCGTGCAGTACGCCAAGGCGCTGTCGCAGTACGATCTGTTCTGGTACGAAGAACCGGGCGATCCGCTCGACTTCGAGCTGCAAGCCACGCTGCGCAATTACTACCCGAACCCGATGGCCACCGGCGAAGACCTGTTCTCGATGCAGGATGCGCGCAACCTGATCCGCTACGGCGGCATGCGCGCGGACCGCGACTGGCTGCAGTTCGACTGCGCGCTCAGCTACGGCCTGGTCGAGTACCTGCGCACGCTCGACATGCTGCGCGAGCACGGCTGGTCGCCGCAGCGCTGCATTCCGCACGGCGGCCACCAGATGTCGCTCAATATCGCGGCCGGCCTGGGCCTGGGCGGCAACGAATCGTATCCCGACCTGTTCCAGCCCTACGGCGGCTTCCCCGACGGCGTCAAAGTGGACAACGGCTACATCACCATGCCGGACCTGCCGGGCATCGGTTTCGAGGGCAAGGCCGATCTGTACGCAGAGATGCGCAAGCTGGCGGCATAACAGCTTGTTGTTAAAATTGAGGCGCCAATCAAGTGAGCAGTTGCACTGATTTGCCGACCTGTCATTGAGTGAATATGCGCCCCAGGTCCACCACTGGCGCAACCGTCGGCTGCGCCTGCAGCGCGGCCTGTTCCGGCGGCGCTGTTTCCATGCCAAGGTAGGCTGCCGCGCAGGTGGTGGCCAGGGCGCCGGCTGCCACAACTCTGATCAGGGTGATGGCTTGCATGATGAGTCTCCTGTTTTATGTATTGCTGATTTCATCTTAGGTCGCCGCTGGCTGCTGCGCAAATCGTTTTTTCGAATGCCTGCTATCGGTGCGTCATATGGGCGCCGCCAGCGCCATCAGCGAGCTGCGCATGATCTGCGCATGTTCGGCCTTGTCGCCGCCGTTCATTTCAATTTCTCCCAGGCGCGCCGAATTTTCCACCACCATGCGGCAGCGCTCCCAGCGCCTTGCGCCGAACTGCGTCAGTGCCAGCTCGATGCTGGCGGCGCGGCCCAGTTCTTCGGCCAGCACGATGGCGTCTTCGATACCGATGCAGGCGCCGGAGGCCAGGTGCGGCGTGGTGGCGTGGACGGCGTCGCCGATCAATACCACGCGGCCGCGATGCCATGGTTGCGGCACCAGCAGCGATTCCAGCGGACGGTAGACGATCTGCGCACCGTCATTGATCTGCGCACGGCATTGCTGCATCAGCGGCGCCGGGAAGGGCGCCAGCAGCGTCGACAGCATCGGCGCAAACTGCTGCGGATTGATCATCACGTTGTCGGGCCGATCCTCGGTCACGAACAAATACATCTGCTCACGCGAGACGGGATTGAGGCCGGTCTTGACCTTGGCGCCCACCCACATCATGGCGCGCGTTACTTCCGGCACGCGCGGCAGCACCGCGCGCCATACGCACTGGCCGCTGTACTGCGGCGCCGGCGCCTCGGGCATGACCGCTTCGCGCACCGTGGAATACAGGCCGTCGGCGCCGATCACCAGGTCGTAACGGCCGGTGTCGCCGTCGGTAAAGGTCACTGCCACACCGTCCGCATGTTGCTGTAGCGCTGTGAAAGAGCAGCCGAGCCGCACCGTTGCACCGCTGGCCCGGGTGGCGTCGGCCAGTATCCTGGCCAGTACCGGGCGCATGATGGCGCCGCCGCCCGGCACGTCGGGGCCGGCCAGACGCGGCGTCGGCAGGGTGGCGATGTGCTGGCCGTGCGGCAGAAACAGCTCTACGCCATCGTCGGCTGCGCCCTGCGCCAGGAATTGCGGCAGGATGCCCAGCGTGCCGAAGGCGCGCAGCGTTGCGCCGCCCAGGCTGATGCCGGCGCCGTACGAGCGCCAGCCAGCGTCGATTTCAACCAGATCTACCTTGAACTGCCGCTTGCGCAACTCGATGGCGGCGGCCATGCCCGAGAAGCCGCCGCCGATGATCAGGATTTTTTTCGTGGTGTTGTTTGAATTATTCATGCTGTCTCCGTTATCAGGTGTACTTCCTTGTGATCGTTGACCACCAGCCGCACCGGCGTGAGCGACTGCCCCAGGCAAGGCCCGCACACGCAGGCGCCGCTGGCAATCTCGAACAGGGCGCCGTGGGCGGCGCAGACGATGTACCGGTGCGCCGCATCGAGATAGGCGTGGCGGCGCCAGGCCATCGGCGTGTCGCCGTAGTGCGGACAGAGGTCGCGGTAGCCGTACAGCCGCTGGCCCTGGCGCACCACCAGCAGGCTGTCCTGGCCGGCGCGGTAGGGATCGAAGCCGCGTGCTTCGCCGTCGGGCAGGTCGTCGAGGTGGCAGAGCAGGGTAGAGGTCAACATGCGCGCAGTGTGCGGCGGGTATATCGGGCTGTCCAATCGATCTGCCGTATTGCCGCTATCCGTTTTATCGATACCTCGTTGCACGGTTTTTCGTTGACTTTCGAATTGTCGGCTCATAACATAATCAGAATTCGGATTCTAATTTAACGGATTCCGGTCGTTTGTGTACCAATCAACCAAGGGAACTACCATGCGCTTCTCCGTTTTCCTCAATGCGCGCACCATGAGCGCCGACGCCGACAAACAGCTGATCATCGACCTGGAACAGCACGCGCTGCTGGCGGGCAAGCTCGGCTTTGACGCCATTTTCCTGCCCGACCACCATTTCAACGGCTACATGCCGGTGGCCAGCGACAGCTATATGTTCGCCTCCTACCTGGCGGCCAAGCTGCCGGACATGCACTTCGGCTTTTCGGTGACCTCGGTGCCGCTGCACCATCCGGTGCGGTTTGTCGAACGCATCAATATTCTCGACCACCTGACCCGTGGCAAGCTGCTGGTCGGTATAGGCTCCGGCACCACGCCGGAAGAGATGATCGGTTTTGGCGTCAACTACAAGGATGCCGGCCGCATCGCCGAGGAAAACCTGCAGGCGGCGGAAGCGCTGTGGAACAAGACGATCGACAGCGCGCCGGTGGAGCTGGACGGCTTCCATAAAGGCCGCGTGATCCAGCGCATCGCACCGGCGCCGTATGCACAAAAACACGCACGCCTGATGCCGGTGGCGATGAAGGAAAGCAGCACCACGCGCGCCGCCGTCAACGGCTGGCCCGCCTTCATCCCTGCGTTTACGCCACCGAAAATCGGCGGCACCGAGCCGCTTACCCACGTCAAGAAATACTTCGGCAGCTACCACGAACAACTGCTGGCGGCCGGCCACCCGGACGAGGTGGTGGCCGATGCGCTGTCATGGACCACCCACAGCTACCAGTGCGTGCACCTGGCGCCTACCGACGAACAGGCGCACCGGGAAGTGCTGGAAATCCTCACCGCCTACCAGGAGGCGGTCGAGCGCGAAGCGGCCTTCAACGCCAGGGCCGAAGCCGATGACGCCAACAAGAAAACCGACCGCACCAATTCCGCCTTGACCGAAGAGTGGATGGCCACCTGGTGCCTGTACGGCAGCCCGGAAACCGTCATCAAAAAGCTGCGCGAATATGAGCAGGTCGGTATCGGCAACATCCTGTGCGGCACCACCACCGGTCCGCTGACGGCCCAGCGCCTGAAGTACGCCAACCAGACGCTGGAATTGCTGGCCCAGCACGTGCTGCCTGCGTTCAAATAAAAGCATGAATGGCAGGAGATGGCGATGAAGGAGACGACAATGACAAGAGAATTGAGCATGGCGGAAATGGCCTCGCTGACCGCCGGCGCCACCATGTGGACCACCCAGGCCATCCCCGACGCCGGCATTGCTTCGCTGTCCATGGCGGACGGCCCGATGGGCGTGGCCGGCGCACGCGTCGATGAACGCGACATCTCCCTGCTGACGCCGGCGCCGCTGGCGCTGGGCGCCAGCTGGGACCCGGACCTGGTGCAGCGCGTGGGCCGGCTGGTGGGCGGCGAGGCGATACGGCGCAGCGTCGACCTGATGCTGGCGCCTAACCTGAACATGGCGCGCAGTCCCCTGTCCGGCCGCGGGTTCGAGTATTTTTCCGAAGACCCGCTGCTGTGCGGTACGCTCGGCGCAGCCTGGGTGCAGGGCTGCCAGTCGGTGGGTACGGGCGCCGTCGCCAAGCACCTGGTATGCAACGACAGTGAAACCGAACGTGACCGCATGAACGCAGTGGTCGATGAACGCACGCTGCGCGAAGTGTATCTGCTGCCGTTCGAAATGGCGGCCCAGGCCGGATGCGCCGGCATGCTGACCGCCTATAACAGGATCAACGGCGACTGGTGCGCCGAAGCCGGTCCGGTGGTGCGCGACATCGTCAAGAACGAATGGCGGTTTCCCGGCGTGTTCATGAGCGACTGGTTCGGCACGCATTCCACCGTCGGCTCGCTGGCCGGCGGCCTTGACCTGGAGATGCCGGGGCCGGCGCGTTTTCTCGGCGTTCGCAGCGCCACGGCAGTGGCCGAAGGGCTGGTGGCGCCGGCGCGCCTGCACGATGCGGCGCAGCGCGTGGCCACGGCGGCGCACCGTTTCGCTGCGGATAAGGGCGCACCGCTTGATGATGCGGCGGCGTCGGAACTGCTGATCGAAGCTGCGGCGGCCGGCTTTACGCTGGTGCGCAATCAGGACAACATGCTGCCGCTTGATACGCAGCGCTGGCCGCGCCTCGCCGTCATCGGCCCCAACGCCAGCGCGCCATGCTTCCAGGGCGGCACGTTTGCCAAGATTGCTGTCAAGCCGGACGCGGTGCTGCCGATCGAGGCGCTGCGCTCGCGCTTTGGCAGCGCCATCGTCAGCTATACGCCGGGCGTGGACCCGCAGCCCAAGCTGCCGCGCATGCCGGTACGTCCCGCGCGTGCGCTGGACGATGGCTGCACCAGGGGCATGACCGTGGACTATTTCGACAACGACGCCTTTGCCGGAGAGCCGGTATTGAGCGAAACGCGCAATACCAACTCGCTGACCTGGTTCCACGGCGTGCACGAAGCGGGCGCCCTGCAGGCCCATGCCGGCACGCGCGCCAGCGGCGTGTACACCGCTGCGGAAAGCGGCGAACACCTGCTGTATGTCGGCGGCACCGGCGCGCTGCGCCTGTTGGTCGATGGCGAGGAGTTGTTCCGCCGCGACGAGCAACTGGCGCCCGGCGACGTGATGGGGCGCCTGAAAAGCGGCGACGCCGACAGCATCGCCATCACGCTGGAGCAGGGCCGCAGCATCACCGTGGTGGTGGAGCTGCGCTACACGGCGGCGCGCTGTCAGGGCTTGTGGTACGGCGTGCGCGGACCCGGCAGCGCCGCAGCCATGCTGGCCGCCGCCGAAGATGCTGCGCGCAATGCCGATGCGGTGATCCTGATGGTCGGTGAAACCTCGGACGCCAGCGTGGAAAGCAAGGACCGCCCGGACACCTGCCTGCCGGCCGAGCAGCTGGCGCTGATCGAGCGCGTGTGCGCGGCCAATGCGCAGACGGTCATCGTCACCAACGTCGGTCACGCCTTTGATACCCGCTGGGAGCAGCAGGCGGCGGCAGTGCTGCACTGCTGGTACCCGGGGCAGGAATTCGGCGCGGCGCTGGCGCAGGTGCTGGGCGGCGAGCGTGAACCGGGCGGCCGCATGCCGGTCACCATTGCCCGCGAAGACAGCGATTATCCGGCGCTGTCGCTGCAACCGGACGCCAACGGCGACCTGCATTACAGCGACGGCGTGCGCTTCGGCTATCGCGGTCTGGCCGCGCGCGGCGTGGCGGCGCGCCAGCCGTTTGGCGCCGGCCTTGGCTATGCCACGTTCGACATCAGCGCGGCGCGCGTGCAGGCCACCGGGGACGGCTGCACGCTGACCGTCAGCGTGCGCAACACCAGCGCGCGCGCCGGCGCCGAAGTGGTGCAGGTATATCGCACCGCGCCGGAACTGACGCTGGTCGGCTATCGCAAAGTCTGGCTGCAGGCCGGAGAGCAGGCGCACGTCAGCATCGCCATTGCGCTGCGGCGCTTGCAGACCTGGGGCGATGGCTGGACCACGCTGCCAGGCCCCATTGAACTGCTGGCCGGCCGCTCCAGTGCGGAGCTGCCGCTGTCGGCGCATATCACCATCACAGGAGACCAGTCATGAACCACTATTCCAATGCCGCCCGCACCAACGGCCGCGCGCCTTTCGTCGTTGGTATCGGCGGCACCACCCGCCCTGGTTCCAGTACCGAAAGCGCGCTGCGCGCCACCCTGCGTCATGCCGAGGAACTTGGCGCGCAAACCGCCTTGTTCGGCGGCGAAGCACTGGCTGCGCTGGCCGGCTACTCGCCCGAGCAAAGCGACCGCACCGAGGGCCAGCGCGCGCTGGTGGCAGCGGTGCGGCGCGCCGACGCCGTGATTTTCGCGTCGCCCGGCTACCATGGCGGGGTCTCGGGCCTGGTCAAGAACGCCATCGATCTGCTCGAAGACCTGCGCGCCGATGAACGCGTGTACCTCGACGGCATGCCGGTTGGCTGCATCGTCACTGCCGCCGGCTGGCAGGGCTGCAATACCACGCTGGCGGCGATGCGCTCGATCGTGCACGCGCTGCGCGGCTGGCCGACGCCGCTGGGCGTGACCCTCAATACTGCCGGAGTGCGCCTGTTCGACGCCGATGGCCAGTGCCTGGACCCGCAGGTGGGCGCCAGCCTGCGCATGCTGGCCGAGCAGGTGGTGGGCGTGCGTAGCCCGAGTGCTGCGACTTAATAAAAACTAGAATTCTCATTCTGAATTCATGCTATTCTGAATCTGTGCGACGCCCGGCCATAACGGGCGCGCCAGGATAGCTGTCAAAAAAATAACGGAGACAATCGTGCCCTCGCAAACCGTAGCCACTCGCCGGTTGCGTGCCGCCCCCGCTCGGCCGCGCCATTCATTCAATGCATTCATGCTCGCCAGCGTGTGTGGACTGTGTACCGCCAGCGCAGCAGCAGCGCCGTCATCAGCACCACCTCAGGACAGCCCGATACAGGAAGTCATCGTCACGGCGCAAAAGACCGCGCAGCCGGCGTCGAAAACGCCGCTGGCGCTGTCGGTGCTCGGTGGCGATGAGCTGCGCCAGTCCGGCGCCACCAACGCGGTGGCGCTGACCGAGCTGGCGCCCAATGTGCAGATATCCACCGACTCGGGCAAGCTGCAGGTCGCCATTCGCGGCGTGGTGAGCCTGGATACCAGCGAGAAGGGCGACTCGTCCACCGCTTTCAATGTCGATGGCGCCTACATCGGCCGCAGCGAGGCGCAGTTGGGCAGCTTTCTCGACCTCGAACGCATCGAAGTGCTGCGCGGCCCGCAGGGCACGCTGTACGGCCGCAATGCCACCGCCGGCGCCATCAACCTGATCACCAACAAGCCGGGCAGGAAGCTCGAGGGCCGTGTCGATACCGAGATCGGCGACTATGGCGCGCGCCGCATCGAGGGCGTGCTCAATATTCCCGTCAACGACATGCTGTCGTTGCGCGCCGCCGCCGTCAAGGTGGGGCACGACAGCTACCTGAAGCCCGGCCCCAACACCGTCGGCCTGACCGACCAGGATGACAGCGCCGCCCGCGTGCACGCGTTGCTGACCTTCTCGCCATCAACCACCTGGTTGCTGACGGCGGAGCGCAGCAAGGCCGGCGGCAACGGCGCCAGTTCGGTGCCGCTGACGAATTTCTTTACCGGCACGCCGATTGCCAGCGGCAACAACCTGGCCAATCCGGTGTACGTGGACCGGGGCGCCACCGTGCAGCGCACCGCAGCCGCCCGCTATACCGATACCGGCAGCTACAAGGACGATGTGGCGACCTCGCTGCGTTCGGAACTCAAGACCGCCTTGGGCGACGCGGTGGACCTGACCTGGCAGTTCGCGCGCCTGGAGTCGAAGCTCGATGAGCTCAACAACGGCACTTATTTTGGCTTCCCGATGTACAACCCGATGTTCGGGGAATCGACCCAGCGCACGCACGAACTGCGGCTCAACTCCGCCGGCATGGCGCGCCTGTCGTGGGTGGCCGGACTGTATCACTACGACGAAGACATCTTCCGCTCGTCCACCTTCAATACGCAAACGCCTGGACCGCTGATCGTGCTGCCGTTCACGCCAACGGTGCACAGCCGCTCCAGGGCCGCGTTCGGGCAGATGACCTGGCGCGTCGATCCGCAGTTGCGGCTGACGCTCGGGGCGCGCACCACGCGTGATGAAAAGTCCGGCTTCGATCCACTGAGCGGCAGCCTCACAGGGCCTGGTTACAGGGCCCGCGTGGAAAGCGCCAAGTCCAACTTCCGCCTGGCCCTTGATTACGACCTGCGCCCGGCAGTAATGGTGTACGCCAGCCTGTCCACCGGCTACAAGGCGGGCGGCTTAAACGACACCAGCGGCTCGTCCTACCTGCCCGAGAACATCACCTCGCTGGAAGCGGGCATCAAGGGCCGCTTCCTGGACAACCGCGTGCGCCTGGGTGCCGCCGCTTTCCGCTATGACTACAAGGACATGCAGCTGACCTCCGTGGTGTGCACCGGCGCCACGGCCGCCACCTGCGGCGCGCTGACCACCAACGCCTCCAACGCCGCCATACAGGGCGTGGAAGTGGAGGGCACCTGGCAGGCCACCGCGGACGACCGCATCAACTTTTCGCTGGCCACATCCGACGGCAAGTTCAAGTCGTACACGCCGGACGGTGTAGCCGACTGGTCGGGCCAGCAGATCGACCGCGCGCCGGCGCACAACGCCAGCCTCGCTTATGCGCGCACCTTCATGTTCGACAGCGGCGCCAGCGTGGTGGCCAAGGTGGGCACGCGCCTGAACGGCGCCTACTTCCTCAGCGATTCGGCGTCCGCCTCGCGCTACCGTCAGCCGTCCTACCGCAAGAGCGATATCAGCGTGACCTACACGGCGGCTGCGCAGCGGTTCTACCTGCAGGCGTTTGCGCGCAACCTGGAAAACACCGTCACCATCGACAGCCTGGTGCCGGGCGGCTTCGGCATCGGCGCGCCGCGCACCATCGGTTTGCGCGCCGGCACCCGGTTCTGAGTCGGACTCTGAACCTGGCTGCTGTATCGGTGCAGCCAATAACAGCTATCGATAAAAAGCCAAGCTAATCGCTGTCGTGACGGCCCGGCACAGTGCAGGAAAGCGCTATCATTTTCCTGCAAGACGATAACAACAACAGGAGACAAGGTAATGCGTAGTTCTATGTTTTTCGGCCGTCGTCCCGGTGCGCACGATCATGGCGTTTCGCGCCGCGACGTGCTGGCAGCGCTGCTGGCTGGCGCCGCCGTGGCGGCCACATGGACCACTTCCAGCGCCGCTGCCGCATTGCAGGCAGCCGGCTCTGGAGCCGGAGCCAATCCGCCAGCGCCCATGCGCGCCGCCCTCGCTGCCGATGAGATGGCGGTGCTGGCCGCCGCTGCCGAGGTGATCGTGCCTGCCACCGATACGCCGGGTGCGCAGCAAGCGGGCGTGCCGCAGTTTATCGGCGCGCTGTTCACCAACTGGATGAGCGACGAGGAAGCGGCGCTGTTGCGCAGCGGCCTGGCTGGCCTCGATGCCAGCGCGCGCGAACGGTACCAGCGCAGTTATGCCGCCTGCACGCCCGAGCAGGGCGCCGAGCTGCTGCAAGCCTTGCGCGCAACCAGCCCGTATGGCGGGCGCACCTTCTCGCTGACCGACCGCATTCTCGACCCCAAGGCGCCGTTCTACCTGCGCCTGCGCGACCTGGTGGTGCTCGGCTACTTCACCTCCGAGGCCGGCAGCAACCAGGAACTGCGCTACCTGCCGGTGCCCGGCAAGTTCGAGTCGAATGTCGATATCAAGACCTGGCCTTACCAGGTTGTCATCTGAGGACGCATATGAGCAAGACTACCCAATTCGACGCCATCGTCATCGGTTCGGGCATCACCGGCGGCTGGGCCGCCAAGGAACTGACCGAGAAAGGCCTGAAGGTGCTGCTGCTCGAGCGCGGCGCGCCAATCGAACACCAGAAAGGCTATATCCACGAATTTACTGCGCCGTGGCAGGCGCCCAACCAGGGCCTGCCGGAACGCGAACTCGATGCGCGCGATTATGCGGTGCAAAGCAAGATCGAGCGCGGCGCCTTCAGCTGGGCCAATCGCCATTACTGGATCAACGACCGCGAGAATCCGTATGAGCAGGTCAAGCCGTTCCGCTGGCACCGCACCAATGTGCTGGGCGGCCGTTCGCTGACCTGGGGACGCCAGTCCTACCGCTGGGGCAACGACGATTTTCTCGCCAATGCGCGCGACGGCCATGGCAACGACTGGCCGATCCGCTACGCCGACCTGGCGCCGTGGTACAGCCACGTCGAAAAATTCATCGGCGTCAGCGGCCAGCCGGAAGGGCTCGAGCATTTCCCGGACGGCCACTACCTGCCGCCGATGGAGATGACCGCACTGGAACGCGCGCTCAAGCAGCGCATCGAAGCCAAATGGAGCGATCGCCGCGTGACCATCGGCCGCGTCGCCAACCTGACGGTGCCGCACAACGGCCGCGGTCCGTGCCAGAACCGCAATATCTGCAATCGCGGCTGTTCGTTCGGCGCTTATTTCAGCTCGCTCAGTTCGACGTTGCCGGCGGCGCAGAAGACCGGCCGCCTGACCATCCGCACCAATAGCGTGGTGGCAGCGATCGACGTCGACCCGCGTACCAGAAAAGCCAGCGGCGTGCGCGTGATCGACGCCCAAAGCGGCGAGCGCCTGACCTTCAAAGCGCGTATCGTGTTCCTGTGCGCCTCCACCTACGGCAGTCTGCAAGTGCTGCTGCAATCGCGCAGCGCGCTGCATCCGAACGGCATCGGCAATCATAGCGATCAACTGGGGCGCTACCTGATCGACCACCACGGCGTGGCCGCGTTTGGCGAAATCAAGGGCTTTGAGGACCGCAACTACAAGGGCCGGCGTCCTACCGGCATCCTGATTCCGCGCTTTCGCAACATTGGCGGCCAGGATGCGGACGCCGATTTTACGCGCGGCTACGGCTTCCAGGGCGGCGCCATGCGCGACGACTGGACCAACACCGCCGCGCTGACCGACGATTTTGGCGCCGGCATGAAGCACAATATCGCCCGGCCCGGAAAATGGGTGGCCTTCCTCGGCGCCTTTGGCGAACAGCTGCCGCAGGCGCACAACCGCGTCACGCTCAATGACAAAACACCAGGTAACTACGGCTTGCCGCAACTGAGCTTTGACGTTGCCTACGGCGAAAACGAGCGAAAAATGGCGGTCGATGCCGGCAAACAGGCCGAGCAGATGCTCAAGGCAGCCGGCGCCGAACGGGTGCAACTGATCCCCGTACGCACCATGCCAGGCGTATCGATCCACGAGATGGGCGGCGCCCGCATGGGCCACAACCCGGCCGAGTCGGTACTCAACGCGCATAACCAGGTGCATGGCGTCCCCAACCTGTTCGTCACCGATGGTGCAGCCATGGCCTCGGCCGGCACGGTCAATCCGTCGCTCACCTATATGGCGCTGACGGTGCGCGCGGTCGATTACGCGGTGGCCCAGTTCAAGGCTGGAAAGCTATAATCGGCAGTCTTCAATGCGTCCCATGCCACCACCACCTATGCCACCGATCAGCGCCCATGCCCGCGTACCCAAACAGGGCCGCAGCCGTCTATCCTTCGAACGCATCATCGAAGGCACCATCGACCTGCTGCGCGAGCGTCCGTACGACCAGATCACGCTGGCCGAGATCTGCGAGCGCTCCGAGGTGTCCACCGGTTCGCTGTATGGCCGGGTGGCCGGCAAGGACGAACTGCTGCGCGCCGTGCAGGTGCGCTTCCTTGAACGCCTGGCCGAACAGTTCAACGCCGAGGCAGAGCGCATCGGCCGGGAGGCGCGCGGCCTGCAGCAGGTGGTGCCGGCGGTGGTGGCCAGCCTCGGTAATCTGCTCAAGGATAACGCCAGCGTGCTGCGCTCGTTCATGCTGCGCAGCGCTACCGACCCGGCCATCGAGGCGGCAGGCAAACAATCGGCGCGCGACAACCACGCCAAATTTATCGCCTTGCTGACAGCGTGTAGAAAAGAGATCCGTCACGCCCAGCCCGAGCGCGCCATCGATACCTCGATGCTGCTCATTTATGCCACCCAGGCCCGCTTTCTCGGACTCGATAGCGTCGGCGGCCATGGTGACGCCAGTACATGGAACGAGTTGCTCCAGGATTTGAGCGACATGATGCTGGCATTCCTGTTGTTTACGCCTCCCAAGCGCTGACCGGGCGTGGTGCGCGGTCCTGCCGCGTGCCAGGTTGCGCATGAAAACATAATCAACATTCTAGTTCTAGAAAAGGAATAGGCATGACTGCACCCGCAAACAAGCTGCGCTGGGCCTACATGGACCACTGGCGCATCGACACCCCGCAAGGGCAACTCTCGCAATACACGTCGGTCAAGCGTTTCGACGCTTTTCTCAAGCAGATTTCGGCGCTCGGCTACGAGGGCATCGAAACCTTCGACTTTCATCTGGGCCCGCTGCGCGAGCTGTTCGGCTCACTGGAAAATGCCCGCGCCTTCATGCAGGAACGCGGCATCGACAAGGTACTGAGCCTGTTCCACGCGGTGATGTACGACGAGCGCCAGAGCGCGCCGCATGTGCGCAGCACGCACGACCACATCTTCAACTATGCGCAGCACATCATGCGTTCGAGCGCCGGCCTTGGGGTGGAAAACTTTATCGTCATGCCGGCCGGTTTGTACTACGACGTTGAACCGGTCACCGACGACAAGCTGCGCGCCTGCGCCGAACTGTGGAACCGGGTGGGCAAGATGACGCTCGACTACGGCGTCAAGACCTGCGCCCACCACGAATTTTTCTGCGGCATCCGCAGCGCCGAACAACTGCGCAAGTTCTACGAATGGACCGATCCGCGCTATGTGTTCTTCTACTGCGACACGGCGCAGCACGTGATTGCCGGCGTCGATCCGGTCGATCTTTACCTGAAACTGCACGACCGCTGCGGCGGCTTCCACATGAAGGACACCAAACACGTCGATCTGACCGGCGACTACCGCCGCAAGCCCGATGCCGAAGTGATGGCGCCCACCACCCCGCGCTGGTTCCACGAAATGGGCACGCCCGGCGGCCTGGTCGATTTTCCGGCGCTGATGCAGGCCATGAGAGCCTGCGGCTACACGGGCTGGGTCGGCGTCGAGCACGACAAGGCGGACGTCGGCGGTGGCAATTACCCGGAAAGTACGGCGCTGTCGGCCTGGTACATCCAGCACGTTCTGAAGAAAATTTACGCATAAGGTGAAGGCATGAACCAGCAGATCAAATGGGGTTACGGCGTCAATCAATGGAAGGCTGGCTTTACCAGCTTCGCACGCCTGGAAGAAATCGAACGGGCGCTGAAGGTCACGGCAGCCTGCGGCTTCGATGCGGTGGAACTGAACGCCGGCAGCGGCCGCTGGGACCCGATCGGGCGGCCGGAAAACGTCGCCATCAACTACGGCTCGGCTACGCATTTCCGCCTGAAGCTCAAGGACCTCGGCATCAACCACGTGGCCAGCACCTTTTTCGACCCGACCGTGATGAGTTTCGAGGAACTGCATTTCGGACTGATGAGCACCCAGCCCGGCGACCATGCGCGCATCGTGGCGCAGGCGCGCATCCACGCCGAAATGCTGGCGCAGCTGGGCGGCCAGTTGCTGGTGGTGCGACCATTGCCGTCGTTCTGGAAGGAGGGCGCCTTGAATGCCGAACGCCTGCAGGCGGCGGCCGATTGCTGGAACCAGGTCGGCGCCATGGCGGCATCGCTGGGGCTGAAGGTGGCGCTGCACGTGGACGCGCTGTCGGCGCTGCGCAGCGAAGCAGAGTTTGAGCAGTTGCTGGCGCTGTGCGACAGCGATACCGTCGGCCTGGCGCTGGACACGGCCGAACTGACCATCGCCGGCCACGACGTGGTGGCGCTGTACCGCCGCTTCCATGCGCGCGTGCTGCATTTCCACTTCAAGGATGCGCTGGCGGTGGACACGCTTGGTGAATACCAGTTGCAGAACGCCGAACGGGCCATGATCGCCGCCGGCGGCGAGCGCGAAATCGCCCGCTGGTTCGGTGAAATGGGCACCGGCCTGGTGGACTTTCCGGCGCTGCTGGCGGCCATCCGCGAGCACCGCTACGCCGGCTGGATCATCGTTGAAAGCGACAAGGGACCGGAACCGATTGCCACCGGCATGATGCTCAACAGCTGGTACAAGCAAAACGTCCTGGACCGCTCATGAACCCGCTATCGACAACGCCAGGGAGCGGCGTCGCGCCAGCAGCGACCCAAGGCGGGAGGCGCAAGGCCGGCCGTGCGCAAGGGCTGGCGCTGATGGGCATCCTGGCCATGCCCACGCTGGCGCTGGCGGCGCTGGTGCCCAGCCTGCCGCAGCTGTTCCAGCAGTTTTCATCGGTGCCCAACTTTCAGTTGCTGGTGCCGATGATTATCACGGTACCGTCGCTGTGCGTGGCGCTGTTTTCCGGCTTCATGGGCGCCATCGCCGACCGCTGGGGGCGGCGCAGGCTGCTGCTGGTGTCGCTGTTTGCGTTCGCCCTGCTCGGCCTGGCGCCGCTGATGTTCGACAGTCTGCTCTTGATCGTCGCCAGCCGGGTGATCGTCGGCCTGGCCGAAGCGGCCATCCTCACGGTTGGCAATGCGCTGATGGGCGACTACTTCGAGGGCGAAGACCGGCAGAAATGGCTGGGCTACCAGAACATGTTTGCACCGCTGATTGGTTCCGCCATCCTGCTGTCGGGCGGCTTCCTGGCGGGCATGCACTGGCGCTATCCCTTCCTGCTGTACCTGAGCGGCTTCGCCGTGCTGGCGCTGGCCTGGGCCGTTTGCTGGGAACCGTCCAGGGAATCGGCCGCATCGGTAGCTGGACAGCAGCCGGCCGCCGCGCCATTCCCATGGCGGGTATCGCTGCTGGTGTGCGGCGTGACCGTGCTGTTTTCGCTGGTGTTCTTCGTCCAGGCGGTGCAGCACGGGCGCATCTTCAGCGACATGGGCGTGGCTTCGCCCGAGCGTATCAGCGTGCTGGCCACCGTCGCCAGCCTGGGCACGGTGATCGGCGGCTACCTGTTCAAGCGGTATGCCAATGTCACGGTCACGCTGTGGATGGCGATTGTGCTCGGGTTTTATGGCATCAGCTATATCGGCGTGGCGTGGGCGCCCAACCTGGCCTCAGGTCTGCCGCTCGATGCGCTGGGCCAGGTCGGCGGCGGCCTGCTGCTGCCGGTGCTGGTGACCTGGGCCCTGGCGCACTACGGCTTCGAGCATCGCGGGCGCGGCATGGGCCTGTGGGGCGGCGCCTTTTTCCTTGGCCAGTTCCTCAGCCCACCGCTGGTGACGCTGATCGGCAGCTTTGGCCTGAGCTTCCTTGGCAGCGTGGCGGTGATCGGCGGCGTCTGCCTTGTGATGGCCGCTGTGCTCGCAATCAAATCAATGAAAGAGAAATAATCATGCAATTTGCAGCTTGTATTGAATGGATGTTCCCCGAGGCCGGCGACGACCTGGCCGACCGTATCCGCGCCGCCCATGCGGCCGGCCTGCCCAGCGTCGAGTTTCACCTGTGGCGCGACAAGCCGCTCGACGCCATCCAGTCAGCGCTGTGGGAAACCGGCGTGCGCCTGCTGAGCTTTTGCGTCGATCCGCGCCGCAGCCTGGCCGACCCGGCCGATCACGACGCGGTGCTGGCCGCCGTAGCGGACGCCATTCCGGTGGCGCAGCGCTTCAATAGCGCGATGATCGTGGCGTCCGGCTTCAACCGCCCCGATGTGCCGGTGCAGGAACAGTTCGACGCCGTCGTCAGCGTGCTCAAACGCGCTGCCGCGCTGGCCGAACAGTCGTCCACCATGCTGTGGCTGGAGCCGGTCTACATGGTCGTCAACGGCCAGCGCATGTTCGTTGATACGGTGGCGCGCGGGCTCGACATCGTCGCGGCAGTGGACAGCCCGGCCCTGCGCCTGCTCGCTGACGCCTATCACTCGGCGCAAACGCAGGAAGACTTTGCCGCAGTGATCTCGGGCCGGCTGGCGCTGATCGGGCATGTACAGGTGGCCGATACCAATGGCCGCCATGAGCCGGGCACCGGCGACATCAACTGGCAGCGCATCATGACGGTGCTGCGCGAGCAGGGTTACCAGGGGCAGATCGGGCTGGAGTACTTCCCGACCGTTGGCGATGAGGCGACGCTGACAAGGAGCCGCTATGCGCTCGGCCTTTGATCGCCGGCAGTTTTTATCAGCCCTGGCCGTTGGCGCGGCGGTAGTTGCGAGTCCGCAGGCGCTGGCACGCACGCGCCTGCGCCAGGGATTGACGCCGCACTTGTTCGGCGCCGATATGGAGGATACCTGCCGCATGGCCAAGGCGCTGGGGATCGAAGGGCTGGACTTCGTCAGCAATCCCGCCGACTGGCCCACGCTCAAGCGCCATGGATTGACCATGACCGTCTTGCGGGTTGATTACGGCGGCGGCATTTCCACGCTGGCGCGCGCGCCGGCGGGGCCGCCCGGCTGGAACGCCATCGGCACGCCGGACCAGGATGGCCAGTTTGAAGCGGCGCTGCGCGCGCAAATCGATGTCGCTGCCCAGCAGGGCATCCCGAACATCATCGTCACCTGCGGTGTGCGCGGCAGCCTGACTTATGAAGAAGGCAAGCGCAATGCAATCGGCTTTTTGCAGCGCGTGCGCGCCCAGGCCGAGGCACGCGGCGTGACGCTGGTGATGGAAAACATCAATTCCGGTCATTCCGGCGGCCCGCCGGCGCCGCCGGGCAGCATGTTCGATCATCTGCCCTGGGGGCTCGATGTGGTCACGCAAGTGAATTCGCCGCGCGTCAAGCTGCTGGTCGATCTGTATCACGCTCAGCTCATGGATGGCAATATCACCAACTTCCTGCGCCAGCATATCCAGTGGATCGGGCATTTTCACACCGGCGGCGTGCCTGGCCGGCATGAAATCGACGAGACCCAGGAACTGAACTACCGCCATATCGCCCGCACCATTTCCGCTCTTGGCTACGATGGCTTTATCAGCCACGAGTGGACCCCATCGGCCGGCCAGGACAAGCTGGCGGTGCTACGCAAGAGCATCGCTATCCTCGACGTTTGACCAGCACGGAGGGCGTTGCAGCTCCCGGCAAAAAGCGCGGAACTCGGATGGAGGCCGCGCTTTTTTCATCTGTGCCTTACCTGCCCGGCAGCGGCATCACCTTGGCCAGCTGCCGGGTGCCGGCAACGGCGGCCAGCAGCAGGGCGCCGAACAGCGGCAGCACGTGCAGGTAGGCGCTGGCATACTGCGCTGCGACGGCGCCGACGGCAGGCACTTGGTGGAAGAACAGCAGGCCGCCCAGCGCAACGCCCAGGGCGGCGCCGATCTGCTGGACAGCCGTGAACAGGCCGGCGGCCACACCGGCGTCAGTCATCGGCACATCCTGCAGCGTGGCGTTGGACAGTTGCGGGCCGCACAAGCCCATGCCCAGGCCCATGCCCAACTGCGCCACCGCCAGTATCCACGGTTGCAGCACGCCGCCGTGCACCGCCCACGCCGCCAGGCACAGGCTGGTGGCGGTCACGCTGACGCCCACCATCATCACGCGAACCCCCAGCAATTTGAACAGGCGCGGGCCGATCAGCGTGATGCCGCCCATGGCGCCGACGGCAATCGGCGCGCAGGCATAAGCCATTTGCGCCGCGCTCAGGCCCATGCCCTGCTGGAGCACAAAGGTCATCACCAGCAGGTAGCCGGGCAGGACGGGATTGATGCACAGCGTGCAGATCAGGCCCAGCGCCACCTTGCGCAGCTTGAACAGCGACGGCGGCACCAGCGCGTCGCCGCGCGCGGCCTGGCGCCAGCGCAGGTAGCGCAGCGTGCCCCAGGCCAGCGGCGCGGTGGCCACCAGCAGGATGATCAGGCCAACGGGCCAGCCTTGTTCCGGCCCTTCGATCAGCGGCGCCAGCAAGGCAAACAGCACCACCACCGACAGCGTGGCGCCGATCACGTCTACTGGCACGGCGTTGACGCCACGGCCGGCCGGCAGCAGGCGCCAGCCGGCCACCAGGCTGAACATGCCAATCGGCAGATTGATCAAAAAGGTCAGCCGCCAGCCCAGGTTGAACCAGTTGGCGTCGATCAGCAGGCCGCCGACGATGGGACCCAGCGCGGCGGAGAAGCCGCCGAGGAAGCCGAACACCGTGTACACCTTGTAGCGCTGTTCGGGTGGGTACATCACCTGCACCAGCGCCATCACCTGCGGCACCATCAGGGCGGCGGTCACGCCTTGCAGCACACGGGCGATCTGCAGCGTCAGCGCGTCCGGCGCCAGTCCGCAGGCCAGCGAAGTCACGGTGAACAACGTGATCCCGAGCAGGAACATGCGACGGTAGCCATAGCTGTCGCCGAGGCGTCCGCCGACGATCAGCAGCACCGCAAACGCGGTGGCGTAGCCGGCGATGATCCATTCCAGCGCGGCGCGGTCGGCGCCGATGGTGCTGGCAATCGATGGAATGGCGACGTTGACGATGGTCGTGTCGAGCAAGTCCATGACAAAGGCCAGCGCCACCGCCACCAGGGCAAGCTGGCGGCGGCGCGGCGAGAAGACGGAAGCGGCGGCGTAAGCGCTGCCCTCCGTACCTGGAACGGCGTGGTGCATCGGTGATTCCTTTTCGGGGTTAAACGCTGGCGGCAGCGGTGATGAATTTCTCGCGTATCCAGCTGATGGCCGGATCGTTGCTGCGGTGCTTATGCCATTGCAGCATCTGCACCAGGCGCGGGATGCGCGGTGGTGGTTCCCACACCTTGATCGGCAGCGTGGCCTGGGCGCGCAGCGCAATGCGGCGGTGCACGGTGGCGATGCGGTCGGTGCCGACCACCATCGAGGGCAGGGCGCTGAGGGTTGGCGCGGTCACCTCGACGCGGCGCTTGACGTCGAAGCTTTCCATGAACCAGCCGTCGAAGGTCGATAGCGGGTTGGTGTGTTCAAACGTGGCGATCACGTGGCCGCAGGCCAGGTAGTCGTCAAAGGTCAGGCGTTCCCTGACACGGGAATTGCCTTCCCAGGTCACGCACAGGTAGTCCTCCTCGAACAGCGCGGCGGAAGGGTGGTCCTTGGCCAGGTATTGCGAGGGAATCACCAGGAAATCGGCGTCGCCCTGTTCCAGCACCTCGTCCGGGCGCTCGGCCTGGCTGCGCAGGCTGATGCGCAGGTTGGGTGCGTCGCGGTACAACTCGGCCAGCAGCGTCGGAATCAGCACGGTGGATGTGTAGTCGGACACCAGCAGCGTGAACACGCGCGATTCTGTCGCCGGGTCAAACTGCGGCTGGGCAGCGATGGTGGTGTCGATACGCATCAGCACCTCGCGCACCGGCTCCACCAGTTCCTTGGC
Organism: Duganella sp.; assembly: GCA_040508275.1. Taxonomy (GTDB): domain Bacteria; phylum Pseudomonadota; class Gammaproteobacteria; order Burkholderiales; family Burkholderiaceae_D; genus Rugamonas. Next base: position 30,577 of record JBEVNE010000097.1, read on the forward strand.
GCGCGGCGTCAGCGTCAGCTGACGGCCGGACGGCACCAGCAGTTCGTCGTTGAAATAGGCGCGCAGGCGCGCCAGCGCGCCGCTGGTGGCGGGCTGGCTCAGGTAAAGCTTTTCCGCCGCCCGGCTGATATTACGCTCGGTCAGCAGCGCATTGAGTGCCACCAGCAGGTTCAGGTCGAGTTTATTGAAGCGCATGTGGAATCCCTTATCAGGCCAAGGTGCGCACGATCAGCGCATGCTCCAGCGTGCGCGATGCGCTGGCGGGCGCCCTGGTTTTACTGGTGGTTGTGGCGGACATCGTAGGCAAGACCGGGACAGGTTTTTCTAAAAAGTTTGCCTAATATATCTGAAAAAATGCCCGCCCCAGGTATCCAAGATATCAATACGACTTATCAATAAAAAGCGCAAGACAGATGGTGGGAAAGCGTTATCATTTTCCGGCACGAAGATTTTCCTGCGTAGACAGGTGAACAATAAAGGAGACAGGCAATGCATAGTACCGAACACCCTGCGGGGCAGGGAGTCGCGCCCAGGGCACCGCGAAAAGCCGATTGGCGGCAGGGCTGGATACTGGTGTTTTCCGGCTTTCTGCCGGTCATGGCGATTATCGCGCTCACCCCCACCTTGCCCACGCTGCTGGCGCACTTCCACGACGTACCGAACGCCAAACTAATGGTGCCGCTGCTGATCACGGCGCCGAGCGCCTGTATCGCGCTGTTTGCGCCGGCCGCCGGCGTGATTGCCGACCGCTTCGGCCGGCGCCGGCTGCTGCTATGGTCGATGGCGTTTTATGGCGCCGGCGGCCTGATGCCGTTTGTGATCGATAATTTCTGGGCCGTGGTGGCCGGCCGCGTGGTGATCGGCATCGGCGAGGCGGGCGTGCTCACGGTCGTCAACACCCTGCTGGCCGACTATTACGAGGAGAAAGAGCGCCACCGCTGGCTGATGATACAGGGCGTGGTCGGCTCGGTGCTGGGCACTGTCACCATCGCCAGTTCCGGCTTTTTGGCGGCGCAGGGCTGGCAGTATCCGTTCCTGGTGTACGCAGTCGCCATTCCCATCCTGCTGGCCAGTATCGCCTTCCTGTTCGAGCCCGAACCGCGCAAGCAATCTGCCGGCCAGGCACTGGCGGCGACGCCATTCCCCTACGTGGTGGCGCTGATGGTGTGCGGCGTGACGGTGGTGCTGTCGACCATCTATTACGTCCAGGTGATTCACTTCTCGCTGCTGCTGAAGGAACTGGGGCTGTCCGACCCCAAGTCGATCGGTCTGAGTATGGCGATCCCCAGCATTGGCGTGCCGATAGGCGCGGTGGTATTCAAGCTCACCACCCGCTACGGCGCCGGCATGCAGATCATGCTGGTATTTCTCGGCTATGCGATAGGCCTGGGCGGCATCGGCATGGCGCCCGATTACCAGACTGCGCTCGGTTTCGCCTTTGTGCAGCAACTGGCCAACGGCATGATCGTGCCGGCCCTGATCGCCTGGACACAGAGCAAATTCTCGTTCGAGCACCGTGGCCGCGGCATGGGCTGGTGGGCCAGCTCGTTCTTCGTGGCGCAGTTCCTGTCGCCGGCCGTGGTCAACCTGATGCGCGGCCAGGTCGGCAACCTGCAAGGCGCTTTCCTGGCCTTTGGCCTGATTGCCGCCGCCTGTGCGCTGGCAGCGTTGCTGCTGCGCTGGCGCATGCCGGCGACGCCGCCGTCCGGCGCCGTTCTTTGATTTTTGTCCGACTTAACCGAGGTCCATAGTATGAATACTCAACACAGCATCAAGCGCGGCGTGTCGCTCTACAGCTACCAGTACGAGACCTTCCTGCGCAAGATGACGCTCGACGATTGCGTCGCCCACGCCGCCAGCCTTGGCGCTTGCGGCATCGAAGTGGTCAGCGAACAATCGTTTACCGGCTTCCCCAATGTGCCGCAAGCGCAGATCGACGGCTGGTTTGCCTCGCTCGAACGCCACGGCGCCTACGCGCAATGCCACGACATGTTCCTGGACGTGAAACTCTACAAGGATCGCAAGCTCAATTTCGAGGAAATGGTGGCCTCGCTCGAGCGCGACCTGCACTTTGCCAAACGCATCGGCTGCCGCAATGTGCGCATCATCGTCAACACGCCGCCGGAAGTGGTGGTGGCTTGCGTGCCACTGGCCGAAAAGCTCGACGTGCGCATGGGTATCGAGGTGCATTCGCCGTTCCACTTCGACCATCCCTGGATTTTGCGCTACACGGAACTGACGCGCGCCACCGGCTCCGACCATGTCGGCTATGTGCCGGACATGGGCATGTTCATCAAACATTATCCACCCGTGTTCCGCGACCGCTTCCTGCGCAACGGCGCCACGCCGAAGATTGTCGAATTCATTCTGCAAGCCCACGCCGCGCGCGTGCTGCCGGACTACGTGATCATGGATGTGCGCAAGCTGGGCGGCAATCCGATCGACCTGCAGATGGCCGAATCGCTGCGCCACAATATCTGGAGCAATCCGCGCCGCCTGCTCGAGTTCATGCCGTGGATCTTCAACATCCACGCCAAGTTCTATGAAATCGATGACAGCGGCAAGGAGCCCACCATCCCTTACGAAGAAATCATTCCGGTGCTGATCGAAGGCGGCTACGACGGCCATCTGTCGAGCGAATACGAAGGCCAGCGCCATATCGAGGACGCCTTCGAGGTCGATGGCCGCGAGCAGGTACGCCGCCAGCAAGAAATGTTCAAGCGCCTGTTGGGCGAAGCATAAGGGGAAGCAGACATGTACGATCAACACATCATTTATCCCGGCAGCGTGGAAAACACCGTGGACGGCTGGCGCCTTGGCGCGCGCCTGCCATACTACCGTGGCCAGATCCTGTCGGCAGTCGAGGACGTGGCGCTGACGGTGGATGGCGTCAAGGTGCCGCGCGAGCAGGTACGCTTTACCGTGCGCGGCAAGACGTATACGCTCGACGAACTGGAAACCACCTACGAGGAGCGCTGGGAATTCGGTGAGGTGGCCGAAGTGTCGGTGCTGCAGAGCGGCGGGCTGGCGGCCGGTGCACACACGGTGACGGCGGCGGTGCAACTGCGGATTTCATACCTGCCCTGGAGCCCCGTCACCAGCTGCACCGTCGACGTCAGCATTGCGGGATAATCCATGGCGACCACCATCAAGGGGCCAGCCATTTTCCTGGCCCAGTTTATCGGCGAGCAGGCGCCTTTCAACAGCTGGGAGGCGATCACGCGCTGGGCCGGCGACCTGGGCTACCGTGGCGTGCAGTTGCCGACCAACGATGCACGCCTGTTCGACCTCGCGCTGGCGGCAAAAAGCAAAACCTATTGCGACGAACTGGCCGGCGTGGCGCTGCTGAACGGCGTCGCCATCACCGAGCTCAGTACCCACTTGCAGGGGCAACTGGTGGCGGTGCATCCGGCCTACCACGAAGCGTTCGATGGTTTTGCCCCGCCCGATCTGCGCGGAAAACCGCAGGAACGCCAGCAATGGGCGGTACAGCAGATGCTGCTGGCGGCCAAGGCGTCGGCCAACCTGGGCCTCACTGCGTCGATCAGTTTCTCCGGCGCGCTGGCCTGGCCGTATGTCTATCCGTGGCCACAGCGCCCAGCGGGTTTGATCGAAGCAGCTTTCGATGAACTGGCGCGGCGCTGGCTGCCCATCCTCGACGCCTACGATGAAGCGGGCGTGGACCTGGCGTTCGAGCTGCATCCGGGCGAGGACCTGTTTGACGGCGCCACCTTCGAGATGCTGCTCGAGCGCGTACACCATCATCCGCGCCTGTCGATTGCCTACGATCCCTCGCATTTCCTGTTGCAGCAGCTGGACTATCTCGGCTTTATCGACCGCTATCACGAGCGCATCAAGGTGATGCACGTCAAGGACGCCGAGTTCCGTCCCGATGCGCGCCAGGGCGTGTATTCCGGCTACCAGTCGTGGACCGGGCGCGCCGGTCGTTTTCGGTCGCTCGGCGATGGCCAGGTGGACTTCAGGGCGATCTTTTCCAAGTTTGCGCAGTACGACTTCAAGGGCTGGGCCGTGCTGGAATGGGAGTGCTGCCTCAAGCATCCGGAGCAGGGCGCGGCCGAGGGGGCGGACTTCATTCGCGACCACATCATCCGCGTGACCGACAAGGCGTTTGACGATTTTGCCGGCAGCGGCGCCGACCCGCAGCGCAACTTGCGCATGCTGGGCATCGTTTAGTGATTAAGGAGCCACGATGGATCAATCCCCCACATTCCCGGGCCGCGTGCGGCTCGGCATGGTCGGCGGCGGCGAGGGCGCCTTTATCGGCGCCGTGCACCGCCATGCGGCGCGCTTCGATGACCGTTACCAGTTGCTGGCAGGCGCCCTGTCATCAAGCGCGGAGGCGGCGCAACGATCGGGGCGTGCGCTTGGCCTGGCCCCGGAGCGCATCTACGACGACTATCAGCAGATGGCGCGCGCAGAAAGCGCGCGCCAGGATGGTATCGAGGCGGTGTGCATTGTCACCCCCAATCACATGCATGCGCCGGTGGCGCGCGCCTTTCTTGAGGCCGGCATCCACGTCATCTGCGACAAGCCGGTGACTACCAACAGCGGCGATGCGCGTGCGCTGAAGGCGCTGGCCGAGGAGCGTGGCCTGCTGTTCGCGGTCACCCATAATTACTCGGCCTATGCGATGGTACGCCATGCGCAGCAGATGGTGCGAGAGGGCGCGCTCGGTACCATCCGCGTGGTACAGGTCGAGTATGCGCAGGACTGGCTGGCGTCCCCGCTCGAGCAGAGCGGGCAAAAGCAGGCGGCCTGGCGCACCGATCCGGCCAGGGCGGGCGGCGGCGCAATTGGCGATATCGGCTCGCACGCCTGGCAGCTGGCGGACGCCATCACCGGCCTGCCGCTCGAATCGCTAGCGGCGCAACTGAGTTCCTTCGTGCCGGGACGGGCGATCGATGATGATGTGCAGGTGCTGCTGCGCTATCAGGGCGGGGCGCGCGGCATGCTATGGGCCAGCCAGGTGGCGCCTGGCTGCGCCAACGACTTGCGCATCCGCGTGTTTGGCAGCGCCGGTGGCATCGAGTGGGCGCAGCAGAATCCCAATGTGCTGCACTGGACGCCGCTGGGCGAGCCGACCCGCATCATCACGCGCGGCAGCGCCGCCATGAATGCGGCCGGCGCGCGCCTGAGCCGCATTCCGGCCGGCCACCCCGAGGGCTATATCGACGCTTTCGCTGCGCTCTACAGCGAAATCGCCAGCCACCTGCTGGCACGGCGCAGCGGCGGCGATCCCGGCGCCGCGCATTTCCCGACTATCGATGACGGCTTGCGCGGCGTGCTGTTCATCGAAGCCGTGCAGCAGTCTTCTCTCGCGGGTGGAGCCTGGACGCCCATGCACAACTGAGCATCTTTCAAGCGCTCCATCCTTCGCCCCGCCAGGCAACTGGCGGGGCTTTTTTTTATGCGTCACCGCTTTTTTCTTCCACTGCTATCAGGCAGACGAATGCGAGCTATCCAAACAATAGGCTGGAGCGATAGGCGGGAAAGCACCTATCATTTTTCTGCATACTCAACCAGAACGGCATCGCCAGAGTGCCGTCCACACCAGGAGACTCACATGCAGAACCCACAGCTGACCACCATCGCCAAGGCACTGCTCGCCATCGGCGCAATGTCCACCTTCAACGCTGCCACGGCGGCAGAAGCAGAAGAAAAAAAGAGCAGCGGCCTCACGGAAGTCATCATCACCGCGCAAAAAATTGCCCAGCCAGCCAGCAAGACGCCGCTGGCGCTGTCGGTGGTGTCCGGCGAAGACCTGAAGAACGCCGGTACCGTTGACCCGCGCGCGCTGGCGGCCACGCTGCCCAACGTGGAAATCGCCCAGGAGAGCGGCATGCTGCAGGTATCGATTCGTGGCGTGACCAGCCTGGACATGACCGAGAAGGGCGACCCTTCTGCTGCCTTCCATGTCGATGGCGCCTATGTGCCGCGTTATGAAGCGCAGGCGGTGGCCTTCTATGACCTGGACCGCATCGAGGTATTGCGCGGCCCGCAGGGCACGCTGTATGGCCGTAACGCCACTGCCGGCGCGATCAACCTGATCACCAACAAGCCAACCCGCAAGCTCGAGGGCAAGGTCGGCTTTGAGCTCGGTAACTACAACACCCGCCGTTACGACGGCGTGTTCAATATGCCGCTCAGCGATGTGTGGGCGTTCCGCGCAGCGCTCAACGCCAACAAGCACGATACCTATCTGATTCCAGGGCCGAACCGGATTCCCCTGGAAAGCCAGGACGACAAGTCGGCGCGCCTGCACCTGCTGGGCAAGTTCACGACCGACACCAGCCTGCTGCTGACGGCCGAGCATAACAAGATCGGTGGCGGCGGTGTTTCGCCGGTGCCGCTGACGAACTTCTTCACGGGCACCCCGAGCGGCACGCTGCCATTCACGGCGCCGGGCCGCGGCAACGATCTGCGCAATCCCGTGTACATCGATCGTGGCAGCGATGCGCAGCGCACCGCAGGCTGGGAATTCCGGGCCGATAACACCCGGCCGCGCGACAACTTCGCCAATTCGCTGCGCGCCGAATTCAAGACCACGCTCGCGGGCGCCGAGCTGACCTACCAGGCCGCGCAGATGCGCATGCACACCAACCAGGTGAATAACGGCGTGTACTTCGGCTTCCCCTTCACCAATAGTAATTTTGGCGACGCCAAGGCACGCTCGCACGAACTGCGCCTGAATTCAACGGGCAGCGGTCCGCTGCGCTGGGTGGCTGGCTTGTACCACTTTAATGAAGACGTGTTCCGCGACGCCCAGTACAACACCTATGTTAGCGCGCCGTTCGGCCAGTTGATCGTACACCTGCCGTTCCTCGCATCGATCAACAACAAATCGAAGGCGGCCTTTGGCCAGGCCACTTATTCGCTGCGCGATGACACCCGCCTGACCATGGGCCTGCGCTATACCAAGGACCGCAAGTCCGGCTACGACCCGCTGAGCGGCGAGGCAGCGGTGCCGCCGGCCACCACCAGCACCAAAGCCTATGCCGAGGATGTCAGCTTCAACAACACCAGCTGGAAAGTCGGCATAGACCACGATGTGATGCGCAACGTGATGTTGTACGCCAGCGTATCGACCGGCTACAAGTCGGGTGGCTTCAATGCCGAAGCCGACACCGGCATCTACAAGCCGGAAACGCTGAAATCGTTCGAGACCGGCGTGAAAGGCCGCTTCTTCGACAACCATCTGCAGGTATCGGCCAACGTCTTCTATTACGACTACAAGGACCAGCAGATGACGATCACCACCTGCCGCACCAACGATCCGGCCACCTGCCATTCGTTTACCAGCAATGCCGCCAATTCGGTGGTCAAGGGCGCCGAGCTGGAAAGCAAATTGCGGGTTGGCGAGAACGGCGAATTACGCGCCACTGCGGCCGCCACCGATGCGCACTACAAGGACTATCACCCTGCGACCAATATCGACTACTCGGGTAAAAAGCTGGACCGCGCCCCATCGACCACGATTGCGCTGGGTTACACCCACCACTTCCCGTTGTCCAACGGCGGCGAGATCACGGCCAATATCAACACGCGCCATTCGACGTCGTACTTCCTGAGCGATCCAACCCAGGATATCCGCTATCGCCAGCCGTCGTTCCACAAGTCTGATGCCTCGATCGGCTACGAAAGCCCGGACGCCAAGTGGAACGTACAGCTGTTCGTCAAGAACATCGAAAACGAAATCACCATCCAGAGCCGCGTGCCGGGCTCTTTCTTCATCGGCGATCCGCGCACCTATGGCGTGCGCGGTGCGTATAACTTCTAAGCTGAATCACCATGTTTAAATATTTTCCCACCAACTACGTCTGGAATCTCTCGGTCGATCTGGCCATAGAAATGGGCGCCCGCATCGGCGAAATCGAGGAAATGTGCGCGCCCTTGCAGGAGGCGGCAAAGCAACCCGACGCCGCCGGCACGCAAGCGTTTCGCGCTACCTGGTCGCGCATGGCCGACAAGCTGTGCGCGCTGGCGGAGGAAGACCAGGCGCGTGGCCGCCTGATTTCCGCCGGCGACAAGTATGGCCGCGCCGCCGTCTATTACCTGACCGCCGAGCGTCTGCAGGCGCATGGCGCGCCGGGCCGCGAGGCCTTGTACCGGCGCTTCCTCGAGGTATTTGCCAGGGGCGTGCAACTGGCCGGTGAAAACTGCGAACGGGTGGAAATCCCTTATGGCGACAGCCATTTGTCCGGCCTGTTGGTGCGGGCAGATGGCGTCACCGGCCCGGCGCCGCTGCTGGTGCAGGTCAACGGCCTCGATTCGACCAAGGAAATGAAATACCGCGTCGGCCTGCCGCGCTGGCTGGCACAGCGCGGCATTTCCTCGCTGGTGGTCGATCAGCCGGGCACCGGCGAGGCGCTGCGCCTGCATGGCCTTACCGCCGTGCACGACAGCGAACGCTGGGCCAGCAAGATCGTCGACTGGCTTGAGACGCGCGGCGATGTCGATCCTGCACGCATCGGCATGGAAGGCGTATCGCTGGGCGGCTACTACTGCCCGCGCGCGGTGGCGTTGGAGCCGCGCTTTGCCTGTGGCGTGGTGTGGGGCGCCAACCACGACTGGCGCGATGTGCAGAAAAAGCGCCTGGACAAGGAGGGCAGCTTCCCGGTGCCGCATTACTGGGAGCACGTGCGCTGGGTATGGGGCGCCCGGGACATGGACGAATTCATGGCGATTGCCGAAAACGTCCACCTGGACGGAGTACTCGACCGCATCAAGGTGCCGTTCCTGGTCACGCACGGCGAAAAAGACAGCCAGATTCCTATGCACTGGGCCCAGCGCACCTATGACCAGATGGTGAATAGTCCCGCGCGGGAACTGAAGATTTTTACCGCGCGCGAAGGTGGCGTGCAGCACTCCAGTTTTGACAATTCCGCCAATGCCGGCGCCTACATCGCCGACTGGGTCGCCGAAACCCTCGGTGGACGTACCGCACTTTAACAAGGAATCCGCATGAACATCATAGGACCAGATGCACTCGTATTCGGCGTCGATGACGTGACCGCGTGCAGCCAGTATCTCACCGACTACGGACTGCTGCCAGTGGGCCAAGGGCGCTTCGAAGCCCTCGACGGCACGGCGATTGTCATCGCCGACAAGGACAGCACGGCCTTGCCGCCCGGGCTGGGTACTGCCAGCATGCTGCGTAAAACCATATACGGTGTGGCCGACCAGCACGCGCTGGCGGCCATTGCCGAAGAACTGCGGCGCGACCGCGAAGTACGCACGCTGGCCGACGGCAGCATCGAGGCGCAGGACGACATGGGTTTTGTGCTGGGTTTCCAGGTCACCGTGCGCAAGGCGCTCGACCTGCGCGCCGAAGCGGTCAACGCGCCCGGCGCCTCAACACGCCGTCCGATCAACCTGCCGGCGGTGGACGAGGGCGCCGATGTGCGTCCGCGTTCGCTGTCGCACGTGGTGTACTTTGTACCCGATGCGGCCAAGGCGGAAGCGTTTTACTGCGAGCGCCTGGGGTTCCGCTGCACCGACCGCCTGGTGGGCGCCGGTCCGTTCCTGCGCCCGGGTGGCACCGACGAGCATCACACCCTGTTCCTGATCCAGACGCCGCCGTTCATGAAGGGCTGCGAGCATTTCACCTTTCACATGGGCGGTCCGACTGAGGTCATGCTGGCCGGCACCCGCTTCGTCAACAAGGGCTACCAGTCGTTCTGGGGACCGGGACGCCACAAGATGGGTTCCAATTGGTTCTGGTACTTCAACAGCCCACTGGGCTGCCATGTGGAATACGACGCCGACATGGACACCCACGACGATTCCTGGATTTCCCGCCAGGTGCCGATGAGCGCCGATGCCTCGCAGCTGTTCCTTTTCCAGGCGCGCGACAAGTGGGCGCCGGGCGGCCCGCCACCACCAGCGGCCAAGGGGTAAGCCATGACGCGACAATTCATCGATCTGTCGATCTTCCTCGAAAACGAGGTACTGTCCGACCCGCCACCGCTGGCGCCGAAGATCACCTACCAGAAGCACACCGACACGCTGCACGAATTCATCGCCATGATCCCCGGCACCACGGCCGAGGATTACCCGGACGGCGAGGCCGCGGCTGCCGAGTGGGTGACCATGACCACCCATAGCGGCACCCACCTCGATGCGCCATACCACTTCCATTCGACCATGGATGCCAAAAATGGCGAAAAAAAGGCTTCGATCACCATCGACCAGGTACCGCTGGAATGGTGTTTCCAGCCTGGTGTAAAGCTCGATTTTCGTCATTTTCCGGATGGTTACGTGGCCACTGCGGCCGACGTGGAGGCCGAGCTGGCGCGCATCGGCCATGTGCTGCAGCCGCTCGATATCGTCATGGTCAACACCCGTGCCGGCAGCCGTTACGGCCATAGCGACTTCGTTTCGGCCGGCTGCGGCATGGGCTACGAAGCGACCATGTACCTGCTGGAGCGCGGCGTGCGCCTGACCGGCACCGACGCCTGGAGCTGGGACGCACCATTTTCCTATACCGCCAAGAAGATTGCGGAGACCGGCAACAAGGCGCTGATCTGGGAAGGCCACAAGGCCGGCCGCGACATCGGCTACTGTCACCTGGAAAAGCTGCATAACCTCGAAGCGTTGCCAGGGCACGGCTTTTATGTCAGCTGTTTCCCGCACAAGGTGCGCGCCGGCTCGGCCGGCTGGACCCGTGCGGTGGCCATCGTCGACGATGCGTTGCTGGCGTTGCCGCGTGCTTGAGGGGTGTAGTTGAATGAAACTTGCTACCCTGAATAATGGCGAACCCGATGGTCGTTTGCTGATGGTATCGCGCCAGCTCGATGTGGCGGCCGACGCCAGCCACGTCGTTCCGACCATGCTGGCCGCGCTCGAACGTTGGGACGAGGTGGCGCCGCAGTTGCAGGCACTGTCCGAGCAGCTCAACACCGGCAGGCATCCTGCGGCGTTTGCGTTCGATCCGTCGGCCTGCGCGGCGCCGCTGCCGCGCTGCTACCAGTGGTGCGATGCCTCGGCGTTTCTCAACCACGGCAAGCTGATGGAGCGCGCCTTCAACACGCCACCGATTCCCGACTTTGACACCATACCTGTCATGTACCAGGGTGCATCGGACGATTTTCTCGGCCCCTGCGCCGATGTGGTTTTGCCCGATCAGGCGCACGGCATCGACTTCGAAGGAGAGTTCGGTGTGATCGTCGGCCGCGTGCCGATGGGCGTATCGGCCGATGCGGCGCTGTCGCACGTGCGCCTGCTGGTGCAGATCAACGACTGGAGCCTGCGCGCGCTGGGGCCGCGCGAGATGAAAAGCGGTTTCGGCTTCCTGCAGGCCAAGCCTTCCTCCAGCTTTGCGCCGGTGGCCATTACGCCCGATGAGCTGGGCGATTGCTGGCTTGACGGACGCGTACAGCTGGAACTGCATGTGACGCTGAACGGCGCAGCGTTCGGCCATCCGCATGGCGGTGAAATGAACTTTGGCTTTGGCGAGTTGATCGCCCATGCGGCACGCACGCGCAAGCTGTCGGCCGGCACCATCATCGGTTCCGGCACGGTCTCGAACGCGGCGCGTGCTGCGGGCAGCGCCTGTATTTCGGAACGGCGCGTGATCGAAATCATTGACGAAGGTGCAGCGCGCACTCCGTTCATGCATTTTGGCGACCGCGTGCGCATGGCTGCCACTGATCCGTATGGCGCTGAGCCATTCGGCGTGATCGACCAGCGGGTAATACAGGAACAGGAGAAAAGATGAAGCACTATATTCTGGCGGCAGTGATTGCTGCTGGCGCGCTTGCATCAATGGCGGCGCAGGCCAGCGAGGCGCTGGCCAAGGCCAAAAACTGCATGGCCTGCCATGCTGCCAACACCAAGCTGGTGGGCCCGGCGCTGAAAGATATCGCTGCCAAATATGCCAACGATAAAAACGCTGAAGCCAGCCTGGTGTTAAAGGTGATGAAAGGCAGCAGCGGCGTGTGGGATCCGATCCCGATGCCGCCCAATCCGCAGGTCAGCGAGGCGGAAGCGCGCACGCTGGTCAGGTGGATGCTGGGACGGAAGTAGGCGGCATGTCGGTACCCGCTCCCGCGCGGATAGCCGGCAGCCACACCGACACCGCCAGCCCCTTGCCGCCCAGGCCGCTGTCAAGGCGGACCTGGGCGCCATGGCGCTCTGCAATGCGGGCGACAATCGACAGTCCCAGGCCGCTGCCAGGCAAGGCTGCACCGGCCAGGCGGAAGAAGCGCTCGAATACGCGCTGCTGCATATCGGCTGGAATGCCGGGCCCCGAGTCGGCGATGCACAGATAGCTGAGTCCACTGTCCGGACCTTGTCCCTGGCCGCAGCGGATCGCGATCTGCCCGTGTGCCGGCGTGTAGCGCAGCGCGTTTTCCATCAGGTTGCGGATCAGCATGTGCATGCTGTCGGCATGCAGCGCACACGGCGTGCTGGCGATATCAAGTTGCAGTGACAGCTGCTGCCGGGCGCAGCTGGCCCGCCAATGGTCGGCCTGTTCGTGCAGCAGCTCGGCCAGGTCGCCGTGTTCGGGTGCAGTGACGATGCCTGATTGCGGGTCGAGCTTTTCCAGCGTCAGCAACTGGTCTACCAGCCGGCTGGCGCGATCGACACTGGTACTGAGGCCGGCAATGAATTCATCGCGCTCTTCGCTATTGCGGGCGCGCTTGAGCACTTGCAGATTGGTTTTGATGGCGGCCAGCGGCGTACGCAGCTCGTGCGCGGCGTCGGCGGTAAAGCGCTGTTCATGCTCCATCGTGAGCCGCACGCGGCCGAACAGGCGGTTAATCGCCAGCAGCAAGGGGTGTACTTCCTGCGGCGCGCCACCGAGGCTGACTTCGGCCAGGTCGTTGGGGGTGCGCAGCGCCACTTCGTCGGCGCAGTGCTGCAGCACGCGCAGCACGCGGCTTACGCTCCACCAGATCGCTGCCGTCGCGATCAGGGCCAGCAGCGTGCCGAAAATGACGATCTTGTAGAAAAAGCGGCTGCTGATGTCCTCGCGGTGGCTGGTCGGCTCGGCCACCACCAGCGCCAGTTCGTGGCTGTCGTCCCACAGCGTGTACAGGCGCCAGTCCTGGCCGCTGATGGTGGTCCAGGAAAAGCCGTCCGGCGCCCCAGCCGACAGGGCGGCGTCGGGTGCGCCGTCATTCTTGTACAGCACGCGTTGCTGTTCGTCGAGCACCTGGAACAGCAGGTAGCGGTGCGGGTTGACGTGGCCTTTCATCGGCAGGCTGATGGGCTGGGCCAGGCCGTGTTCACGCACTTCGTTTTCCACCAGCGACAGCAGCAGGTGCGCCGTTTCCACCAGCGACTGGTCGAACAGTTCATCGCTTTCCCGCTGCGCTTCCACATACACAATCGCCGCGCTGCTGGCCCACAAGGTCAGCGTCAAGCCCAGCAGCGAGGCCAGCAAGGTGTTTTTCAGCGACCAGCGCTTGCCGAATGGCCGGCGGTTCATGGCGCCACCGGCTTGTCGATGCAATAGCCGACAGCGTGCACCGTGCGTATCAGCTCGCGGCCTAGTTTACGGCGCAGGTGGTGGATATGCACTTGCACGGCATTGCTTTCCACTTCTTCACCCCAGCTATACAGGTTTTTCTCGAGCTGTTCACGGCTTAGCACGCGGCCTGCCTGCTCCACCAGCATCAGCAGGATGCGGAACTCCTTGGTGGTCAGCGCGATCTGTTTGCCGGCCTTGCTGACCTGGCGGTCGGCGATGTCCAGCACCAGGTCTCCATGCACGAGCTGTTCGCGCAGGCGCCCGGCGGCGCGGCGGCAGGCGCTACGGATGCGCGCTGCCAGTTCATCGAGGTCGAAGGGCTTGACGATGAAGTCGTCGGCGCCGGCATCGAGGCCGGCAATGCGGGTTTTCACCTGGTCGCGCGCCGTGACCACCAGCACCGCCCCGGCATAGCCGCTGTCACGCAGGATGGCCAGCGCCTGCATGCCATCCTGGTCGGGCAAGCCCAGGTCGAGCAGGATGCAGCCGTAGTCGTGCAGCCGCACGGCCATATGGGCGTGTTCGGCCGAGGTCACCCAGTCCACCGCGTAGCCGCTTTGTTCCAGGCCGATCTGGGTGGCGCGGCCAAGTTGCGGGTCGTCTTCGGTGAGCAATATGCGCATGATGTCAGCCTGGTAATCCGGATATGAGATGAGGAGGCGACAGTATGCCGTACTTGTTAAGAACCTCTTAAGAACTTCTGCCCACCATCGGCGCCATCCTTCCTCTGCCCTGGTAATCCTGACATGCTCAATGCTTTCATTCTCTTGGCCGCTGCTGCGGCTATTCCTGTGGCTGCGCCTGTTCCTGCTGTACAGCCGGAACAGGTGGTGCTGACAGCGGAGCAGATCCAGCGCGCCGGCATCGTTACCACGCCTGCGCTGGCCAATTTGCCCGGCACCGGCACCGGCGCCGATGGCCTGGTATTGTCGGGCACCGTGGTGCTGCCGGCGGCGGCGCTCACCGCCAGCAGCGCCGTCTGGGGCGGCATCGTCCAGCAAGTGCATGTCAACACCCTGCAAACGGTCAAAGCCGGCGCGCCGCTGGTGACCCTGTTCAGCCAGCAGTGGATGGAGCAGCAGCGTGATTACGTTGCGCTGGCGGCCCAGGCGCGCCTGGCCGACGCCAAGCTGGCGCGCGATGAAAGCCTGTATGCCGACGGTATTATCGCCCGCGTGCGCCTCGATGAAAGCCGCGCAGCGGCGCAACTGGCGCGCCTGGCGCTGAGCCAGCGCGTGCAGCTGCTGCGCGCCGCAGGCCTGAGCCAGTCGGCCATCATGCAACTCCCTGCCAGCGGCCAACTGACACCGCTGCTGACGGTGCGCGCGCAGGCTGCCGGCACCGTGCTGGAATTGCCGCTATCGGTGGGCCAGCAGGCCGAAGCTGGCAGCAGCGTGGCGAAGATCGCCCGTGACGTGCCGCTGGCCGTGGAGTTGCAGGCGTCGGCGGCGCAACTGGCGCAGGTAGCTGTGGGCGACAAACTGGTGGCCGGCAGCGATTGCCACGTGAAGGTCAGCGCCATCTCGCCGCTGGTCAATGGCGTCAACCAGACCGCACTGGTGCGCGCCGAACAGGTCGAACGCAATCGTTGCCTGAAGGTTAACGCCTTTGTCGAGGCGCGCCTGATCCCCTCTAGCAGGCACGCGGGTGCGCTGGCGGTGCCGGCGGCGGCGCTGGTACGCCGGGGCGCAGCCACCTATGTGTTCGTGCGCAGCGCCCACGGCTTTCAGGCCGTGCCGGTGCGCCCGGGGGCAGCGGCAGGCGAGCAGGTATGGGTGAGCGGCGCGCTGGCGGCCGGTGCACCGGTGGCGATGCGCGGGCTGGCGGCCATCAAGGGTGCGTGGACGGGCTTGGGCGAGCCGGCCGCACCTTCCGCCAAAGACGCGAAAGGACAGCCATGATGCTGGGCCGTCTGATTGCCATGTCGCTGGCGCAGCGGCTGCTGGTGCTGGTACTGGCGGTACTGATGGTGCTGGCCGGCGCCAGGGCCGTGGGCCAGTTGTCGATCGATGCGTTTCCCGATGTCTCGAGCACCCAGGTAAAAATCATCATGAAGGCGCCCGGCATGACGCCCGAGGAAGTGGAGAACCGCATCGTCGCGCCCATCGAGCAGGAGTTGCTGGGTATTCCGCGCCAGTCCGTGCTGCGCTCGCAATCGAAGTATGCGATTGCCGATATCACGCTCAATTTCGACGATGGCGCCGATATGTACTGGGCGCGCCAGCAGGTGTCCGAACGGCTGGCGGCGGTGCTCAAGGATTTGCCGCCGTCGGTGAGCGGCGGCCTGGCGCCGATTACCACGCCGCTGGGCGACGTCTTCATGTTCACCATCGAGGGTCCGCTGTCGCTGATGGAAAAGCGCACCTTGCTCGACTGGACCATCCGTCCGCAACTGCGCAATATCGCCGGCGTGGCCGATGTGAATGCGCTCGGCGGCGAAGTGCGCAGTTTTGAGGTGGTGCCCAACCTGGCGGCGCTCAGCGCACGCCAGGTTTCGCTCGAACAGCTGCAACAGGCGCTGCAAGCGAATAACCGCAGCGATGGCGCCGGTCGCCTGCTGAGCGGTGAAGAATCGTATCTGATCCGCAGCGACGCCAGCGTGCGCACACTGAGCGACGTCGCGGCCATCACCATCGTCAGCCGCGATGGCGTAGCGGTCACGGTAGGCCAGGTGGCGCAGGTGCGCATCGGCGCAGTCACGCGCTATGGCACGGTCACCCAGAGCGCAAAAAATGGGCAGGGAGAGGCAGCAGGAGAGGCAGTGCAGGGATTGGTACTGGCCATGCGCGGCGCCAATGCGCTCAGCGTGGTGGACCAGGTGCGCCAGCAGCTTGGGGAAATCGGCAAATCTCTCCCGGCCGGCACCACCATCAGCACGTTCTATGACCGTGGCAACCTGGTCGAGCGTGCCGTCAGCACGGTTGGCAAGGCGCTGCTCGAGGCGACGGTGCTGGTGGTGGTGCTGCTGTATGTCTTTCTTGGCAATGTGCGCGCGGCCGTGGTAGTGGCCTGCATATTGCCGCTGTCGGCGCTGGGCACCTTCCTGTTGATGCAGCAGTTTGGCCTGAGCGCCAACCTGATGTCGCTGGGTGGGCTGGCGATTGCCATCGGCATGCTGGTCGATGCGGCGGTGGTCGTTGTGGAAAACATCGAGGCCCATGGCAGCAAGGCGCAGCCTGGCATGTCGTGGCTGCACGTGGTGTACCGCGCCGTGCGCGAGGTGGCGGTGCCGGTCACCGCCGGCATGGTGGTGATCATGGTGGTCTTCATTCCGCTGCTGACCCTGCAGGGGCTGGAAGGCAAGATGTTTGCACCGGTCGCCATGACGATTATTTTTGCGCTGGGCTCCTCGCTGCTGCTGTCGCTGACCGTGATCCCGGTGCTGTCGTCGTTCCTGCTGAAAGCCCACCATGGTCCGGCGCCGCGCATCGTGGTGTGGATGGAATCGGTGTACCGGTCGTTGCTGACGCGGGCGCTGCAGCGCGAGCGGCTGGTGGTGGCCAGTGCCGCTGCGGCGCTGCTGCTGGCGCTGGGCTTGTTCGTGGTGGTCGGCAAATCCTTTATGCCAGTGCTGGAAGAGGGCGATTTGATCATGCAGGCGGAAAAGCTGCCGTCCATCAGCCTGGCCGAATCGACCGCGCAGGACCTGGCGATTCAGCGCCGCATTCTGGCGCAGGTGCCTGAGGTGACGCGTATCGTCGCCCGCCTTGGCACCGATGAACTGGGCCTCGACCCGATGGGCCCCAACGAAACCGATTCCTTCCTGGTGCTCAAGCCGCGCGACCAATGGCGCAGTCCGGACAAGGAGCTTTTGATCGACGCCTTGCGCCAGGCGACCGCCGATTTCGCCGGAATTAACTTCAGCTTTACCCAGCCGATTGAAATGCGCACTTCGGAAATGCTGTCCGGCGTGCGCGGCGACCTGGCCATCAAGGTGTTCGGCCCGGATACGGAAAAGCTGGCGCAGCTGGCCGAGCATATCGTCGCCGTGGTGCAGAAAATCCATGGCAGCGAAGACGTGCTGACGGTGAAAAACGAGGGCGTGCAGTATATGCAGGTAGATATCGACCGCGTGGCTGCCGGCCGTCTCGGGCTCAGTGCCGAGCAGGTGCAGAATGACTTGCGCACGATGATCGAAGGCCGCACGGCCGGCGTGGTGATCGACGGTGTGCAGCGTCTGCCGCTGCTGCTGCGCGGCGGCGACAATGTGCGCATGTCGCCGCAGTTGTTCCAGCAATTGCGCTTGCCGCTGGCCGATGGCCATTCCGTGCCCTTGAGCCAGATCGCCCACCTGCGCGTGGAAGACGGCCCGGTCAAGATCGAACGCGAAAACAGCAGCCGCCTGGCCGTGGTGCGCGCCAATGTGCGCGGCCGCGACCTGGTCGGCTTTGTCGAGGAAGCACGGGCTGCCGTGGCGCAGCAGGTGCCGCTGCCGGCCGGCTACCGCCTGTCATATGGCGGCCAGTTCGAAAACCAGCAGCGCGCCGCCGCGCGCCTGGCCGTGGTGGTGCCGCTGGCGCTGGCGCTGATCTTTCTGCTGTTGTTCAGCACCCTGGGCAGCGTGCGTCAGGCGCTGCTGGTGTTTGCCAATATTCCGTTCGCGCTGATCGGTGGCGTGCTGGCGCTGGCTGTCACCGGCGAATACCTGTCGGTGCCGGCCTCGGTGGGCTTTATCGCGCTGATGGGCATCGCCGTCTTGAACGGGCTGGTGATGATCACCTGCTTTAACCAGATGGTGGCGCGCGGCGTGCCGCTGGCCGAGGTGGTGGTGCAGGGCGCCTTGCGCCGCCTGCGTCCTGTGATGATGACTGCCTGTATTACCGGCCTGGGACTGGTGCCGCTGCTGCTGGCCACCGGGCCGGGCTCGGAAATCCAGAAGCCGCTCGCCATCGTCGTCATCGGCGGCCTGCTGAGCGCCACCTTGCTGACCCTGATTTTGCTGCCGCTGCTGTTCCGCCGCTTTGGCGTTGTCGATAACACCAGCAGCACGGGTAACACCACCATGGAAACCGCATGAAGACTGTAGCCAACGATACCTTGCTCACCCTGGTCATACCGGTCAGCCTGGAAGAAGACATCCTCGATTTTCTGCTGCTGCATCCGCAGTGGGCGGGAGGCTTTTCCATCACGGCGGCGCAGGGCATGGGCCAGGGCGCGCGGCTGCAATCGGCCATGGAACTGGTGCAGGGCCGCAGCGCGCGCAAGCTGGTGCTGATTAGCGGCGTGCATGCCGATCTGCGCTTGCTGGTGCAAGCGCTGGCCGAGGAAATGCCGACGCCTGATGTCGCTTACTGGATCAGCCCCTTGCTGGAATGCGGGAGGCTGGCATGAGCGCGTTGTCTAAATTTACGCTAGCTGTCGCGGTCATGGCTGCTACCTGTACTGGAGCAAGTGTAAAAGCAGAACCGGCCAGCCTGCCGCTGGCCGGCGATCTGCTGTACGCGCTGCCACCGGAGCCGGTCGTGCGGCGCGCACTGGAAGCGCTGCCGCAGTTGCGACTGGGGGCGCTGAACAACGAGCTGGCCGCGGCTGAACAACTGAAGTTAAACGCCGGCACGCATGAATGGATGGTGCGCGCCGGCGCCTCGCGGCGCCGCGTGGTGGGCGAGCAAAGCTACCGCGAACAGGAACTGGGCATCGAGCGCAGCGTGCGCTGGTTCGGCAAGGCCGACCAGGACCGCAAGATCGGCGAGCAGGGCATCTCGCTGGCCGAGGCGCAGCGTGCCGACGCCTGGCATGAAGCGGGCCGCGCGCTGATGCAGGACTGGTATGCGGCGCTGCGCGCGCAGGCCACCGTGCAGCGCCTGGCCGAGCAGCAGGCGCTGGTACAGCAGTTGAGAGCCACCGCCGAACGGCGCGTCAAGGCTGGCGAAAGCCCGGCGCTGGCGTTGATGCAGGCCGATACCGAAATGCGCCGCTTCGACGCGCAACTGGAGCAGGCGCGCCTGGAACTTACGCAGGCATTGACCCTGCTCGCCACGCTGTACAGCCATCTGCCCGAGCCCCAACTGCCGGCGCAGCAGCTGCCGCAGCCGTCTCTGCAGCCATCTCTGCAGCCACCCCGGCCGCTTGAGCAGGATAGTATGCAAGACGACATGGCCGCGCAGGTGCTGCGCATCACGCAAGACAATCACGAGCTGGAACTGGCCCAGGTGGAAGCCGCGCTGTATGGCCTGAAGGCTCAGCGCGCCGCCAGCGAACGCATGCCCGACCCCACGCTGGCGCTGCGCGCCGGTCGTGAACGCGACGGCCAGGAGCGCACACTGGGCCTGAGCCTGTCGATACCGCTGCCAGGCGCGGCCCGCTCGGCCGAACACAGCGCCGCCGCCGTGCGTGCGCGCATGGCCACCGAGCGCGTGCAGCAGGTGACCAGCAAAGTCCAGCTCGAAGCGCGGCGCGCCGTTGCCGACCAGCGCCACAGCTACCAGATATGGACCAGCCTGCGCCAGGTGGCCGAGCAGAGCCAGCGCCAGGCGCAACTGATGGACCGCGCCTGGCAGTCCGGCGAAGCCAGCCTGGCCGAAGCATTGCTCAGCCATCGCCAGGCCTCGGACGCCGCGCTGGCCGCGCAAACGGCGCAGATCAATGCACTGGCCGCCGCTGCCCGCGTGCAGCTCGATGCCCATACGCTGTGGGCGATTGATTGAGCGTGCCTGATCAAGGGTGCTTTGATCATGAATGCATCAATGATTCATGAGCATAATTGATAGACCCATGCAAAATCCGCGCCGTTTTGCTGCTTTTTTTCCTTTATCATGCATCCCATCGGTATTTGTTTGTTAATGAAAGGATTGCTTTGATGACGGTAAAAGCTTATGGCGCCCACGCTGGCGACCAACCACTCGTGGCGATGGATATCAGCCGCCGTGCGCCCGGCGCGCATGATGTGCAGATCGATATCGCTTTCTGCGGCGTCTGCCACTCGGACCTGCACACGGTGCGCGGCGAGTGGGCCGGCACCCAGTTCCCGTGCGTGCCAGGCCATGAAATCGTCGGCCGCGTGGCCGCCGTCGGCGCCCATGTCAGCCGCTACCAGGTCGGCGACCTGGTCGGTGTCGGCTGCCTGGTGGACAGCTGCCAGCATTGCGCCGATTGCGATGACGGCCTGGAAAACTATTGCGACAACATGGTGGGCACCTATAACGGGCCTACCGCCGATGCGCCCGGCCATACGCTGGGCGGCTATGCGCAGCAGATCGTCGTGCACGAACGCTATGTGCTGCGCGTGAGCCACCCGCAGCAAGACCTGGCTGCCGTGGCGCCGCTGCTGTGCGCCGGCATTACCACCTATTCGCCGCTGCGCCACTGGAATGCCGGTCCCGGCAAAAAAGTCGGCGTGGTCGGCATTGGCGGCCTCGGCCACATGGGCATCAAGCTGGCGCATGCCATGGGCGCCCACGTAGTGGCCTTTACCACCTCGGAATCCAAGCGGGCCGACGCGCTGGCGCTGGGCGCCAATGAGGTGGTGGTGTCGCGCAATGCCGATGAAATGGCCGCGCATGCCAAAAGTTTTGACCTGATCCTCAACACGGTGGCGGCGCCGCACGATCTCGACGCCTTCCTGGTACTGCTCAAGCGCGACGGCACGCTGACGCTGGTGGGCGCTCCGGCCACGCCGCATCCATCCACGCAAGTGTTCAACCTGATCATGAAACGCCGTGCGATCGCCGGTTCGATGATCGGCGGTATTCCGGAAACCCAGGAAATGCTGGACTTCTGCGCGCAGCATGGCATCGTTGCCGACATTGAACTGATCCGCGCCGACGAGATCAACGCCGCCTACGAGCGCATGCTCAAGGGCGATATCAAGTACCGTTTCGTCATCGACACTGCCAGCCTGGCAGCCTGATCGCCCGAAGTCCCCGATAGCACGCGCTGCCGCACATTGCGGCAGCGCGTGTTTTTTCGTTCTGACAAAGTATCAGGTTTGCCAGTGTTGCGTTGTGGATATACTATGCACGAGGCAGACGCTGAACACTGATTTTTAGGAAAACAATATGGATTGGACCGCAGGATACGCATCGGACGTGGAGTATGTCACCGGCTTTTACCGTGAGCAGGGGCCAACCTGGCTCAATACCGCGTGCCTGATCAACGGCTATGAGCCGCTGCCGCCCAACCAGTCGTATACGTATTTTGAACTGGGCTTTGGCCGTGGCCTGACGGCGCAATTGCTGGCCGCCGCCAATCCGCACGGCCGTTTTTTTGCCAACGACTTCAATCCCTCCCACGTGGCCGGCGCCGCACGGCTGTCCGCTGCCGCCGGGATTGATAACCTGACGTTGCTCGAGCACAGCTTTGAAGACCTGGCCCAGGGCCGCGCCGACCTGCCGCAGTTCGACTACATCACCATGCATGGCGTCTACACCTGGGTGAGCGCCGAAAACCGCCAGCACATCATCGCGTTTATCGGCCGCTATCTCAAGCCTGGCGGCATCGTTTATGTCAGCTATAACGCCATGCCTGGCTGGGCTGCCGCACTGCCGCTGCAGCGCCTGCTGGTGGAATGCCGCGGACAGTTTCCGAGCGGTAGCGACCAGCAGATTGCCGGCGCCAACCTGCTGGTCGAGGCGCTGGCCAACACGCAGGCAGTCTACCTGGCGCAAAACCCGACGCTGGAAGCACGCATCCACAGCCTGCGCACGGCCAATCCGAATTACCTGGCGCACGAGTATTTGCACCCGCACTGGCAACCGCTGTACCACGCCGACGTCGCCCGTGACATGGCGTCCGCCAAGCTCGGATTTGCCGGGTCAGCCGATTTGCCGCTGGCCTATCCTGAGCTCTACCTAGATGCCGGCCGCCAGGAACTTCTGGCGCAAATCAATAGCCCGGAGATGCGCGAAACGCTGAAAGATTATTTCTTGAACGCCTCGTTCCGCAAGGACGTGTTCGTGCGCGGCGCCAGCCGTATCGGTCCGCAGCGGCAAGCCGAACTGTTCAACACTATCGGCCTGGTGCTGATGGTGCCGCGCGCCAGCGCCAGCGCCGACATCCAGTTGCATGTCGGCCAGTTCCGTGGTCCGCGCGTGTGCTACGACGCCGTGCTCGACGCGATCGCGCTGCGTCCGCACACATTGGCCGAACTGCACAAGCTGCCGGCGCTGGCGTCGCTGGATCTGCACGAGCTCGGCGAGATTGGGGTATTGCTGTGCGCCTCGAACCAGGCCGAGTTTTACTGGACCGCCGACGACAGCGCACAACAGGCGCGCCAGGCGTCGGCACGGCGGCTCAATGACGTGCTGGCGGCCCAGGTACGCTATGGCGATGAATATGCTGCGCTGTGTTCGCCACTGCTGCGCAGCGGCGTCAATGCCAGCGTGATCGAGCGGCTGTTTTACCAGGCTGTTACGCAGGCGGGCGGCGCCGCCGACCCCGGCGCGCTGGCGCGCCATGCCTGGCAAACCATGGCGCCGATCCGGCGCGCACTGCACCGCAGCGGCGCCGCCCAGCCATCGGACCTCGACAGTCTGCCAGCCATGAAGCAGCTGGCGCAAAAGTTTGTGGATGAAAAACTGCCGGTGTGGCGCCACCTGCAAATCGTCGGCGCCGATCCGGCTGCGCAAGCCTGATGCGGTATTTGATGAGGTATTGATACCGCCGCGCTGTATGCTCCAGCGAACAGAGAGACGCGGCGATTGCGCCTAAGCTGGGGGCTCCACTCACAGACCTGTCCAGGAGCCTCCCAGCATGACTATTCGCAGCCTGCTTCCATCCATACTGATCGGCGCCGTTGCCAGCGCCCGTTCCATGACTCCGATGGCGACCATCGCCGCCGCCCGCCTGGCGCAGCGCCAGACCCCAGGCCAGTTGCTGTTGCTGGACCGGCCCCTGTTCAAATATGGCGCGCTGGCCATGGGCGCAGGCGAACTGGCCGGCGACAAGATGGAGACCGCGCCCGACCGCACGGTTTTCCTCGGCCTGCTGGCGCGCGTGCTCAGTGCCGGCATTGCCGGCGCGGCGCTCGCTCCCAAGGGGCGCGAACAGGCCGGCGCTGCGGCGGCGGTGGCCACCGCCGTGCCGCTGGCCTACGTCACATTGGCCGGCCGTAAACAGGCCATGGAAAAGATCGGCCAAACCCGCAGCGGCCTGATCGAAGACGCGCTGGTGGTGGCCGCCGGCGCCGCCATCGTGGCGCTGGCCACGCGCGCGCAGTCTGATTAACCTGCTCCGTCGGTGGTGCTGGCCGGAAACGCTTGAGCGATATCTCCTGTAAAATCGTCTTCCTTCACGATTCGCCATGGCCGCTCTTCATGCACGACCTTGTCATCAGCAGCTTTCTCAATCTTGGCCTGGGCGCCTTGCTGGGCCTGGTCGGCGGCATGCTGGGCATCGGCGGCGGCCTGATCGCCATTCCGCTGCTTGGCTATGTGTACGGCATGGACCAGCACATGGCCCAGGGCACCGCGCTGGTGATGATCGTTCCCAACGTGATCATCGGATTTATCCGCTACCGCCAGCACCACACTATCGAGCTGCGTGGCGTGGTGCTGATGTGCGTGTGTTCCATGGTCGCCACCTGGTGTGCCGCACGCCTGGCCACGAACATGGATGCCAACCATCTGCACCTGACGTTTGCCGGGTTCCTGGTGGTGCTGGCGCTGTATTTTGGGCGGCGCCCGCGCCAGCCGGTCGCCAATCCTGCTGCACGCCCCTTGCCGACAGCAGCTTTGCCGCTGCTGGGCATCGTCAGCGGCGCCATGTCCGGCATCTTCACGGTCGGCGGCGGGCTGGTGGTGGTGCCGGCGCTGGTCAGCGGATTTCGCATGGTGCAGGCGCGCGCGCAAGGCATCGCGATG
>JBEVNE010000111.1:0-9362 GCA_040508275.1 Duganella sp.
AGCCGCTGCCGTGTTTCATGGCCAAGCCAGTGCCAATCACCGAACCAGCAATCTGGCATACAGCCATCAACAAACCGAGCTGCCACAGCAAGTGACCGCTGTAGCCGAACCACACCAGGGCAGCGAAGTTGCAGGCAACATTGACAATCTTGCTGACCGCCGACGCGCTGAGGAAGTCAAAGCCAAAGATACGGACAAACAGGAACACCAGGAAGCTGCCCGTACCGGGGCCGAAAAATCCGTCATAAAAGCCGATGGCAGCACCGATCAGCAGCGCCAGCGTTTGTTCCTTCTTACCCGTGTGCATGGGCGCGTGAATGGAACCAAAGTCTTTTTTGGCAAACGTATAGATCGCCACCAGCAGCAGCACAACCGGCAAGGCCGTGCGCAAAAAATCGGGCGAGACTTTGGTGACCGTGTAAGCACCAAGGAAAGAGAAGATCAGGGCGGCAAACGCGGCCGGCGCCGCCACCGTCCATGCTACCGCTACCCGCCGCGCATAGCTGACAGCCGCCACGCTGGTGCCAAAGATAGAAGCGAGCTTGTTGGTGCCGATCAGGGTGGCGGGAGCGGTATTGGGAAACACCGAGAAAATCGCCGGCATCTGGATCAAGCCACCGCCGCCCACCACGGCATCGACCAGACCCGCGCCGAATGCCGCGACGCCCAAAATAAAGTAATCCACCATGTTCCGCCACACCTTTATGCAAAGGCTGTATTTTACGGCTGGCAATACATGGATGGTGATGCCGATAAGGCATGGGATAAAACACTGCTGCGTGGGAGACAGCAAGGCAGGTCGGAACGCATAGCATAGTTGGGTTGCCAGCGTATGCAGAAGTCCATGCCGATTCGGCATGAACTTCGTTTACCAGCTGCGAGTATGGCAGCTGGCACGCGGGTGATTACTGCGGCACATCGACCACCGTACCCGTGACGCTAATCCGATCAGCTGGTGCAGGGCTGGCCTGGATAGCTGGCAGGTTGGCAGCAGTCAGAGGTACGGTGTTGTCAGGACGCGTGCTAGTGCGTACCACTTGCGACGGCGGCAGCGGTGCAGGGTTATTGCCGTTACGCTCGCGCAGGTGTGCCAGCATGGTATCGAGTGCGCGGAACAGATAAACGTTGAGTGGAATCAGATACTGGGGAAAGGCGCTGGTCAGGATGTCGAAATGGTTGCCGTTGGTGACTTCGACATAGCGCAGATTGCTCGCCGCCCCCTCCTCCACCGCGTTCAATCCGAGATAGGCGCGCGAGTCGAAATTGACCACCATCAGCGTATCGCGCCGACCATGGACGATGATGGCCGGCTTGCCACGCAGGTTGCCATTTGCTACCACCTCGCGTGCACCGTTGCGCACGCGCGTGCTTTGTTCGGCCAAGGCGCCGGTCAAGGCTGCGCCAGTCACCGGATCGACACCGGTGGCCAGCGCGCGCAGGCAGAGGAAGCCATCAAGCGACTGGTCGGCCACTCCGCTGCTCGGAGAAACGCCAAGCGTGTAAGCTTTGGCGCCGCCGACGGAATTTTCGTAGATCGGCGTGCCGATGATGCCGTTTTGCGTGGCGAAGCTGATCGCCTTTTGCGCCGCCGTCAACGTGGTGGGTAAGCCAGCGCCATCAACAGGTGCAAACGTAAAACCGCATACCCGGTCGGTTGCTGCAAAGCGGCCATAGGCATAGGCGTAGGTCACGGCCACCAGCACATTGGTGTTGGCGTAGGCAGCCTGCAGCACGTCGGAATCGGGCAGCCAGCCGTAGGCGCGCAAGCGGGCCAATGCATCGGCCTGCTGTGCGGCGAGATCGGCGCCGTTCAGCAAGCCTTTGGCGACCAGCGCCGTGCAGCGGCCGGCGTTGGCGGCCGTGGCGGCGATGCAGGGCTGGTACAGGGCGGCATAGGTGGTAAAGTCGATCAGCAGCTTGCCTTGCCCTGTCACCGGCACGCCGTTCTGCCGTACCGTGTAGCGAATGTTGTCCTTAGGCTGGATTTGCGGCTCGCTGACGGCCAGTCCCGTGATCAAGCCCTTGCGGTCCTGCTCGGCTGCCAGCAAGGCGGCGGCGCCGCCATTGGACACGCTGGAGCCGATGGTGTTGGTGTTTTTGGGCGTAAAGCGCACGCGGTGCCGGCCATCCTTGATGACCTCGCCATATTTTTCATTGAGCACATAAAACGCGAACTCCACCGATTGCAGCACATGCTGGCCCCAGTCCTTCTCGGGATTCTGCTGCGAGTGGGCCTGCTTGGAAGCGATACGCCCCGGATAGCTGGCGGCAAAAGCGCTGCGCTCGGCCTCGCTGTAAGCTGGCGCAAAGTTGGCGCGATTGCCGGCGGTGGCACGCGTGCTGCGCACGCCATTGCGCAAGTTCACGCCGTCGTCCTCAAACGTGTACAGACCGGTACCAGTGCCCTTGTCGGTATAGGCAACGGCGCAGTGATTCTTCAAGCCCCATTCGCCCGAGGTGGCAATCGCACCATACACGCCGCGCGAACCGCTCGAGGCGCCCGTGATAATGCATGGCCGGTTGACATCGAAGCTGTCTGGCACCTGCACCATCAGCGTGACATTCTGCTTGCCGCTGCCATCGTCCGCGTAGGCAATATATTCGGTGCCGGCGATCTTGCCTTCGCCAGTGCCCGGCGTACCATCAGCGGCGACATTCGGACCATACAGCCGCCCATAGCCGGCCGTGGGATTGATATCGGCAATGGCCCGGTAATTAAAATAAATCGCGCTGCGTCGCAGCTCGGCCGGGGTAGGCTGCAGCGGATCGGCATAGCCGGGCGCTGCCCCTCCCAGGCCGCTGGCGCCCAGGCCGCCGGTGAGCAAATCATCTTTCACGCCATCGTAGATGGCGCTGCTGATATCGCGCAGGTAGGACGGCGCCTGGTTGATGTCGCCGGGATGCTCGTGGTGATGGTGTGAACCACAGGCAGCCAGCGTCATGCTCGCTACAGCAGTGCTAACGGCCCATGCAAGTGTCTTGATTTTCATGTTTATCCTCATGATTCAGAATTGGAAAGCCAGGTGCCCTGCCCGCACGGGCGTGCGGAGTCCCAGGCGGCGGCCAGATAACGTTACTCTCTTGGGGAAAAAATGCCGGGCAGAAAGCCCGGCGCATGCGCTACATCATGCTGGCTTGGCAGCGGGTTTTTTGCGGGTCCAGACCAGCAACTCGCCGATGATGCCGCGCCGGAAAGCCAGCACGCAGATAATGAAAATCAGGCCCACCACCATGTTCACCGCTTCGCCTATCGTGGCAAACCATTCAATACCGCTGACCGACGACAGGTAGATGCCCCAGTCGCCCAGTTTGTTCTCCAGCATGATGATGATCACCGCGCCAAGGATGGGACCGGCCAGCGTGCCCATGCCCCCTACCAGCGTCATCAGGATGACCAGGCCCGACATGGTCCAGTGCACATCGGTCAGCGTTTCAAATCCCTGTACCAGCACCTTGGTACCGCCCGCCAGACCGGCCAGCGCTGCCGACAGCACGAACGCCAGCAGCTTGTAGCGGTCCACCTCATAGCCGAGCGAGACGGCGCGCGCTTCGTTTTCCTTGATGGCCTTGAGCACCTGGCCAAATGGAGAATGGACGATGCGCACGATCAGGGCAAACGCTGCGACTGTCAGCGCCAGCACAAAAAAGTACAGCACCAGGTCGCTGCCCAGGTCGATCATGCCCAGCAGATATCCACGTGGAACACCCTGCAAGCCATCCTCCCCTCCCGTGAACTCGCCAGCACGCAGCGCGATGAAGAACACCATCTGCGCCAGTGCCAGCGTGATCATGGAAAAATAAATACCCTGGCGGCGGATCGCCAGGCCACCGATCACCAGGCCCAGCCCGGCGCCCGTGAGCACGCCCATCAGCAGGCCCAGTTCCACCGGCCAGCCCCACACCTTGAGGGCATTGCCGACCACGTAGCCGGCGCCGCCAAAAAAAGCGGCGTGGCCAAACGACAGCAGGCCGGTAAAGCCGATCAGCAAATTGAAGGCACAGGCGAACAGCACAAAGCACAGCAGCTTGGCCAGAAACACCGGATAGCCAATCCAGGGGGCTGCCAGTGCAATCGCCAGCACGATGCCGTAACCGATTTTTTTGTTCATGGTCGCGCCTCCTTATTTTTCTTTACCAAACAAGCCGGCAGGACGGATCAGCAGTACCACCACCATCACCAGGAACACCACCGTCGCCGAAAACTCCGGGTATAACACCTTGGTCATGCCCTCGATCACGCCCAGGCCCAGGCCGGTCAGGATGGAACCGAGTATCGACCCCATGCCACCGATCACCACCACGGCGAACACGACGATAATCAGGTTCTGCCCCATCAGCGGCTGGACCTGGATGATCGGCGCGGCCAGCACGCCGGCAAAGCCCGCCAGCGCGACGCCAAAGCCATAGGTGAGCGTAATCATCAGCGGCACGTTGACGCCAAACGCTTCGACCAGCTTGGGGTTTTCGGTGCCGGCGCGCAGATAGGCGCCGAGCTTGGTCTTTTCGATCACATACCAGGTGGCCAGGCACACCACGACCGAGGCCAGCACCACCCAGGCGCGGTAATGCGGCATGATCATGAAGCCGAGGTCAGTAGCGCCAGCCAGCGCCTCGGGCGTTTGAAACGGCTGGCCGGACACGCCGTAAAACGAACGGAACACGCCCTCCACCAGCAAGGTAATGCCAAAGGTCAGCAGCAGGCCATACAGGTGGTCGAGCTTGTAGAGCCAGCGCAGCATGGTTTTTTCGATCACGATGCCGAACAGGCCCACCGCCAGCGGCGCCAGCAACAGCATCCACCAATAGCTGAGGCCGAGGTAGGTCATGCCCATCCATGCCACGAACGCGCCCATCATGTACAGGGCGCCGTGGGAAAAGTTAATCACATTGAGCAAGCCAAAGATGACTGCCAGGCCGAGCGACAGCATCGCGTAGAACGAGCCGTTGACCAGTCCCAGCAAAAGCTGGCTCAACCACACCGTCAAGGGGTAGCCAAAAATTTCCATGATTTTTCTTGAGAGGATTACGACAAAGGAACGACTAAAAACGCCTGCGCTGCAGCCGCGTGCCGGCAGGCGTTACGGGGACGAGAGCTCAGTTTATTTCCACAGGCTGCACTTGGTTTCCGCCTTGGTGGCGTAAGCCTGGTCGCCGGGGATGGTGGCCACCACCTTGTAGTAATCCCAGGGATATTTGGACTCCGACGGTTTTTTGACTTCCATCAGATACATATCGTGCACCATGCGCCCGTCCGGGCGGATCACGCCGTTTTTGGCGAACATGTCGTTGACCGGGTTGGCCTTGAGCCAGGCCATGACCTTGTCGGCGTCGTCAGTGCCAGTGGCCTTGACTGCCTTCAGGTAGCTGGCGGCGGCGGAATAATCGGCCGCCTGCAGCATCGACGGGGCTTTTTTCATCTTGGCCGTGTAGCGCTTGGACCAGGCACGGCTGTCTTCGCTCTGGTCCCAGTACCAGCCATCGGTCAGGTACATGCCCTGGGTCAGGTTCAGGCCCAGTGCATGGACATCGTTGATGAAGATGAGCAGGCCGGCCAGCTTCATTTTTTTGGTCACGCCAAACTCGTTGGCGGCCTTGATGGCGTTGATGGCGTCGCCGCCGGCATTGGCCAGGCCGAGAATTTGCGCACCCGACGATTGCGCCTGCAGCAGGAACGAGGAAAAGTCCGATGCCGACAAGGGATGCTTGACCGCACCGAGCACCTTGCCGCCGGCCGATTTGACGACATCGGCCGTGTCTTTTTCCAGCGACTGGCCGAACGCGTAATCGGCCGTGAGGAAATACCAGTTCTTGCCGCCCTGCTTGACGATCGCACCGCCGGTGCCGCGCGCCAGCGCAATGGTGTCGTAAGCGTAGTGCACGGTGTACGGCGTGCACTCTTCGTTGGTCAGCCGGGCCGAGCCGGCGCCAATGGCGATAAAGACTTTTTTCTTTTCGGCGGCAACCTTGGCCATGGCCAGGCTGGCGCCCGAGTTGGTGCCGCCGATGAGCATGTCGACACCCTGCTGGTCGAACCATTCGCGCGCCTTGGAGGCGGCGATATCGGCCTTGTTTTGATGGTCAGCGGAGATGAATTCCACTTTTTTACCGGCGATGACCACGCCGGCATCGGCGATCGCCATTTTGATCGCTTCGGCGCCGCCGGCGCCGTCGATATCGGTGTAGAGCCCGGACATGTCGGTGATCATGCCGATCTTGATGGTGTCGCCGGAAACCTGGGGCTGAGCTTGAGCTTGGGCTTGTGCCACAAGCGGCGCGCCCAGGCTACAGGCGGCGCAGGCGGCAATGGTGATGGCTGTGCGTTTCATTGTGTCTCCCGTGGTGTGCTGCAAGAACGACGCTGGGTCGCTATACGCCGAGAAGCTCCGTCAACACTGGCATCTTGGCGCTGAGTTCGGATGCAACAAAGGTCTCGACGATCTGACCGTGTTCCATCACATAGAACCGGTCGGCCAGCGGTGCGGCAAACCGGAAATTCTGCTCCACCATGACGATGGTGTAGCCCTTCGCCTTGAGGGTGGTGATCATGCGTGCCAGGGCCTGGACGATCACGGGCGCCAGCCCTTCGGAGATTTCATCGAGCAGCAGCAGGCGCGCGCCGGTGCGCAGAATGCGCGCCACGGCCAGCATTTGCTGCTCGCCGCCCGACAGCCGCGTGCCCTGGCTATGTTTGCGCTCAGCCAGGTTGGGAAACATGGCGTAGATCTCGGCCACCGACATGCCCTGCCCGCTGCCGCCGTTGCCGCCGCTGCCGATCTGGGGCGGCAGCAGCAGGTTTTCCTCGGTGGACAGCGAAGCGAAAATGCCGCGCTCCTCGGGGCAGTAACCAATGCCGAGGTGGGCAATCTGGTGGGTCGGCAGGCCGATCGCCTCGCGGCCGTTGACCTTGATCGAGCCTTTGCGTGCGCCCGTCAGCCCCATGATGGCGCGCAGCGTGGTGCTGCGGCCGGCGCCGTTACGCCCGAGCAGAGTGACCACTTCGCCCTCCCCCACGCGCAAGTTGACGTTGTGCAGTATGTGCGACTCGCCGTACCAGGTGTGCAAATTGGAAATATCAAGCGCGGCGCTCATGCGTGGGCTCCTTCCAGCTCGGCCGGCGCTGCACCGGTTCCCGCCTCGGTGCCCATATAGGCTTCCATCACCTGAGCATTGCGCGCCACCTCGGCATACGTGCCTTCGGCCAGCATGGCGCCGCGTTGTAGCACCGAAATGCGGTCGCAGATGCCGGCCACGACTTTCATATTGTGTTCGACCATCAGGATGGTGCGGCCAACCGACACTTTTTTGATCAGTGCGGTGACGCGGTGCACGTCTTCGTGGCCCATGCCCTGGGTCGGTTCATCGAGCAGCATCAGCGCCGGTTGCATGGCCAGGGTGGTGGCGATTTCCAGCGCGCGCTTGCGCCCATAAGGCATGTCGACCGTGACGGTATCGGCAAAGCCGGCCAGATCGACTTCTTCCAGCAACTGCATGGCCTGCGCATTGAGGCTATCGAGCTGGCGTTCGCTCTGCCAGAAATGAAAACTGCTGCCCAGCTGGCGCTGCAGGCCGATGCGGACGTTTTGCAGCACAGTCAGGTGGGGAAACACCGCTGAAATCTGGAACGAACGGATCATGCCCATGCGCGCCACCTGCGCCGGTCGTGCCGTGGTGATGTCCTGGCCGTTAAACAGAATGCAGCCCGAAGTAGGCGCCAGGAACTTGGTGAGCAGGTTGAAACAGGTGGTTTTACCGGCGCCGTTGGGGCCGATCAGAGCATGGATGTGACCGCTTTGCACGCGCAGATTGACATCGTTGACCGCCGTAAAACCACGGAATTCCTTGGTCAGATGCTGTGTTTCCAAAATAAAGCCGGACATCCTGTCTCCTTGTATTGATATGCAAGGTACTGCTTTTTTTCTGATCATACACAGTAACAAATCGACCAACAATACAGTATAAATACGATGATTCTTTGATCTGCAACAAGCCAAAAGCCCTGTAGTGACGGGCTTTCTTGCGCAGTCCGGCTGTTTTTTTTCAGCGTGGCAGAA
This sequence comes from Duganella sp., assembly GCA_040508275.1. Taxonomy (GTDB): domain Bacteria; phylum Pseudomonadota; class Gammaproteobacteria; order Burkholderiales; family Burkholderiaceae_D; genus Rugamonas. The sequence continues at coordinate 8,052 of JBEVNE010000111.1, forward strand.
GGTCGCTGGAGGTCAGTCCAGCATGCGCGCAGCGCGGCTGCCGAGCGGCTGATACGCTCTAAAAGAAGGGGGTTGGGCATGTGGATAACGCTATGGATATCCACATGCCACAGTGTGTGTAAACGAATTTTTTTGGATGGCCCGTTTTTTTATCCAAAAACAGTCCCGTATCCCATACACGGTTTACGCGTCCGCTTGTACAGCGCGTAAACGCCTGATTTTCATCGAAAATAGGCAGTTATCCACAGAAAAGTGGTGACGTAAACAACTACTACTATTTTTATATATACGTCTTTAGAGTAAACCATACAACACGAAAGCGCGAACCTACCCCCGTTCACCCCGTATTCCTACGAATGGTATTTCTTCAACATACCGTTTCCCCTATACTGAATTTGAGCAATACCAATGGTTACACGATGCACCTTCAGATGATCAGCGTGCACCTGTACGCGTGAGCTGCTGATTCGCACCATTCCGCCCATGGAGACAGTTTGTCAGCACAGCCTACAAGAACATTCTCTCCCGCCTACCTGCGTTTCCGCCGTCGCCTGGTTGCCGGCATGGTTGTCATGGCCTTGCTGGCAGTAACCGTGGTCGTCACCCAGGTACGCAATTCCTATGTTGAACGCGAACAGGCACTGCAAAGCCAGAGCGACCATTACGTCAAAGCGATGGAAGCTCACGTGGTGTATTCCTTGCAGTCGGTTGACCTGGCCATGATCGGCTATGCCAATGCGATCAAGGTCTTGCCCGCCGGTCAGTTGCAATCGCGTGCGGCCATGGCGGAACTGCTGTCGGCACGGGCAGCGAATTTCAATGTCGATTACTGGCTATCGTTTCTCGATACCGAAGGCAACGTGGTGGCCACTTCGCTCGACATCGATGTGAACCAGCACAACTACGCCGAACGCGATTATTTCAAAGCCCATCTCAACAATGCTTACGGCAACAAACCGTTTATCGGCGCTCCCGTCATCGGCAAATACACGGGGCAAAAACTGTTTTTTCTCAGCCGCCGTGTAGAAAACGCCAAAGGCGAGTTTCTTGGTGTGCTGGTGGCGCCGCTGCATGTTCAGCGTTACGCCTCAGTGTTCGACAATTCGCGCTTTACCGCCGATATCTCGATTACGCTGATCCATCGCGGCGGCAAAGTCATCGCCCGTTCGCCATTGTTTGAGTCATCGTTTGCACGCGACCTCAGTCACAGCGTGCTGTTCCAGCATCTGGCCCAGGCCAGCGCCGGCACTTACAAGGCGGTGGGCCAGATCGATGGCTTGCACCGTACCTACAGTTACCGGGTGTTTGATC
>JBEVNE010000292.1:0-12982 GCA_040508275.1 Duganella sp.
GTAGCGTATGAGCATGGTTATGGTGGCGTTCCTCAAGATATTGATCTGGCTTGGGCCTATTACCTTCGCGCCGCGGAATTGGGAAGCCCTGATGCACAAATGGCTTTGGCCAGTGCTTATGGTGATGCCAGACGCTTTGAAGACGAGGAGCGAATGCCGCTGTGTGCATATAGGCAAGGGCATGGACCTGCGGCATATGAACTGGCGGTAAGTGCCAAGTTAAAGCGACTGCATTGGGAAGCATGAAAATCAACCCCGACTTGAAACTGACCAGACTGGACGTGGTACTTCCACTTCCTCCCGCAAAGCTGCCAGATTGGACCGGAGTATTGGATGCTGTGGAGCCGGAGTCAAACGGCAAGCCAAGCTATTAGTAGTCGTCAAAGGCAACAGTGGCAGATGGGCTTTTTCCGAGCCGTTCCTGAGATTTTATTGTTGACAGAATTTCTTGATTTGCTCAGCCATCGCGCTGGCTTTTTCCCGCGTTAAGCCGCGGCCAAACCGGAATTGGCCCGATGTGGTGGTAAATAAAAGACGGTGACCGCCGATGCCCCACGATGCCATATTCCATTCGAAACTCAGATATGCAGGCGCATCGAGTACTTCGACGTCGACTATCTCTTTGCAGTGGAGTGTTCGTTGATTCGAATGTTGGGAAAATTCTTTTTGAATCAGAATTTCTTCACGGTGGATGATGTTCAGATAGAGGCTCAATAGCATCCAAGCTGTCACTATGAAGAAAAAAATAAACCCGGCAATCGGCGTGGGCTCTACTTTCAGCAGATGGAGAAAAGATTTCGCAATGACGATGAGTGATATGGAGCAAAAAATAATGGTGGCTATGTTGCGTGGCGGACTAGCTGAAATATTCATTGGATAAAATTTGTATAGGGGGGGAGGTGTTATGCGCCGGTGCGCTTGGGATTAAACCCCTGCTTGGTCAGCGCTTCCATCACGCGCTCGCAGTGATCGCCCTGGATTTCGACCACGCCATCCTTGACGGTGCCGCCCGAGCCGCAGGCGCTGCGCAGCTGCTTGCCCAGGGCTGCCAGGGCGTCGGCGTCGAGCGCCAGGCCGCGCACCAGGGTGACGGTCTTGCCGCCGCGGCCTTTCGATTCGCGGCACACGCGCACATTGCCGTCACCGAGCGGCTTGGCTTTGGCGGCGGCTTTGCAGCTGCAGCTGTCCAGCGCCTTGCGGCAGTCCGGGCACAGGCGGCCCGTTTCGGTGGAGTAGACGAGGCGGCTGCTCATGGCTTGTCCGCCATCAGGCGTCCCATAAAAATAGTGAAGAAGCGCTGCTGGTCGGCGGCCAGGCATACCTGGGCATTCGCTTTGCCGGCCTGTTCGCGCGTGTAGCCGTCGTCGGTGACGACGATGCGCAGCGGCGTAGTCGGGCAACTGGCTGGATCGATCAGCCAGGTCACCGGCACCACGTCGAACAGCGAGGGCATATTGCTCGACCACGGTTGATAAGCGTTGATCCACTGGTGGTACATCAGCGCCAGCGCATCGGTCAGCGCCGAGCCGTGGCCGAGCAGGGCATTGCGTTCGACTTCATCAAGGCGGATCTGGGTCGAGTCGAGCGGCATCATCACGATGGGCACGCCGGATGTGAACAATTTTTGCGCGCCGCCGATGTCAGAGGCGATGTTGTATTCCTTGTCGGCTGGCCGCACCGGCACATATTGCGACTTGCGGTAGCCGGCGCGCACCGAACCGCCCATCATCACCACCTGTTTCAGTTTGCCGAAGGTGGCGGCGTCACGCTCGATGGCGGCGCCGATGTTGGTGAGCGGGCCGAGCGCCAGCAGCGTTATTTTTCCTGGCTGGCGCTTGATGTGATCGAGCAGAAAATCGACCGCCGGCGTGGCCGCCAGCAGCTTGCCACGCTGAGCGTAGCGTGCCTGCGTAAACGGTTGCGGATTGCCAGTGGTGCGAATGCCTTGCGCTACCGGAATGCCGCTGCGGCCCGTTTCGCGCAGCATGCGCTCGATCAGCTGGCCGCGCAGCGCCGTATCGCCCCAGGCGGTGGTAATGCCGACAATTTCAATCTCGGGGCTTTGCAGTAGCAGGGCCAGGGCAAACGAATCGTCGATATCGTCGCCGATGTCCATGTCGACGATGACCTGCTGGCGTTCTGCCGCGTGGACCGGCGCCGCCAACAGCGCGGACGATAGCGCCAGCGACAGCGCCGCCTTGCACAGCAAGCCTGACAAAGAATGGACCATGAAACACCCCGGAGTCGATGAAGGCGGGATTTTACCAGAGGCGATCTGTTCTTGATTGACCTCGGCAGGGCTATGGTTTGCCGCTGACCAGCGCCATGCGCCGCTCGATGCGCTGTGCTTCGGCGGTGTCGCCAGCCTGCTGCGCGCGCATCGCCTGCGCACCTAACCAGGCCAGCAGCGGCCGGCGCCAGCCTTGTGCCGATGCGGCTTCCACTGCGTCGGCCAGGGTTTGCGGCGTGGCTTTGCCGGCGCGCAGCAGTACGCCGGATGCCACCAGTTTCGACAGCGGGTCGGCAATCGCCTGCACGGCAGCGGCAGCGGCGTCGCTGCCTGCGGCCACCGCTGCAGCGGTGGCCCGGTGCTGCTCGGGCAATAGCGGCGCGTCGGCGGCGCTGGCGTTGCCGGCCAGGTAGGCGGCGTAGGCGCGTTCGCTGGCGCTGGCGTCCTGCGCCAACTGGTCGAAGCCCGCGCATGGCTCGAACACCAGCGACGCCACGCGGGTGGCGCAGCGTATCAGTTCGGCGCGCAGCACCAGATCGACCTTGCCGGTGCTGGCCAGCGCTTCGCGGGCGCGCTGGTAGTCGGCTTGTTCCACGCGGGTGTTACCGGTCAGATAGGCGTTGGTGGAGCGTTCGACCGCGCTTTGCGCATTCATTTGCCAGTCCGGCACCGATGGGTTGTTGCCGCAGCCGGCCAGCAGCGCTGCAGCCATCAAGGGGAGGAATGATTTCATGGCAGCTTGATCTCCGTATCGCGCTTGAACGGCCATTTGCGGTTGATCTCGTTAACCAGCTGCTCGACGCGGCGCAAGCTGCTTTCCACCTCGGCGCGCAGCGTGCCCAGATCGGCCGTGGCCTCTTTGGCGTTGGCGCCTACGGCTTGCGCTTCGACCAGTACCGCATCCATTTTTTTCAGGCTGTTGCGGGCATCGGCCAGCAGGCCATTCAACTGCACGATGGTGGCCTGGGCGTCGGTCATCACGCCTTGCGGGCCAAACACCTGGCGGTCGGCGTTGCCGACCAGACTGTCGGCCTTGGTGGCCAGCGCATTGACGGTGACGAGCAACTCATTGGCGCGCTGCGTCAGCTGCTGGGCACTTTTGTCATCGCCGGCAATCAGCCCCAGTGCACCGGATGGGCCATTGAGCTTGCCGGTAACGCCCTGCACGTTGGCCAGGCTGGCGGCCAGTGCGGAATTTTCCGCCGTCAGGGTGGTGAGGTTTTGCAGCAGGTCGCGCGCCGAGGCCAGCAGGCGCGGAATTTCCGAGGCCGCGTCGCCGACCAGCAGCATGCGGGTGGCGCCGTCGGGCAGCGGCGGATCGGTGGGAATGCCGCTGAAGGCGCGCAGCTTGGCGCCGCCCACCAGTCCCTTTTCGAGCGTAAAGATGCTGGACGTGCGCAGCCAGTGGGCGTCGTCCTCGGGCACATCGACCAGCACGCGCGCCTTGCCCTCCTTGCTTAATTCGATGTTGCGCACGCGGCCGATCGGGAAGCCGGCAAACGTGACATCCATGCCGACCACCACGCCGTCGGAATCGTCGGCTTCCAGCACCAGGCGCTGGGTTGATTCAAAGGCGCCGCGCGCGTACATCAGGTAAATGGCGGCGCCGGCCACCAGCAGCACCATGACCACCAGCAGTACTGCCGCCTTGAATTCGGCGTTGCGCACGGGCGTGGTGTCGGGCAAGGGGGAGGGGGAAGGGGGCGGCGCCGCTTCTGTCGTTTGTTCTGTCATCGTGTTAAACCTAGTAGTAATTACCCATCAGCGAGGCGATTTCAATCAGCAGGATCACGGCAAACAGCCGCACCATGTCCGATAAGCCGTGCGTGACCTTGACGCGGTAGCTGCCGCCGGCATAGAACGACGACGCCATCGGAATCAGCCCCACCGCAAAACTGAAGAAGACGATTTTCATCACCAGGATCAGCGCCACCGCAGGGTTGAAGACCTGGCCGACCACGCGGGTGTAGCCGCTCAGCGCCCACGGCGTAAAGCCGTACAGCGACAGGTAGGCCAGCACCAGCGTGAGCAGGCAGCATACGGCCGCCAGCATCCAGACCGAGAAAATGCCTGCGGCCACGCGCGGGAAAAACTCGCCGCGCAGTTCTTCCAGCGTGCTGGCGGCGCCCGCTTTTCGACGCTGAGCGAATTCCAGCCCGGCGGGCAGGGTGGTGCGCAGTGCCACGAAGGCGGCGGCGGTCAGCGGTATCAGCTCCAGCGTGAGCACGCGCACCACCAGGTCGAGCGCATAGCGCGTCAGCCCATAGCTTTGCGAGGTAACCACCACGATGCGGATCAGCACCAGGCTGACCAGCGCCGACAGCACGCCAAACCAGACCAGGTTGGGCACCGTGTCGCGCACCAGATGATGCGCGAGAATGCGCCGGTTGGCGCGGCGGTAGGTGGCAGGCATGACCGCCACGGTCAGCATCAGTATGGAAAAATTCAGCAGCCGCCACCAGCCGTGCAGCCACTCGACCGCGCTGCGGTGCAGCCGGCGCAGGACGGTGGAAATTGGGGGCTGGCTGTTCATGTGGGCGCTCATCTTGGCATCTTAGCATTGGCGCGCTGCGTTATGGCGTCCCGCTGCCTTGGGGAACCTCGAATTTAGTCGCTCGGGAAGCTGTCGATAATGGCATCGGCCGCTGCGCGTACGCGGGCGCTGCGGCTCAAATCGCTGTGCATCACCAGCCAGACATCGTAGTGATCGACGCGCTCTGGCCAGACGCGCACCAGCCGGGCATCGCCGTCGGCCATGTGGCAGGGCAGTTCGGCCACGCCCATGCCCTGGCGCGCCGCCTCCAGCAGCATCAGGCCACTATTTACCTCGATGGCCACGCGGGCCTGGCCGACCGGCTCGTGGCAGATTTTGTCGCGGTGGCGCGGCGCCACGCTGTCCTGGTAAATCACGATGTCGTGGCCGGCCAGTCCCTGTCCCTGCTGTGGCATGCCGCGCTCGGCCAGGTAGGCGGGTGCGGCGTATAGGCCCATGCTGCGCTGGACCAAGTGGCGCGAAATCAGGTCCGGGCTGGTGGGCTTCAGCGTGCGCACGGCCAGGTCGGCTTCGCGCCTTGTCAGGCTGGTGATTTCCGTGCCGGTGCTGAGCACAATGCGAATGTCGGGATGGGTGGCGTGCAGGCGCCGCATGGCGTCCACCACGAAGTGCGCGGCCATGGTGTCGGAGGTCGTCACCCGGACCACGCCGGACAGGCGGTGGTCGATGCCCTGCATCTCGCGCTGGAACTGCAGCGCCGCCTGCTCCATCAGCGTGGCGGCGTTCAGCGCCAGTTCGCCGGCCGGTGTGGCCATATAGCCCGAGGGCGTGCGCAAGAACAGCCGCGCACCGAGCGAGTCTTCCAGCGCATTGAGGCGGCGGCCCACCGTGGCTTGGTCGATGCCAAGCTGGCCAGCGGCGGCGCGCAGCGTGCCCTCGCGGTAAATCGCCAGAAAAATCCGGGCATTGTCCCAGTCCATATGCAGCTCTCAAGAAATGCATTTTTGCATCAGTGCGCCGATATTATGCGTATTTACTGCATCGCGCAAGCTGCCTAAGATGGCTGTTTTCGCAAGGACAGCGCATGACTACCACCGAGATTTCCCTACAGGCGCAGGCTCGCCCGCATCCGCCGCTGCTGGTGCTGACGACTTTGGCCATCGGCTTTGTGATGGCGATGATCGATGTCACCGCCGTCAATACGGCGCTCGCCGATATCGCCGCCAGCCTGGCCGTGCCGCTCACCGGCCTGGTATGGGTGGTGGACGGCTACACGCTGACCTTTGCCGCCCTGCTGCTGGCCGGCGGCGCGCTGGCCGACCGTTACGGCCCCAAGGCGGTTTACCAGAGCGGCCTGGCGCTGTTCATCGTCGCCTCGGTGCTGTGCGCACTGGCGCCCAGCGGGGCGGCGCTGGTGGCGGCGCGCCTGCTGCAAGGCGTGGGCGCCGCCATGTTCATGCCCAGTTCATTGAGCCTGCTGACCCACGCCTACCCCGATCCGGCCAAGCGCACGCGCATGCTGGGCGCCTGGTCGGCCATCGTCGGTTGCGCCTCAACCGCCGGGCCGCTGGTGGGCGGCTTGCTGGTGCATGAATTTGGCTGGCGCAGTGTGTTCTGGGTTAATCTGCCGCTCGGCCTGGCCGGCATCGTACTCGCGCAACTGGTGGCGCCGCCCACGAGCGGCCAGCGCCGGCCATTGCCGCTGCTGAGCCATGTGCTGGGCATGGCGGCACTGGCCGCGCTGAGCTTTGTGCTGATCGAAGGCCCGGCGCTGGGCTGGACCGCGCCGGCGGTGCTGGGCGCGGCCTGTGGCGCATTGATGGCGGCTGCCTTGCTGGTGCGGCGCGAGCGGCGCGGCGCCCAGCCCTTGATTGCCCGGGCGTTGTTTGCCACGCCGGCTTTTGCTGCCGCCAATGGCGTCGGCTTCATGATCAATTTTGCCGTGTTTGGCCAGCTGTTCGTTGTCAGTCTGTTCTTCCAGCAAGGCGGCGCCAATGCGCTCGATACGGGCGTCAGACTGATACCGATGATGGCAGCTTTTGCGGTCGGTAACCTGGTGTCGGGGCGCATTGCAGCGCGCCTGGGAACGCGCCCGCCCATGCTGCACGGACTGGCGGTGGGGCTGCTTGCCAGCCTGTTGATACTGGTGGCGATCACACCGTCCACTTCTTACTGGGGGCTGATGCTGGCGATCATGGTGATGAATATCGCCATCGGTATCGCCATACCGGGCATGACCGCCACCGTCATGCTGGTGGCAGGGCAGCAGCATGCCAACAGCGCCGCCGCCGCGCTCAACGCCAACCGCCAGATTGGCGCACTGGTCGGGGTGGCGGCGATGGGCGCGGTGCTGCATCTGGCGCCGGGCTGGGAGGCCCGCCTGCCGTGGGCGTTTGGCCTGATCGCCGCCGCCTACGCGACGGCGCTGTACTTTGTTTATCGCTACATCAGGCTGGGCAAGCCCTAGGGAACCTCGGAAAACCTACTGCGCGACCCGCTATCGCCGCTGCGTTGCTCAGCGTACCTTCGTACGCTTGCGCTACTCCCGACGATAGCAGGCCGCTCGCTACGGTTTCCGAGGCCCCCTTTACAATCCGTGCTGCTGGCGCCAGGCGATCATCTCCGCGATGGTCAGGATCGGCATCTGGTGCAGGCGGGCAAAGTGTTCGATGTCGGCGCCGCGCATCATGCTGCCGTCGGGGTTCATCAGTTCGCACAGCACGGCGGCCGGCTGCAGGCCGGCCATGATGGACAGGTCCACCGAACCCTCGGTATGACCCTTGCGCGCCAGCACGCCGCCCGGCGTGGCGCGCAGCGGGAACACGTGACCGGGGCGTACCAGATCATGCGGCTTTGCGTCAGCGGCAATCGCGGCGCGGATGGTGGTGACGCGGTCGGCCGCCGATACGCCGGTGGTCACGCCCTCGCGCGCTTCGATCGAGACGGTAAACGGCGTGCCGTAACGGCTGCCGTTGTCGGCGGCCATGGGCGGCAGTTCCAGCGCGCGCACCTTGTCGTCGGGCAGGCACAGGCAAACGATGCCGCTGCATTCGCGGATCATCTGCGCCATGCTTTGCACGGTGATCTTTTCGGCGGCGACAATCAGGTCGGCTTCATTCTCGCGGTCGAAATCATCGAGCAGGATCACCGGCACGCCGGCGCGCATGGCGTTGAGTGCTGCGGCGATACGGCCTGCCAGATCGTCCGAGACGAGCTTCAGGTGAGAAGGGATAACAGAGGAATCTACAACGGATTGTGGGTCAAACATGGGCAACGCTCCTCGCAAAGGCGAAAAACGCGACAGGGCAAGCAGATACGCGCGGCCACCCGCACCGATCGCTCGGGCAGGCAGGCCGCGTACCGCACATCTTCTTTCATCCGGACTATACCGTCGGCTCTGGCATCGCACCAGATCTGCTGTCCCCCGGCGGCAGAACCGCCGGAGCGCTCGCGGGCTTGACCCTTGCAGGCCTTACCGCCGGTGGGGAATCGCACCCCGCCCCGAAGACGTCGTTAGCGCCTGCCGGATGGCAGGCGCACGGCGATTCTAGCCCAATTGCAGGATTTCAGTGTAAGGTAGCCTGTTTTCCTATTTTGTCTGTATTCAGAATGAACGTCAGAATCACCATCGTTGCGCTGTTGTTATCGTGTTCTCTGGCCGCGCATGGCGCCGCGCAGGACGGTCCGGCGCCGCAAGCCCACAAGGTGGCACCGGCATCGCAGCCGCTCAAACTGAGCGACACCTTGCCAGTCAGTCCGCTGGTGCGCAAGGGCCAGCTGGCCAATGGCCTCACCTACTATGTGCACCGCAATGCCCGTCCCGAAAACAAGCTCGAACTGCGGCTGGTCGTCAAAGCCGGCTCGATCCTGGAAGACGACGACCAGCAGGGGCTGGCGCACTTCACCGAACACATGGCTTTTAATGGCTCCACGCATTTCAAGCGCAATGAGCTGGTATCGTACCTGCAGTCGATCGGCGTGAAATTTGGCGCCGACCTCAATGCTTACACCAGCTTCGACGAAACCGTCTACATCCTGCCGATACCGACCGACAAGCGCGAGGTGGTCGAGCAGGGCTTCCAGGTGCTGGAAGACTGGGCCCACGGCCTGTCGTTCAACGATGCCGACATCGACAGCGAGCGTGGCATCGTGCTCGAGGAACTGCGCATCGGCAAGGGCGTCGATGACCGCATGAACAAGGTGCTGATGCCGAAAATGCTCAACGGCTCGCGCTACGCCGAGCGGCTGCCGATCGGCAAGGAGCAGATCATCCGCCACTTCAGCTACGACGCCATCAAGCGTTTTTATCGCGACTGGTACCGGCCGGACTTGATGGCAGTAGTGGCGGTGGGCGATATCGATCCCGATGAAGCGCAAAAATTGATCGAGCGGCACTTTGGCAAGCTGAAAAACCCGGCTAACCCGCGCCCGCGCACCTACGCCACCATTCCGGCGCGCCAGCAGTCCGAGGGGCTGGTGTTTACCGACCCGGAAATGAGCGCCAACATGGTCTATCTCCATTACCCGGTGCAGCCCTGGATCAGCGATAACACGCTGGCCGACTACCGCCAGAAGCTGATCGAGAGCATGTGCGCCTCGATCCTGAACCAGCGCATGGCCGAATTGACGCAGCAGGACAATCCGCCATTCCTGCAGGGCGGCAGCGGCATGAACAAGGTGGTGCGCGGCTATCGCTGGTTTGGCGCCGCCGCCGTGCTGGGCAAGGGTGGCGTGGAGCCGGCCATCAAGGCGCTGGTGGCGGAAGACCGGCGTGCACGCCAGTTCGGATTTACTTTTTCGGAGCTCGAGCGTGCCAAAAAAGCCATGTTGCGCAGTTACGAAAACATGTACCAGGAGCGCGATAAATCCGATTCGGCCGGCTATGCCGCCGAATACATCCGCAATTTCCTCGAGGATGAAACCATCCCCGGCGTGGCAGCCGAATACCAGTACGCGCAGCAGCTGATCCCCGGCATCACGCTGGCCGAAGTCAATGCCGTGCTGAAGTCCCTGATACCGGACCAGCAGAGCAAACTGGTGGCCTATACCGGCACCGACAAGCCGGGCCAGGCTACGCCCACGCCTACGGCGGAACAACTGCTGGCGCTGGCGGCTGCCGCCGAAAAAATCCCGGTCCAGGCGCAGCAGGATAAAGCCTATGCCAAGCAGCTGATGCCGGCGCCGCCGGCAGCGGGCAGCATCGTCAAGCAAACTGTGGACGACAAGCTGGGCACCACCGAACTTGTGCTGAGCAATGGCGTGCGCGTGGTGCTCAAGCCGACCGATTTCAATAACGACGAAGTGCTGCTGGCCGGCCTGCGTTTTGGCGGCTGGTCGCTGTTTGACGACAAGGACATGCTGGCCGCCCAACACGCCAGCAGCATCGTCAACCAGATGGGTGTGCTCACTTATTCGCCGACCGAGCTGGGGAAAATCCTGGCCGGTAAAAGCGTTGCCTCGGCCGCTGGCTTCAGCGCCCTCAACGAGGTGGTGCGCGGCGAATCGGGCAGCGCCGATATCGAATCGATGCTGCAGCTGGCCTACCTGCAGATGACGGCGCCGCGCAAGGACGCCACGCTCTACAAGGCCTACATCGAACGCCAGCGCGAACTGGCGCAAAACAACCTGGCGCGGCCCGAGGCCATGTTGTCGGATACCGTGACCGCCACCCTGTACAACAACAGTCCGCGCGTGCCGCGCAGAGCGCGGCCGGCCGATTTCGACCAGTTGTCGCTCGACCGCGTATTTGAGCTGTACACCAGCCGCCTGTCGAATGCGCGCGACTTTACCTTCTTCCTGGTCGGCAGTTTCGATATCGAACAGGTCAAGCCATTGATCGCTACCTACCTGGCCAGCCTGCCCACGGGAGCGGCCAGCACCTTGCGCGACGATGGCGTGCGCCCGGTACGCGGCGTGATCAAGAAGGAAGTACATGCGGGCACTGAGCAGAAAAGCGTGATCTCGCTGTCGTTCACGGGTAATGCTTCGTACTCGCGCGACGCCCGCCTGGCGCTGCAGGCCATGACCGAGGTGCTCAACATCAAGCTGATCGAGGTGCTGCGTGAACAGATGGGCGTGGTCTACAGCGCCAGCCTGCAAGGCTCGCTCAATCGCCTGCCCTATGAAAACTACGCGATCAGCGCTACGCTGCCGTGCGCACCCGAGAACGTCGACAAGGTGCTGGCGGCGACGTTTGCCGAGATCGACAAGGTCAAGCAGCAGGGCGTGCAGCAGGTCGACCTGGACAAGGTCAAGGCCGCCATGCTGCGCAACTACCGCAATGGCATGCGCGAGAACGATTACTGGATCGGCTCACTGCAAAATGCCTATATCAACAACACCGACCCGCAAGACATGCTTCGCTTCGAGCAGCGGCTGGCGGCGCTGACGGCGCAAGATCTGCAGCAGGCGGCGCAGCGCTATTTCGACCTGCAAAATTATGTGCAGGTAGTGCTCAAGCCGCAGCCGCCGCAGCAGTAGCACCCTGTTACACTGCGGGTTGGCGCATCACCGGCATGCGCCCAGTTTTGAAAGCAGACGATGGCAAAGAAAAAAGAAGAACTCGACGAAGAAACCCTGGCGCTGATCCACTGGTGCATCGAGGTGGAAGGCTTCCTGGTACAGGGCGGCGCCACGCAGGATCAGGCGCAGGAACATATCGAAGAACAGATCGAGTGGTTCACCGACCAGTTTTACGATGGTCTGACGCCGGAGGAAGCGGCCAAGGAAGCGTTGGCCTGATTGCCTGGGCTTAGATCGCCACGCATCACCGCATCATCAGCGCCTTGACCGCATCGAGCGCCACGCTGCCGGTGCCGGTGGTTTGTACCTGGTTGCGGCCGCCTTCCTTGGCTACGTACATGGCGCGGTCGGCGGCGACGAACAGCGATTCGGTATTGTCGAGCTGGTGCGGCAGTATCGTCGCCACGCCGATGCTCACCGTCAGCCATGCCGACGTGGTCGAGCGTGGATGCGGGATTTGCAGCGACTCGATATGGGCGCGGATCGATTCGGCCAGCTCGCGCGCCGTGTCGGCCGGGGTTTCGGCGAACAGCAGCACGAATTCCTCGCCGCCGTAGCGTGCGGCCAGGTCGGTGCTGCGCATCGCATGCGAGGCGATGGCCTGCGCTACCTGCTGCAGACAGGCGTCGCCGGCCGGATGGCCGAGCGTGTCGTTGTACAGCTTGAAGTGATCGACGTCCAGCACCACCAGCGACAGCGGCTGGCCGCTGCGCATCGAGCGCTGCCATTCTTTTTCCAGAAAACTGTCGAAGTGGCGGCGGTTGGCGATCTTGGTCAGCGGATCGACCATGGCGGCGCGCTGCAGCGCATCTTCCGACTGCTTGTGGTGGGTGATGTCGTGCAGCAGGCCGATAAACAGCGGCTGGCGCAGGTACATCGGCGTCAGCGTCAGGTCCATGCATACCGAACTGCCGCTGCGGTGGCGGATGATCACCTCGCGCGTGCCGTGGCTGTGCGCCAGGCCGGGGGCGGCGATGTAGCGGCCAAAATATTCCAGGTATTCCTGCGCCACCAGCGGATTGAGCAGTTCCGAGATATGGTGCCCGGCCAGGGCGTTTTCCGGGTACCCCAGGTATTTGTCGCAGGCTGGATTGGTAAACTGGATGCGGCCATCGGCTTCGATGATCAGCAAGCCTTCGGCCATGTTGTTGACGATGGTGCGCAGGCGCTCGGCCTGTTCTTCCTGGGTATCGACGGTGACGCGGATTTGCAGCTGGGTGCGCACGCGCGCCAGTACTTCGGCCATGCGCAGCGGCTTGCTGATGTAGTCCACGGCGCCGAGGTCGAAGCCGGCCACCACGTCTTCGGTGGCGTTGCGTGCACTCATGAAAATCACCGGAATGCGGGCCGTGCCGCTGTGCAGCTTGAGCTGGCGGCAGGTCTCGAAACCATCCATCCCCGGCATCATCACGTCGAGCAGAATCAGGTCCGGATGCACGCGGCGGGCGATCTTCAGCGCGCGTTCGCCGGAGGTGGCGACGAACACCTGGTAGCCCTGTTCCACCATCAGCTTGCGCAACATGGCCAGGTTGTCGGGCGCGTCGTCAACGATCAGGATCGCGGCGTCGCGCCGCGCAGGCAAACCGTGCAGGAAATTCATTGGCCGCCACTTTCCGTCAGGCCGGTACGTCCACATGCCGGGGCAAAGCGCCTCAGGCTTAACGGACGAGCAACGAAGTTTTGTGCACTGGTGAACAAAGGCTTGCCTGACTGTAAGAGTATCGATCTGTACAAAT
>JBEVNE010000140.1:0-20846 GCA_040508275.1 Duganella sp.
GGTGTGGCAGCGCACCGCGCCCCCTGGCTGCTCGCCCAACTGGCCATTGCCTGCAGCTTTGCCCTGGTGCTGCTGCACGATACGTCGAGCCAGAGCGTGCTGCCCGCCATCGAACTACCGGTGACTGTGGCGCCTATTGCGCCTGCTGCGATTGCTTCACCTCCTTCAGCAGCCATTGAAGATAAGGCCATTGCAGACGCGCTGGCAAGCGACACGCCGGGCGTCGCCACGCCGGGCGTCGTCACGCCGGGCGTCGCTACGCCGCAACCGGTCGGTGCGCTGGTCTGGGCCGCGCATGGCTGGCTGGCCGTCTACCTGTGCGGCCTGGCATGGGCGGCGATACGCTGGCTGCGTGCGCGTCGCCATCTGAAAGTCTTGATACGCGCCTCGCATCGTCTCGATCCAGCCCTGCAGGCCAGCCATCCTGCTTTTCTGTCGCTGCGCCGCAGGCTGCCGGAGATACGCGAGGTCGATGCCCCCGTCTCGCCCATGCTGCTGGGGCTGATACGCCCGGTGCTGCTGCTGCCCCGGCATCTGCGCGATTTCGATGTGACGCAGCAGCGTCTCGTGCTGGAACATGAGCTGACACATCTGGCACGGCGTGATCAACTGTGGCTGCACCTCGGTTGCCTGCTGCAGATGCTGCTGTGGTTTAACCCCGCCGTGGCGCTGTTGCGGCGCCAGCTGGTGTGGGCGCAGGAACTCGGTTGCGACCGCGCCGTGCTGTCGGCGCACCCCGTGGCGCAGCGCCGCCACTATGCCGCAGCATTGGTCGCGCAAATGCGCGTGCAGCAGGCGCCGGGACCATTCGAGGCGCTGGCGTTCGGCGGCAGAATGTTCGATTCCGTGTCTGCCCGTATCGGCATGATACGGGACGGTGTGCCGGTGCTGCCGAAAGCTGCCGCACAAGCCATGCCGCTGCTGGCCGTCCTGGGGATGACCGTGGGGGTCTTCTTGCAGCCGGTATTCGCCTGGCATATTCCTGCCTTGCCTGTCGCGTCTTTGATGCCCGCCGTGGTGGCCAGCCCGCCCACTACACCCAGCCCGCTGCCGCGCTGGAGCATGCCGGTGGAGCGCGTGCGTATCTCGGGATTCTTCGGCGTGCGTAGTGCGCTGCTTGAAGGCTCGCATGGCGGCATGGACTTTGCTGCGCCGCGCGGCACGCCCGTGATGGCGGTGGCGCCGGGCACCGTGGTCGTCTCGACCAAGCGCTACAAAGGCCAGAGCCAATATGGTGAAACCATCGCCATCGACCATGCGGACGGCCTGCAATCGGTCTACGCCCACCTTGATACGCGGGCCGTGAAGCCGGGCGACAAAATAGTGGCGGGCCAGGTCATTGGCGCTTCCGGCGCCACCGGCAAGGTGACCGGCCCGCATCTGCATCTTGAGGTATTGCAGAACGGTACAAAGATCGATCCGCAACGTCTGCTGGGCGATCTGGCATCGCATGGCACCAAAAACGCACTGCGTGCACGCAAGCTCGCCAACGCCTGAATTTTTACCTCCCTGCTGTCGCGTTGATCACTGCTCTGCATCCATGCATGGCAGCGGCGGCGCTCGTCCCTAGGAACACCATGAAGTCTGCCATTGCGCTGGCCGCCATGCTGGCCAGCACCGTTAGCTCCGTTACCTCTGCACAGGATGCGCCGAGTATTGAAATCAAGGGAGCGCGTTTCGACCAGCGCCGCGAGGATGCCGCCAGCACGCTGGCCCTGGGCCGGGAAGAACTGGCGCAGCATGGCGACCGCACCCTGGCCGATGCCCTGCGCCGGCTGCCCGGCGTCACTGTCGGCGATACCGGAATTCAGATGCGCGGCCTGGGTAACGGTTACACGCAAATACTCTTGAACGGCACACCTGCACCGTCCGGCTTTGCACTCGATACACTGCCGCCCGATGCAGTCGAACGCGTGGAAGTGCTGCGCAGCGCTTCCGCCATCCTCGGCACACAGGGGATGGCTGGCACCATCAATATCGTGCTGCGCAAATCGGTACGGCGCGACGAGCGCGAAATACAGCTGGGACTGGACAGCCTGCACGGCGCCGTGGCGCCGCGCTTTGCCCTGCAATCTTCCGGCAAGGCCGATGGCTGGTCGCACAATGTTGGCGCGGTCTACACGGGCAGCCGGCAGGCGACTGAGCGCACCATCATCGATTCCGCCCCCGACCTGCGGCGTACCACGCGCGCGCACGAGGAACACGATGGCAAAGTGCTCAACCTGAGCCCGCGGCTTGACTGGACCCTGCCAGGCGGCGATACCTTGTCGCTGCAGAGCCTGGTCAATGTCACCCGTCGCGCGATACTGCTGGACTCGCACGAGCAGGTGCAACTGGGCGACTCCGGCGATTTTCAGGACGTCAACAGCGATTTCCGCCTGCGCGGCCTGTTGCTGCGCAGCGAACTGATCTGGCAGCAGGCCCTGGAAGGCAATGCGAAGCTGGAACTCAAACTGGGCGGCAGCCACCATCCGCGCGCAACGGATTATAACTTTGCCGGTATTCCCGCCGGCCAGCTTCTGCCAACGCGGCGCACTGTGCATGGCGATATCCGCGAGAACGCCGTCACCTACAGCGGCAAGTATGCGATGCAGCTGGGTGCCAGCGGCCATGCCCTGATTGCGGGGTGGGATGGCGGCGGCACGCAGCGCATGCAGACCCGCATCGAGCATGAATATGGGCCTTCCGGTGCGCTGAACTTCAGGAAGGATGACCGCTACGATGGCCGCATCGACCGCATGGCCCTGTTTGCCGAAGACGAGTGGCGCTATGGCGCTAACACCCTGTCTGCCGGGATACGCTGGGAAAGCATGACGACCGAGGCGCGCGACCGTCACAGTGCCTCGGTGCGACAGCGCAGCAAGGTACTGAGCCCGGTGCTGAACTGGCTGCACAAGCGGGAAGGCGGCAGCCAGCTGCGGCTGGGCGTCAGCCGTACCTACAAGGCGCCGAATATGCTGGACCTGATACCGCGCCGCTTTACATCGGATAACAACAACAGCCAGATCAACCCCGACGAACAAGGCAATCCGGCGCTGCGCCCCGAACTTGCGTGGGGCCTGGATGCCGGGATCGATCACTATTTCGGCAAAAGCGGTTTGCTCAGCGCGTCGCTGTATGCGCGCGATATCGATAACGTGACCTTGACGACGCTGTACCAGGAAAACGGCCGCTGGATCGCCATGCCCGCCAACCAGGGCAAGGCACGGACCTATGGCGGCGCGCTGGAACTGCGCGCGCCGGTCAGCGAACGCCTGGCCATGCGCGCCAACCTGGCGCTGAATCGCTCGCGTATTGCCCAGGTTCCCGGCCCCGACAACCGCCTGGACCGCCAGGCGCCGCTGAGCGCCGGCATCAGCGCCGATTACCGCCTGTCCGCGCTGACGCTGAGCGCGGAGTTCAATTTTGAAGCGGGCCGGCGCAGCCGCACGTCTTCCAGTTACGTCAGCACCTTGCCCTACCAGCGCAAGCTCGACCTGCGCGCCGCCTGGCGCCTTACCCCAGGCCGCATGCTGCGCCTGGCCGTCAGCGATGTGCTGCACCAGGACCGCCTTGCCAGCGAGCGTTACGAAAGCGCCTCAAGTTGGCGCGCTTCGCAAACCATCTCTAATACCGGTGCAACCTTGCGGTTCAGCTTTGAGCAAAAGTGGTCGGAGTGAGCCCCAGGCCGGGCCGGCTTGGCTGATGGATGGGCCGTTTTCATGTGGGTTCAACAGACCATCTGCCTACTGCCAATGCATCAGCACCGGCGGCACCAGCAGGGCCAGCGCCATCACTGCGTAGATCAGTTGCAGCGGGATCATCCACTTGGCCCAGGTAATCCATGGCACCCGCGCCAGCGCCAGTACGCCGACGGTGATGCCCGAGGTCGGGATCATCGGCGTGGTCAGTTCGCCGAACTGGAAGGCCAGGATGGCGGTCTGGCGGGTAACGCCGACCAGGTCGGCCAGTGGCGCCATGATCGGCATGGTCAGCGCGGCCTGGCCGGTGCCCGAGTGGATGAAGAAGTTGATCACGGTCTGGATGCCGAACATTTTCCAGGCCGTGAAGATCGGGCTCGACGACTGTACCAGCGGTGTGAGGGCGTGCAGCATGGTGTCGATGATCTGGGCGTCGCGGGCGATGACCATGGTGGCGCGCGCCAGCGCGATCACCAGCGCCGTGCCGACCAGGTCGCGGGCGCCCTGGATAAACGCTTCGACGATCTGGCTGGAATCGAGGCGGCCGGCCAGGCCGATCACCACGCCCATGGTCAGGAACAGGGCGGCGATTTCGTCGATGTACCAGCCGTAGTGCACCACGCCCACCACCATGATGCCGAGCGAGGCGGCAAACATCCACAGTACGGTTTTATGGCGCACGGTCATGCCGGTGAAGTCGCCGATCACGTCCGGCTGCTCCTTGCGCTTTTCCAGGTCGAGCGCGTAGGTGGGGCTCAGTTGCGGATTTTTCTTCACCCGCGCCGCGTACCACATCAAAAACAGTACCGTAATGGTGGTAGCGATGGTCCAGGCGATCAAACGGTAGCCCCAGCCGGAAAACACCGGCACGCCGGCGATGCCCTGGGCAATGCCGACATTGAAGGGATTGAGGAAGGCTGCCGAAAAGCCTACTTGCGAGCCGAGGAAGGGGATCGACACGCCGGTGATGGTGTCGTAGCCGAGCGCCAGCGCCAGCGGCACGAAAATCAATATAAACGGTATCGCTTCTTCATTCATGCCAAAGGTGGCGCCGCCGATCGAGAACAGCGTGACGAATACCGGGATCAGCGCTTTCTGGATGAAGCGCGAGTTCTGGTGGGCGCGCGCCAGCGACTTGATCATGGCGTCCACTGCTTCGGTCTTGTGCAGCACGGCGAAAGCGCCGCCGACGATCAGCACAAAGGCGATGATCTGCGCCGCTTCCACGAAGCCCTTGATCGGCGCCTTCAGCAGCGCCACGATCCCCTGCGGGTTGCTCGGTACGTAATGGAAGCTGTCGGCCACGATCACCTGCTTGCCGTTGACCAGCGCGGTATCGTATTTGCCGCCCGGGACCAGCCAGGTGGCGGCGGCGATCAGCGCCAGGATGATAAACAGCAGGACAAAGGTATGCGGCAGCTTGAATTTGCTTTTGGTCTTGGTAGTGTTGGTCATGGTCGTCCTGGGCACCCGGTTATTGGCTCAGCAGATCGCCGGCGCGGTAGGCGGTGGCGCCGGCCACCTTGCCCACGTTCATGCCGCGCAACACGTGGCGGTGCGCGCTGCGCGCAAAGAACACCCCGGCCACGCCGGCGCGCAGCACGGTGACCTCGCCGCTGACCGGGTCGATCAGGTCGGCAATGGCGTCGCCGGCCTGCACGATGGCGCCGAGTTCCTGCGTGTAGACCAGTACGCCGTGGTGCGGCGCGTACAGCGGTTCCACCCCTTCCAGTGGCGTGGCGGCGCACAGCGGCGCCGGCAGCGGCGCCGGCAGCGGCGCGGCATTGTCGTCCTGCAGCACGCCGTTCAGGGCCAGGAAGCGCAGCAGGGCGCTGGCGTCGCGCTCTGCCAGGTCGTAGCTCACTTCGGCTTCGCCGCGCAGTTCCACCGTGGTGGCCAGGCAGGCTGGCGGAATCGGGTAGCGGCCTTCAAAGTGGCGCTCAAGGTCCCACCACAGGCGGCTGCAGGCTTCGTCAAATGGTTCGCCGCCAGCCTCGTAGGCCAGCAGCAGCGCGTGTGCGCCCAGCAGGGCGGAGAGCGGCGCCACGGCGTCGGCCAGCGGCGTGCCGGCGTAGAGATGCATCACGGCTTCGTTATCGCAGTGCAGATCGAGCACGATGTCGGCGTCGATGGCCAGCGTCATCAGGGCTTTTTTCAGCGTTTCGGCGTCCGTTTTCGGCTGCCAGGTGGCGATCGAGGCGCGCGCGTGTTCGCGGATCAGGCGCACATTGGCTTGCGCATCCTGGCCCAGTTTGCCGTCGAGTTCGACCTTGAGTTCGTCGAACACGTGCTTGTAATTGCGGTTGAAATTGATGCCGGTGGTCAGGTCGAAACGGCCGAACGCCGCGCCCTGGATGGCTTGCGCCAGGCCGATAGGATTGGCCGCGGGCACCAGGATGACTTCTCCGCTGATGCGGCCCTGCTGCTCAAGTTCGGTCAGCTGCTTGCGCAGAAACTGCGCCACCAGCATGCCCGGTACTTCATCGGCATGCAGCGAGGCCTGGATATAGATTTTTTTGCCGGCGCCAGCGGTGCCGAAATGGAAACTGGTCAGCTCGAACGCGGTGCTGCTGTGCGGAGCGGAAAGAGGATGTTTTTGTACTTGCATGGTGGCGTACGGCAGGGTAAATGTCTGAGAGCGCTTGAGTATGTAGCACTATTTTCACAAAGTAAATCATAGTGCACGAATCGAGCGGTGCTTTCTTGAGTTTTTTTCTGGTTATGCGTACAGTAAGTTCAATAGTTTTATTTGTATATAACATTAGGGCGCCTTAAAAAACGTAGCGAGCGGTTCGTTATCGTCTTGAGTAGCGGAAGCGTACGGAGGTACGCTGAGCAACGGAGAGGCGATAGCGGATCGCGCAGTAGTTTTTCAAGGTGCCCACTTACCAAGAGAATACTATGGCTGAGTTGCACGGCATGCAAATTTCCACGATGGCACACGCGGTGCGCCGCACTCTCGGCTGGGGGGCAGCTTTGGGCCTGATGGGACTGGCGCCGATGGCCATGGCGCAGCAGAGCGCCGAGGCGCCGGCAACCGGGCAGGCAACTGAGCAGGCAGCGCCGGCCAAGCCGCTGCCACGCGTGGAAATCACCGGCTCGGCGATTCGCCGCATCGAAGCGGAAACCGCGCTGCCGGTGCAGGTGATTTCGCGCGCCGATATCGAAAAAGTCGGCGTGACCACGGCGTCCGAAATCCTGGCCCGGCTGTCGTCCAACGTCGGCGGCCTGACCGACGGCGCCAGCATCAATGTCGGCGGCGATCAGCGCGGCTTTAACAGCGCCAACCTGCGCGGCATCGGCACCTCGTCCACGCTGGTGCTGCTCAATGGCCGCCGCATGGCCAACTTTGCCTCGCCCGGCGACGATGCCGGCGTGGACCTCAACAATATTCCCGCCGCCGCCATCCAGCGCGTGGAAGTGCTGCTCGACGGCGCCTCGGCCCTGTACGGCACCGACGCCATCGGCGGCGTGATCAACTTCATCACGCGCAAGGATTTCCAGGGCGTGGAACTGAACACCTACGGCAACAAAACCCAGGAAGGCGGCGCCGGCAAGCGCACCGCCAGCATTACCGCCGGTTACGGCGACCTCGATAAAAACGGTTTTAATATTTTTGCCGTCGCCGATATCCAGAAGACCAGCGCGCTCAGCACCGCGCAGCGCCAGTTCATCCGCGACCTGCGCGTGCCCGAGCGCCTGCCGCACCTGCTGTCGAGCTACACTTCGCCGTCGAATATCCGCCTGTCGAGCGCCCAGCGCGACGAGCTGCAGGCGCAAAACTTCACCATCAACGGCCAGCCGATCACCAACCGCACGATCAACCCGTCGGTGCCCAACTGCGCGCCGCCGGCCAACCTGTACCTGCCGGCCGGGATCGGCGGGGTGGACGCCTGCACCTACGATTACATGGGCGACACCGAGCTGTTCCCGCGCTCGGAAAAGACCAATTTCCTCACCCGCGGCGTGCTGCAGCTTAATCCGAACAACCAGCTGTACGCCGAGGTGGCGCTGAGCCGCTCGAAAACCTGGTACATCGGTTCGGGCGCGCGCGCCGATGATGGCGAAATCGATTACCGCCGCATTCCGGCCTTTGCCGGCTACACGCTCTCGCCCGAGGAAGACGCCGATCCCGATGCCCCGGTCACGGTCGGCCTGCGCATGCGCCTGACCGAAGCGGGCCGCCGCGCCACCGAGCTCACCAGCGAAAGCCAGCGCTACGTGGTCGGCCTGACCGGCACCGCCAACGGCTGGGATTACGATATCGGCCTCAATCACAGCGTGAATGAAATCAAGGACCGCAACACCCACGGCTACCTGCTCAAGGACCAGCTGCTGGCCGGTATCGCCAATGGCCTGATCAATCCATTTGGCCCGTCGAGCCAGGCCGGCATCGATCTGCTCAACCGCATCCAGGTGGACGACGTGGTGCGGCGCGCGCGCGGCACCATGGATTCGATCGACTTCAAGCTCTCGCACACGGTCGGCACGCTGGCCGGCGGCGACGCCGCACTGGCGGTCGGCGGCGAGTACCGGCGCGAACGCACTACCTACACGCCGTCGGCCCTGCTGCTGAGCGATAACATCAACAACGATCCGGCGCCGGAAGAGGAGCGCGCCAACAGCAACAGCCGCAAGGTCAAGGCGATTTACGGCGAACTTCTGCTGCCGTTCACCAAGCAGATCGAAGCGCAGCTGTCGGCCCGCTACGACCGCTACCAGGTGATCGGCGGCGCCGCCAGCCCCAAAATTGGCCTGACCTACACGCCGACCAAGACCATGCTGTTCCGCGCCTCGGCCGGCCGCGGTTTCCGCGCGCCGTCGATGAACGACCTGTATCGCGCCACCATCTACAGCACCACCGCCACGCTGCCCGACCCGGTCTACTGCGCCACGGTTGACTTCAACTATGCCGATTGCGCCGACAACTGGAGCACGCGCCGCTATTCCAACGCCAACCTCAAGCCCGAGCGCAGCACCCAGGCCTCGGTGGGCATGGTGATCCAGCCATCGAAAAACGCTTCGATGACGCTCGACTACTGGCGCATCCGGCGCACTGACCTGATCAGCGAACTTGGTGACGACATCATCCTCGGCAATCTGGCCAAGTACGGCAACCTCGTCCACCGCGACGAGGACAACGATATCGATTACATCGAGCTGCGCAAGGAAAACCGCGGCGCCCAGGTTGCCTCGGGCCTGGACCTGGTACTCGACTACAGCGGCGTGCAAACCTTTGCCGGCCGTTTTGGCGGCCGCCTGTCCGGTACTTACGTGCTCGATTCCAAAATCCAGACCGCCAATGGCGATCCTTTCGTGAGCAACCTGGGCCGTTTTGTCACCGACGGCGTGGTGCAGCGCTGGCGCCATACGATTTCGATGGACTGGGATAACGGCCCGCTGGCGGCCACGCTGTCCAACACCTTCTCGAGCGGCTATACCGATCAGAACTCGGCGATTAACGTCGATGACGGCACGGTGGTGGCGAAAAACCGCGTCACCTCGTACTCGCTGTGGGATCTGTCGGGCTCCTGGCAAGTCAACAAGGCGTTCAAGCTGCGTGCCGGCATGCAGAACATCTTCAATCGTGCACCGCCATTCTCCAACCAGGCCTTCTTCTTCCTGTCCGGCTACGATCCCACCTATACCGACGTGCGTGGCCGCCGCTTCTTTGCCAGCGCCAATTACGCGTTCAAGTGAGATGTCCTTCCATGTCCCTCAACAATGTAATATACCCTTAAGTAATTGATTGGTATCATCTGCTTTACAACGGCGCCGCGCGCAAGCCCCGGCGCCGGTTTCATCTTCGGAAGGGCAACATGACATTTTCAGGTTTTTCGTGCCAGCGCCTGTTCGTGCTCTGGCTGTTGGTGTTGACCAGTTTTGGCGTGCACGCGGCGCAGGGCGCGCCGGCGGGCAAGGCGCCGGCCAATGCCAAAGCTGTCAAACCGGCCAAGGCGGTGCCACCGCCCAAGCCGGTACTGGCGCCGCCGGCGGGCAACCTGGTCATCATCGGTGGTGGTTTGCGTGCTGATAACGCTGAAGTGTGGCAACGCATCGTGCGCCTGGCCGGCGGCAAGGGCGCACGCATCGGCGTGTTCGGCTCGGCCTCGATCAACCCGGAAAACGCTGCCCAGAACACGGTCAACAAACTCAATCAGTACGGCGCCCAGGCATTTTTCATCCCGCTGGGCGTCACCCTGCCCAATAGCGACTACCGCAAGGCTGCCGAAGACCCTGAAATCGTCGCCATGATTCATTCCGCCACCGGCATCTACTTTACCGGCGGCGACCAGGCCCGTATTACCAAGGCGCTGGTGCGCCCGGACGGTTCGCGCACGGCGGCGCTGGAAGCTGTGTGGGAAGTCTATCGCGAAGGCGGCGTGGTGGCCGGCTCCAGCGCCGGCGCGGCCATCATGAGCACCACCATGTTCTACGACGCCAAGGCCACGCTCGACATGCTCAAGCAGGGTGTGACTGACGGCAATGAAATTGCTCCCGGCCTCGGCTTTATCGGCGATGACGTTTTCGTTGACCAGCACCTGCTGGTGCGTGGGCGCTTTGCGCGCATGATTCCGGTGATGTTAAAAAAAGGTTATCAGATTGGCCTGGGCATCGACGAGAACACCGCCATGGTGGTCAATGCCAAGCGCGATGTGGAAATTATCGGCTACAGCGGCGCCTTGCTGCTCGACGTCTCGGCGGCGATCACCGACCGTGCCATCAAGGGTTTTAATGTCAGTAACGCCAGCATCAGCTACCTCGATCGCGGCGACAAGTTCAACCTGGTCACGCGCGAATTCACGCCGTCACCCGACAAGGCCGACAACAAGCTCGATCCCAGCCAGCCCGATACGCGCGGGGTGGTCTATACCAACGATATCCTCGGCAATAACGCGGTGCTGGACTTGATGGTCAACCTGATCGACAACGCCCAGCAGGACGCCATCGGCATCGCCTTCGGCAACCCGCGCGATTCCTATCCCGATATGGGTTTTGAGTTCCGCTTCAGCAAAACCGTCAACAGCGTAGGCTATAGCTCGACCGAGGTGGAAGCGTATTCGGTGCTCAAGCTGCGCATGGATATCCGGCCGATTCAGATGCAGCAACCCTTGTATCGGTATCGGTAGGGGTTTTCAGGGAGCTAAGATGTTTCGCCATCTGATCAAGACCATGCTGCTCGCCGCCATCCCGCTCGCCGCGACCGCTGTTGCTCCACCGCCCCCACAAGGCACCCTGGTCATCATCGGCGGCGGCCTCAAAGCCGATAACGCCGAGGTCTGGCAGCGCGTGGTGGCGTTGGCCGGTGGGCCGGGCGCGCGCATTGCCGTGCTGCCTGCCGCCAGCGCCAATCCCGAACGGGCCGGCGCCTGGATTTCCGAACGTTTGAACAGCTATGGCGCCGCCGCCTTCGTGGTGCCGCTGTCGGTGCGGCTGGCCGACAGCGATTACCGCAAGGTGGCCGAGGATGCAGAGCTGGCGCGCAGCGTGCGCAGCGCCGGCGGCGTGTTCTTCCCCGGTGGCGACCAGTCGCGCATTACCGAGGCGCTGGTGCGCGCCGACGGCAGCCGCACGGCGGTGCTCGACGCCGTGTGGGACGTGTACCGGCGCGGCGGCGTGGTGGCCGGCGACAGCGCCGGCGCCGCCATCATGAGCAGCACCATGTTCTATGCGCCGCAATCGGTGTTTGCCACGCTGCGCTCGGGCGTGGCGGATGGGCGCGATATCGCTCCGGGGCTGGGCTTTATCGGCGACGACGTGTTTGTCGATCAGCACCTGCTGGTGCGTGGTCGCTTTGCGCGCATGATCCCCGCCATGCTCAAGAAAGGCTACAAATTGGGCCTGGGCATCGACGAAAACACCGCCATGGTGATTGATCGCCGGCGCCAGGTGGAAATCGTCGGCGCCATGGGCGCGCTGCTGATCGACCTTTCCCGTGCCAGCACCGATGAACGGCGCAGCGGCTTCAATGTCTCGAACGCCGTACTCAGCTACCTTGATCGCGGCGACCGCTACGACCTGGCCACCCATACCTTCCTGCCGTCCGTTGCCAAGCCAGGCGCAGGCACGGCAGACCAGCGCCCGCTGGCGCAGCAGCCGGTATTTTCAGCCGATATTCTGGGCCGCAATGCGGTGGTGGAGCTGATGGAGAACCTGATGAACAACCAAGGCAGCGAAGCGATCGGCATCGCCACCAGCGGCCGCGAAACCGATCCACCGGAACCCGGTTTCCGCTTTACCTTCCGCAAAACTGCGGACAGCATCGGCTATCCCAAAGCCGATTCGCCGCGCTATTCCATCCTCAACCTGCAGCTCGATATCCGCCAGCTCGATGCCGGGCAGGATGGCGGCGTATCGTCGCGCCAGTAGCCGGCGCGGCTGGCGCAGGCGCTGTTTTACCGCTAGCCCGAGCGCCACAACGATCTGCCCTACAATCACGTTTTTGATAATTCCGGGGTATCCATGCTGCATTCATTGTTGTTTAGCGCGCTGTCATTGCTTGCACTGGTGGCAAGCGCCGCTGCTGGCGCTGCTGGCACCTCCCAGCCCGCCACTGTCCGCCTTGACTATTTTCACAGCGGTAACGCCAAATCCGAACAGTACGCCATCGACCGCGTCGTCATCGAACCGCTGCCGTGGCCGGGAGACCTGAGCCGCACCATCGACGACACCAATCGCGGCAACAACCTGGTCGAAGTGGTGGACGCCAAGACCGGCAAGCTGTTGTACTCGCGCGGCTTTTCCACCGTATTTGCCGAATGGGCCAGCACCGCCGAAGCGGCGCATACCAATCGCGGCTTTCAGGAGTCGGTGCGTTTTCCCAAGCCCGAGCAACCGGTGCGCGTGCGTATCCTCAAGCGCGATGAGGGCGGCGCCTTCTCGCTGGTGTGGAGCACCAATATCGATACCGAAGCGCTGGACGTGGTGCGCAAGAGCCCAGGTCCCGTGCTCGAGCCGATCGGCATCCGCGTCCATGGCGACCCGAAAGACAAGGTCGATCTGCTGATACTTGGAGACGGCTACACCGGCGCCGAAATGAAAAAATTTGAAGCGAGCGCCCGCAAGCTGGCCGACCACCTGTTTACGGTGTCGCCGTTCAAGGAGCGTGCCAGCGATTTCAATGTCTGGGCGCTGGCCCTGCCTACTGCGCAATCGGGCGTGTCGCGCCCCTCGACCGGGGTGCACCACGCCTCGCAACTCGGTACGCGCTACGACATTTTCGGCAGCGAACGTTATGTGCTGACCACCGATAACCGCGCCCTGCGCGAACTGGCGCAAAACGCGCCCTATGAATTCATCGAAATCCTGGTCAACAACGACACCTATGGCGGTGGCGGCATTTTTGGCCAGTTCAGCACGGCGGCAGCCAATAACGACTGGGCCAACTACCTGTTTGTCCACGAGTTCGGCCATCACTTTGCCGGTCTCGCCGACGAGTATTACACCTCGCCCGTCGCCTATGCCAGCGCCAGTACGCGGCGCGAACCGTGGGAGCCCAACGCCACCGCGCTGGGCGATCCCGCACAGCTGAAGTGGAAAAAATTCGTCAGGCAAGGTACGCCGTTGCCGACCCCATGGCCGAAGGAAGAATACGAGACCGCTGCGCGCGCTTTCCAGCAGGAACGGGCTGCGCTGCGCAGCAAGCAGCGCCCGGAAGCGGAAATGAGTGCGCTGTTCCAGCGCGATCTGGAACAGAGCAACGCGCTATTTTCACGCGACCCGCACCACCACACGGTAGGCGCGTTCGAGGGCGCCAACTACGAAGCGCGCGGCTATTACCGGCCTGAAATGCAATGTTTGATGTTCGACCGCAGCGACAAGTTCTGCTCGGTATGCGCGGACGCGATCAGCACCATCATCGACTTATATTCCCGTCCTGCAATCAAATAGACGATTTGGTACGGTAACGAACAGTCAATAGTTGCCGCTTTGGATATTCTGAACCCGTGACCTAGCGCTTCTTCCAAGAACGGAAAGCGGATGGAAGGCAAGACCCTTAAGGGCCTTGCCCCTACATAAGAACGTATCCAAACATACTTTGAGAGGAACTATCATGAGCAAAATCGTCGCCACCCTGATCGCCGGCCTGTTCGCTACCGCTGCTTTCGCACAAACTCCTGAAGTGACCCGCGCCCAGCAGGAAGCCAACAAGGACATCGCCAAAGCGCAGCAAAAAGAAGCCAAGGTTGACGCCAAGGCAGACAAAAAAGCCAACAAGGCTGTTGCCAAAGCCGACCAGGTCCACGCTGAACAGCAAGCCAAGGTAAATACCGAAGCTGCCAAAGCCAACGAAAAAGTGGCCAAGGCCGATCCTGAAGACAAAGCCAAAGCTGCTGCCGAAGGCCAGAAAGACGTCGCCAAGGCCGTTGAAAAGGCTGAAAAGAAAACCGTGAAAGCGGACGCCAAAGCCATCAAGAAAACCGTTGACGCCACTGAAGACAAAGCACTGGCCGCCAACAAAACCGATGCAGTACGCGCCAAAGCTGCTGCTGAAGTGAAAGAAGCTGCTGCCAAGCACTAAGCTGCCAAGCAGTCGCCCGATGCGCGGTTAACGCGCATTTCAACGAAGATGCCACATTGTTCGCTGAACGATGTGGCATTTTTCATGATATTTCCTGGTCTTAAGTTTCCCCTAATTAAATATTAATAATAATGATTCGCATTATCGATAGAATGCGCGCAAAAATAATATTTAACGTCACACAGGGAGAAAGCATGTCCAGCAGCACCCGTTACACCGATCCTACGCTTCACGCCTCCACTACCCCCGCCCGCAAGAAAGCACTGGTTATCGCGATTGCCGCCATGCTCGGCGGCGCCGGTACCAGCGCCCTGGCGCAAATTGCCGCCACGCAGGTCGCTACCACCCAGACCATGGCGGAAGTAGTGGTATCGGCCGCCGGCTTCGAGCAGAACATCAAGGAAGCACCGGCGTCGATCACCGTGATCACGCGCGAAGACCTGGAGCGCGAGCGTTTTGGCAACCTGACCCAGGCGCTGGAAAGCGTGGAGGGTATTGACGTGGGCGCCGCCAGCGACAAGACCGGCGGCATGGACATCAGCATTCGCGGCATGCCCAGCGAATACACGCTGATCATGATCGATGGCCGCCGCCAGAATTCGGCCGGCAATGTCACGCCGAACGCCTTCGGCGGCACCCAGACCAGCTTCATGCCGCCGCTGGCCGCCATCGAGCGCATCGAAGTGATACGCGGCCCCATGTCCACCCTGTATGGCTCCGACGCCATGGGCGGCGTGGTCAACATCATCACCCGCAAGGTGGGTAAAAAATGGCTGGGTTCCGTGGGCGCCGACTACACGGCGCAGCAGGAATCGGAATTCGGCGACATCAAGTCCGGCCGCTTTTACCTGAGCGGTCCGCTCAGCACCGACCTGCTGGGCTTGTCCCTGCGCGGCAGCACCTTGCGCCGTGATGCGGCCAATGTCAGCTACGACCGGATCGACGGCAGCGATTTCGTGCCAAATATGGGCGCCAATCCGGTGCGTTCGGAAGTCAACAACTACGGCGGCCGCCTGGCGTTTACGCCCAACCGTGCGCACAGCATTACGCTCGACGTTGAAGCGGGACGCCAGACCTACGACAACTCGCGCGCCCAACTGGGTACGCTCGGTACGGGAGGCTACGCCAGCGAGCAGAAATACAAGCGTGACCAGTACACGCTGGCGCACACGGGCCGCCTGGGCTGGGGCACCATCGACAGCAGCTACATGGTCAACCAGACCGAAACCATCGGTCGCACCATCCCGCCGGGCACGCCGGGCGCCGTGGCTGGCGGTCCGCGTACGCTGGAAGTGGAAAGCCGCGTATTCGACACCAAGCTGGTACTGCCATGGGGGAATCACATGTCCACCATCGGCGCCCAGTGGTGGAAAGCTGAAATGACTGACGGCGTGGCGCCAAGAAAATTCGAGTTCACGCAAAAAGCCCTGTTCCTGGAAGACGAATGGCGCCTGGCCGAGAAGCTGGCGCTGACGCTGGGCGCGCGCTACGACGACCACAGCGTGTTTGGCGACCAACTGAGCCCGCGTGCTTATGCGGTATGGAGCGCCACTCCCAACTGGACCATCAAGGGCGGCGTCAGCCAGGGCTACAAAACCCCGCGCGTGGAACAGCTGTCGCCCGGTATTAACGGCTTTGGCGGCCAGGGCACGATTCCGCTGGTAGGCAGCCCGGGACTGAAACCCGAGACCAGCACCGCCAGCGAGTTGAGCGCGCACTTCGACAACCTCGCTGGCTGGACTGCCAGCGCCACGCTGTTCAACAACGACTTCAAGGACAAGATCACCAGCGGCACCGGTCTGCTCAACTGCAGCTATCGCGTATCGCCGAATCGCCCCGATTGCGCCGACTTTGGCAACTGGCCCAACGTCGATACCTTCGGCCAGTCGATCAACGTCGATAAGGCTGTCACGCGTGGTTTTGAATTCAACACCCGCGTAGCGCTGAGCAAAACCCTGTCTGCCACAGCCAACTACACTTACACCGAGAGCGAACAGAAAAGCGGCGCCAATGCCGGCAAACCGTTGACGGATACGCCCAAGCACATGGTCAATACCCGCGTAAGCTGGGACATCACGCCTGACCTGAAGAGCTGGGTGCGCGCCGAGTTCCGCAGCGACCGCTTCCGCGATCCGGGCACGTCGGCCACCACCCGCGCCGCCAAGGAAACGCTGGGCGACTACCAGGGCTACACCCTGCTGCACCTGGGCGGCAGCTACCAGCTGACGCCGACGGTGACGCTGAACGCCGCGATCTATAACTTGCTCAACAAGGACTTCAACGACTACCACGCGTACCGCGCTACCTCGACTGCCGCCTACAGCTACGGCAACCGGTACACCAATACCCAGGAAGGGCGTCGCCTGTGGCTGTCAGCTAACGTCGATTTTTGATGTAGTGTTAACAGCAAACGGCCCCGCAGGGCCGTTTCGCTTTACCAGACTTAAACGACCGGAGTCAGGCCGAGAGGCTTGATCTTGGTCGCCAGCGCCTTGCCCTTGCGGGCGCGTTTGGCGATGTGATCGGCCAGCGCCGACGCCGACAGCTTGACATCCTGCGGTTTGGCGCCACGGCCGATGCCGCTGACGATCACGCCTTTCTGGCTGATCGGCTTGGCCGCTACCAGCGTTTCCTTGTCTTCCAGTTCCATCAGGATCACGCCGCGGCCACCATTGGTCAGCACCTTCATTTCATCCAGACCGAACACCAGCACGCGGGCATTGGCCGACAGCGCCGCCACGGCGTTTGCCTCCGGTCCCACCACCGACGGCGGTAGCGGTACGTCGCCGTCATCGAGCGTGATGAACGATTTGCCGCCCTTGATGCGGCTGACCATGTCGGCGGCCTTGGCAATGAAGCCAAAGCCTGCGCTGGTAGTCAGCATCAACTGGGTCGCGCCATTGCCGGCGAAGTAGTGCAGGATGCGGGCGCCGCTGGCCAGGTCGATCAGCGTGGTGACCGGCACGCCATCGCCGCGCGCATTTGGCAAGGCCGCCACCGGCACCGAGTAGATCTTGCCGTTGCTGCCAAAGGCCAGCAGGTTGTCCACCGTGCGGCATTCAAAAGCACCGTACAGCGTATCGCCGGCCTTGAAGGTGAACTGGCTGGCGTCGTGGCCGATGCCGGTACGGGCGCGTATCCAGCCTTTTTCCGAGATGATCACGGTCACCGGCTCGTCCACCACTTTTTGCTCGACCACGGCTTTTTGCGCTTCTTCGATCATGGTGCGGCGGGCGTCGCCATACAGTTTGGCGTCGGCCTCGATTTCCTTGATGATGGTGCGTTTCATCGACGACGGATTGTCGAGCAGGTCCTGCAACATGCCTTTTTCCTTGCGCAGCTCGGCCAGTTCCTGCTGAATCTTGATCGCTTCCAGGCGCGCCAGCTGGCGCAGGCGGATTTCCAGGATATCTTCGGCCTGCGTGTCCGACAGGCGGAAACGCTCGATCAGCGCCGCTTTCGGCTCGTCGGCATTACGGATGATGTGGATCACTTCATCGATATTGAGCAGAATGGTTTCGCGGCCTTCCAGGATATGGATGCGCGCATCGACCTTGCCCAGCTTGAACTGGGTGCGGCGGGTGACGGTGGCAAAGCGGAATTCGATCCATTCCTGCAGGATTTCCGTCAATCCCTTCTGCCGCGGACGGCCGTCGCCGCCGATCATCACCATGTTGATGGAGGCCGACGATTCCAGCGACGTATGCGCGAGCAGCATCAGCATGAACTCGGTCTGGTCCTGGTTCTTCGACTTGGGCTCGAACACCAGGCGCACTGCCGCCGCGCGGCCCGATTCGTCGCGGATGGTGTCGAGCGAATTGAGGATCAGCGACTTCAGCGCCAACTGCTCGGGCGACAGCGCCTTCTTGCCCATCTTGACCTTGGGATTGGTCAGTTCCTCGATTTCTTCCAGCACCTTTTGCGACGAGGTGCCGGGCGGCAGTTCGGTGACCACCGCCTGCCACTGGCCACGCGCCAGCTCTTCGATCTTCCAGCGCGCGCGCACCTTCATGCTGCCACGCCCGCTCGCATACATATCGCTGATCTGCGCTGCCGGCGTGATGATCTGGCCGCCACCGGGGAAATCGGGGCCGGGCACCAGCGCCATCAGCTCGCTGTGGCTGATCTTCGGGTTGCGGATCAGCGCCACTGCCGCCTGCGCCACTTCGTTCAGATTGTGCGACGGGATTTCCGTCGCCAGGCCCACGGCAATACCGGAGGCGCCGTTGAGCAGCACCATCGGCAGGCGTGCCGGCAGCAGGCTCGGTTCTTCGGTTGAACCATCGTAGTTGGCCTGAAATTCCACGGTGCCGAGATTGATCTCGTCCATCAGCACCTTGGCGATCGGCGTCAGGCGCGCTTCGGTGTAGCGCATCGCTGCGGCGCCGTCGCCGTCGCGCGAACCAAAGTTACCCTGGCCATCGACCAGCGGATAGCGCAGCGAAAAATCCTGCGCCATGCGCACCATGGCGTCGTACACCGACTGGTCGCCGTGCGGGTGCAATTTACCGAGCACGTCGCCGACCACGGTGGCCGACTTGCGCGGCTTGGCGGTGGCGTTCAGGCCCATTTCGTTCATCGCATACAGGATGCGGCGCTGCACCGGCTTTTGGCCGTCGCAGACGTCGGGCAGGGCGCGGCCCTTGACCACCGAAATGGCGTAATCGAGGTAGGCGCGTTCGGCAAAGGTGGACAGGGTGAGCGATTCACCGCCGTCATCACTGCCGGAACCGCCACCACCACCGCCGCCGTTGGGCGGCATCGGTGGTTGCGGCGGCTGGCCGGCTGCTGCCGGCTCCAACGGGGTATCGTCGAATAAATTGGCTTGGGTGGACATAGTGCCTGCTTAAGTATCAGTAAGGATCAAGGGCGCCGCAGCGCAAAAAAAATCATGAAAAATGCTCGACTGGCCTGAACGATTTGGCCAGGCTGACGACCATGAAAAGCCCCACCACGAACAAACCCCACTGGAGCAGGGTTGCCTGTGGCTGTAGTTGGAAGTGCAACAGTGTTTTATTCGAGAGCGCAAACGCGGTAAGCAGCGCCAGCGGCACGAAGAATTGTGGCGCAGCGCTTACGCGCGTCAGCAGCAGGCCGCCAAAGCAGGCGGCGATGGCCAGCAGTTGCGCCAGCACCAGCGGCAGCACGGCGCTGGCAATGCCGGCAAACAGCAGCGCGCCGCCGGCCAGCCATGCACCGCGAGCCAGCTTGAGCGCCGCCGCAGTTACGCCCAACTCTGCGCGCAGGGCGGCGCTGCCGCGCAGCGCCAGGCTGGCGATGCAGATGGCGGCCAACATGCTGGCCAGGTAGTGATGCTGGGGATACAGGTCGTCACTGAGCCAGTGGGCAAACACCAGCGTGGCAACGATCACGAAGACATAATTGCGGTTGCTGAGCGCATGCGGCGGCGCGAACAGGCCGTTGAGCGCGCAGATGCCGAGCACCAGCTGAATGGCCCACTGCAGCAGCGGCAGCGGATCGGGAATCAGCATCAGCAGCAGGCAGGCCAGCACCTGCGCCAGCCAGGCCAGTTGCCGGTTTTTACCGGGCTGCAGGTAGTAGAACAGGTAGGGCAGGCAGCGGTCGCGCCAGGCCTGCACGGCGCTCACGCCCTCTGGCGGCGTGCGCAGGGCGTTCCAGGCCAGCAGCCCGAATGACAGCAGCGCACACAGGCCGAACGACACGGCGTTTTGCTTGTCGCGCTGCGCGCTGCCGATGGTTGCCAGCATGCCGTACTCGTGCAGGGCGAACTGCACGCCGACATAGAGCAGCCAGGCCAGCACCAGCGACCAGACGGCCGTGCTGACGTAATACCGGCGCTGGTCGGCCTGCTGCTGCCACCAGGCGACGACATCCGGGTTCAGTTCATAGTGCAGCAGTTCCGGGTAGCGGTGACGGATTTCGCCCAGGTGATTGCGCAGCTCCTTCATGAAGCTGGCATTGCGGGTTTTCATCGACCGGCGCGGGGCACTGCTTGCCAGCAAAGCTTGCAACGGTTCGCTGCCTGCTGCGCGCTCGCGCAGGATCAGCAGCGACTGGTGGGCGTGGTAGCGGCCCAGGGTTTCGTTGACGGCGGCGGCGTTGCTCCGTTCCAGGTGGGCGTGTTCATCTTCCCAGCGGAAGTGCTGCACCAGCGCCGTGCGCAAGGCCGGCCGGCAATCGGCCCGGGCGCAATGTTCGAGCGCACGCAGCTCGAACACTTCGTTGACGGCCAGGCTGTCGAATGTGCCGTCTGCCTGCAACTTGGCCAATACCCTTGCGGCGTCGGCGTCGGCGTCGCTGTCAGCCAAGAATTTCTGCCACAGTGCCATGCCTTCTTCCCAGGCGCTGGGCGGTGGAGCTGGCGGGGCAGACGGCGCGGATTCGGCGGCGGCCAGACTGGCCAGCCCGGTCAGCTCTACCGGCTGGTGCGGCGCATGCGGCAGCGGCGCAGGTGCCAACGGCGGTACGGCGGGGGCCACGATGGGTGCTGCAATCGGCTCCAGCTCGGGCTCAGGCTCCGGCTCCGGCGGCAGTGGCGCTACAGTGGCATCTGCCAGCACGGCCACGCTGTCATCCGTGGCGTCGTTCTGGTCGTCGTCAGCCCATTGCGGGGCAATGCGCAGGGCGTGCTGGTAGGCGTCGTGCAGCGCCTGGAAGGCGGC